>JAFEEH010000125.1 GCA_018241185.1 Pseudomonadota bacterium | reverse complement strand
CGTCCTTGCCGGCCATGATGTTGTGGATGGCGTGGCGCGTCTGGCCGATCAGCCGTTCCACCGGCGTGCCGCCGATGGGGAAGAAGCGGATGAGGTGTTCGGGCGGAGGGAGCACGTTGATGTCCTTGATGCGCTGGTCGTCGGTCTGGCTGGTCTTCTCGACGGGTTGCGCGTACCAGGATTCGCTGGTGCCGGGGGTGGCTTTGGGACTCATGCTCGTTTTTCCTCTGGGTTGTTGTGGCGGGTGATTTCGGGGCGGCCAAGAAAAAACCGCCGGGGCTTTCGCACCGGCGGTTCTGAGGGGTTCGGTCTGTCTGCTGTTACGCGCGCGCCACTCGTCCGCCGGAATCCGGGAACCAAAAGTAGGCAAAGTAGTAAGCGCGCGAGGCAGGCATGGGGGCAGACTCTAGCACAGGGTCTTCGAAGCGCATGTCGCCAATTCGCATCAAGCGTCGCGGCTCAGGCCGTGCCGCCGACCGTGAGCCCGTCGATGCGCAGCGTCGGCTGGCCGACGCCGACCGGCACGCTCTGGCCTTCCTTGCCGCAGGTGCCGACACCCGAATCGAGTGCCATGTCGTTGCCGATCATGGTCACGCGCGTGAGCGCATCGGGGCCGTTGCCCACGATGGTCGCGCCCTTGACCGGGTACTGGATCTTCCCGTTCTCGACCCAGTAGGCCTCGCTGGCCGAGAAGACGAACTTGCCGCTGGTGATGTCGACCTGACCGCCGCCGAAGTTGGTGGCATACAGCCCCTTCTTGATGCTGGCGACGATTTCCTTCGGGTCCTTGTCGCCGCCCAGCATGTAGGTGTTGGTCATGCGCGGCATCGGCACATGGGCGTAGCTCTCGCGGCGGCCGTTGCCGGTGGGCTTGACCTTCATGAGCCGCGCGTTGAGCGCGTCCTGGATGTAGCCATTGAGGATGCCATCCTCGATCAGCACGTTGCGCTGGCTGGCGTTGCCCTCGTCATCGACGTTGAGCGAACCGCGGCGGTCGGCGATGGTGCCGTCGTCCAGCACCGTCACGCCCTTGGCCGCCACGCGCTGGCCGATGCGACCGCTGAAAGCCGAGGAACCCTTGCGGTTGAAGTCGCCCTCCAGTCCGTGGCCGATGGCCTCGTGCAGCAGGATGCCGGGCCAGCCGGGGCCGAGCACGACGGTCATCTCGCCGGCCGGCGCGGGGCGCGATTCGAGGTTGGTCAGCGCCGAGCTCACCGCGTGGTCGACGTATTCCGCGATCTGCTCATCGCCGAAATAGGCCAGGCCGAAGCGTCCGCCGCCGCCGCCGGAGCCGATTTCGCGGCGGCCGTTCTGCTCGGCGATCACGGTGACCGACAGACGCACCAGCGGGCGCACGTCGGCCGCCAGGGTGCCGTCAGCGCGCGCCACCAACACCACGTCGTACTCGCTGGCCAATCCGGCCATGACCTGGGCGATGCGCGGATCGCGGCTGCGCGCGAGCTTCTCGACCCGCTCCAGCAACTTCACCTTGGCGGTGCTGTCCAGCGTGGCGATGGGATCGATGCCGGGGTAAAGCGAGCGACTGGACGCTATCTTTTTCGTAGCAGCCTTCGCTCGCCCCGCGCCGCCTGCGGCCGAAATGGCCCGCACGGTGCGGGCGGCGTCGAGCAGGGAGGCCTCGGAGATGTCGTCCGAATAGGCGAAGGCCGTCTTCTCGCCGCTCACGGCCCGCACGCCGACGCCTTGGTCGATGCTGAAGCTGCCGGTCTTGACGATGCCTTCTTCCAGGCTCCAGCCCTCGCTGCGGGTGTACTGGAAGTAGAGGTCGGCGTCGTCGACCCGGTGCGCCTTGATCTCCGCCAGTGCCTTGGCGAGGTGCGTCTCGTCCAGACCGAAGGGCGTGAGAAGCAGCTGCTGCGCCGTCGCCAGGCGCTCGATGGTGGGTTCGCGGGAGATCATCGAACGATTATCTGCCTCCCGGCTTTTCACTTCGCTGCGCTGCGTGTAATTCGCCACCTCCCGAGGAGGGGACGCTGCCTGCGGCCCGGCAAAGCCGGCTCCGCGGCACGTGGCTGGTCTGCCTTGCGAGTTGCCGTCAGGTCTGGACCAGCCGCTTGGCGCGCGAGATCGACATCAGGATGCCCAGCCCCAGCCCCAGCGTCACCATGGCCGTGCCGCCATAGCTCACGAAGGGCAGCGGCACGCCCACCACGGGCAGGATGCCGCTGACCATGCCCATGTTCACGAAGGCGTAGGTGAAGAAGATCATCGACACCGCGCCGGCCAGAAGGCGCGAGAACAGCGTCGGCGCGTCGAGCGCGATCATCAGCCCGCGGAACACGAGGAAGAGGAAGGAGAAGATCAGGAACAGGTTGCCCGCCAGCCCGAATTCCTCGGAGTAGGCGGCGAAGATGAAGTCGGTGGTGCGCTCGGGGATGAACTCCAGGTGCGTCTGCGTGCCCTGCATGAATCCCTTGCCGCCGACGCCGCCGGAACCGATGGCGATCATGCCCTGGATGATGTGAAAGCCCTTGCCCAGAGGGTCCTTGGTGGGGTCGAGCAACGTGCACACGCGCTGCTTCTGGTAGTCGTGCAGCACCTTCCAGTCGACGCCGTCGGCGCAGAGCTTCGACTCGAAGCCCACGACCAACGACACCACCACCATGCCGAGAATCACCGGCGGCACGATCAGCTTCCAGGGCAGCCCGGCGAAGAAGATCACCGCCAGCCCCGCGGCCAGCACCAGCAGTGAGGTGCCCAGATCGGGCTGCTTCATGATCAGCCCCACCGGCACCGCCAACAGGACGAAGGACACGATGAAGTCCAGCGGCCGCAATTGCCCTTCTCGCCGCTGGAACCACCAGGCCAGCATCAGCGGCATGGCGATCTTGAGGATCTCGCTGGGCTGGATCACCATGCCGACGTTGATCCAGCGCTTGGCCCCCTTTTTGGTGACGCCGAACAGCAGCACGGCAATCAAGAGCCCGACACCGAAGAGGTACAGCGGTACCGCCAGGCTCATCAGCCGCTGCGGCGGGATCTGCGCCACCACGAACATGATGAAGCCGGCCAGCAGCATGTTGCGGCCATGGTCGAGGAAGCGGGTGCCATGGTCGTAGCCGGACGAATACATCGTCACCAGCCCGGCGCAGCACAGCAGGAAGACGGCGAAGGCCAGGAAGCCGTCGAAGCCCTGGAAGACGGGCAGGATGCGCCGCACGAGCGAGGGCTGCTGGAAGACCGCTGACATGATGGGCCGGGATTATCCGCGCGCCGCGCGTGCGCGTCTGGCTTGGGCAGGCGCAGCGCAGGACAATGGCCCTTCGCACCGCGCCCTCGCCCCGGTCGGATCCAGATGCCCCTGCCGCCCATCACCCACCTGCTCTACCTGCACGGCTTCCGGTCCTCGCCACGCTCCGCCAAGGCCCAGGCCACCGCGGCCTACATGGCCGTGCACCATCCCGACGTGGAATGGTGGTGTCCGCAGCTGCCGCCCTCGCCGCGTGAAGCGATGGACCTGGTGCTGGCCGGCATCGCCGACTGGCCGCGCCAGAGCCTGGGCGTCATCGGGTCCTCGCTGGGCGGCTTCTATGCCACCTACGTCGCCGCGATGACCGGTGCTCGCGCGGTGCTGCTGAACCCCGCGGTCGATCCGGCGCGCGACCTGGCGAAGTACATCGGCGAACAACACACCTGGCACAGCCCCGAGGAGCGCTTCTTCTTCCGGCCCGAGTTCATCGGTGAACTGGCCGCGCTCGAGGTGGGCGCGCTGGACCACCCGGAGCGCGTGTTCGCCGTGATCGCCAAGGGGGACGAGGTGCTGGACTGGCGCGAGATGTCGGCCCGCTACCCCGGCAGCCGGACCCGCCTGCTGGAGGGCGGCGACCACGCGCTGTCGGACTTCGAACGCGCCCACCTGACCGACGTGGTGGCCTTTCTCTCGCCGGCCTGAACGGCCACCGGCGGGTGGCGGCGGCCTGCGTGTGAAAATCGCCCGATGTTTGTGTTGTTCGAAGAAGCCGGCAAGTACCTCGGCGGCCGCGTGCTGTCCGAGGCCGAATCCTCCGCCCAGGTGGAGCTGGAGACCGGCAAACGCGTCAAGGTCAAGGGCGCGAACATCGTGCTGCGTTTCGACAAGCCCGCGCCGGCGGAGCTGATCGCCGAGGCGCGCACGCTGGCCGCCACCGTCGACCTCGACCTGGCCTGGGAATTCGCGCCGGCCGAGGAATTCGGCTTCGCCGACCTCGCGGCCGACTACTTCACCGCCAAGCCCTCGCTGGTGCAGCAGGCCGCGGCGCTGTTCGCACTCTTCGAGGCGCCGCACTACTTCCGCCGCGCCGGCAAGGGGCGCTTCCGCAAGGCGCCGGCCGAGATCGTGCAGCAGGCGCTGGCGGCCATCGAGAAGAAGAAGGCCATCCAGGCGCAGATCGCCGAATGGTCGGCCGAGCTGGCGGCCGGCCGCTGCCCGGCGCCGATCCGCGAGCAGCTCTACAAGATCCTGTTCAAGCCCGACAAGAACGCGCCCGAGTACAAGGCCGTGGTCGAGGCCGCACGCGCCAGCCAGCGTGCGCCCCTGGACCTGCTCGAGGCCTCGGGCGCCATCGACTCGCCTTACCAGTTCCACTGGAAGCGCTTCCTGTTCGAGAACTTTCCCAAGGGCACGGGCTTTCCTGCGCTGGCGGCGCCGGCCATCGCCGACGAGTTGCCGCGCGCCGAGGGCGTGCAGGCCTTCTCGATCGACGACTCGCAGACCACCGAGATCGACGACGCGCTCTCGGTGCAAGGCCTGGGCTCGGGCACCGTCACCGTGGGCATCCACATCGCCGCGCCGGGCCTGGCCATCGCGCCCGACAGCGCGCTCGACCAGGTGGCCCGCAACCGCATGTCGACGGTCTACATGCCGGGCCACAAGATCACGATGCTGCCCGACGACATCGTGCAGACCTACACCCTGCTCGACGGCGGCGACCGGCCTGCCGTGTCGCTCTACGTCCGCTTCAACGAGGCGACGCTGGATGTGGTGGGCACCGAGACGAAGCTCGAGCGCGTGCCGATCGTGGCCAACCTGCGCCATGACCAGCTCGACGGCGTGATCGACGAGACCTGGCTCGACAGTGCCTCCATTCCAAGCCAAAAAGGCCCGGAAGCCGCATGGAGCCTGCGTGAGCCGCTATCATTTTTGTATCGCCTCGCCCGCCACCTGAAGCTCGGCCGGGAGGCGGTGCGCGGCAAGCCGGAGACCTTTAACCGGCCCGACTACAACTTCCGGCTCGTCGGCAACGACCAGGCCGAGCCGACCGGCAGCGAAACCGTGCAGATCAGCACCCGCCGCCGCGGCGCGCCGCTGGACCTGATCGTCTCCGAGGCCATGATCCTGGCCAACAGCAGCTGGGGCGGCTGGCTCGGCGAGCTGGGCGTGCCGGCGCTCTACCGCAGCCAGGCCAGCCTGGCGCCTGGCATCAAGGTGCGCATGGGCACCAAGCCGCTGCCGCACGCGGGCCTGGGCGTGAAGAGCTACGCCTGGAGCACCTCGCCGCTGCGCCGCTACACCGACCTGGTCAACCAGTGGCAGATCATCGCCGCCGCCCGCCACGGCAAGACCGCCGCCCTCGCAGCGCCCTTCAAGCCCAAGGACGCGAGCCTGTTCTCCATCCTCTCGGGCTTCGATGCCGCCTATGGCACCTACAACGCCTACCAGGCCGGCATGGAGCGTTTCTGGACGCTCAAGTACCTGCAGCAGCAGGGCATCCAGGAGCTGGACGCCACGCTGATCAAGGATGGCGGCGCGGGCGAGACGCTGGTGCGCGCCGACACCCTGCCGCTGGTGCTGCCGGTGCTGGGCGCGCAGGGCCTGCCGCGCGGCAGCCGCGTGCGGGTGCGCCTGGGTGACATCGACGAGATCGCGCTGGCCGTCAACGGGACCGTCACCGACCGCCTCGGTGCCGCCGCCACCCCCGAAGCCACCGACGAGGGCGACGACGACGAGCCGGCCGCCGGCCCGCTGGCCATCGCCGTCGACCTGGCCGACGGCGACGCAGCCGACGCGCCCACCGCCGAGCCCAGCGCGGCATGAACCTCAAGGACTTCAGCACGCTGCAGATTGCGCTGGGCCTGTCGGTCCTGGCCCACGCTGGGCTGCTGGCGGTCCGTTTCGCCGATCCCGAGGCCTTCAACCGCGTCTTCCAGGAAACGCCGCTGGAGATCATCCTGGTCAATGCCAAGGCCAAGGGCGAAGCGCCCGACAAGCCGCAGGCGCTGGCCCAGGCTTCGCTGGCCGGCGGCGGCGACCTCGACAAGGGCCGCGCCACCAGTCCGCTGCCGCCCTCGGCCTTCACCGCCGTGGGCGACTCTGCAGAAGAGGCCCAGAAGCAGATCGAGGCCATGCAGGCACAGCAGATGATGCTGCTGGCGCAGGTGCGCGCCCAGCTCGCCGCCATGCCGATGCCGGATCCGCGCCAGGCCGGCCAGCCGAACGACAACACGGCGCAGGAAGAAAAGCGCCGCCAGCTGCTGGAGCTGCTGGCCCAGATCGAGCGCCGGGTGAACGAGGAGAACGCGCGGCCCAAGCGCCGCTTCGTGAGCCCCGCCACCAAGGAGGCGACCTACGCCGTGTACGTCGACACGCTGCGACGCAAGATCGAGGCACGCGGCACCGAGCGCTTCCCGCAGGCCGGCGGCAAGAAGCTCTACGGCGCGCTGACCATGATCGTCAGCGTCAACTTCGACGGCTCGCTGCTGGGCACCGAGATCGTCCAGAGCTCCGGCAACAAGGAGCTGGACCGGCGTGCGCAGGCCATCGTCGCCAGCATCGGCAACTTCGGCCGCTTCACCGACGCGATGCGGCGCCAGACCGACCAGTTGCTGATGCCTTCGCGATTCAAGTTCACGCGCGACGAGACGCTGGAGACGCAGGTCTCCACCCAGCCCATCAACTGACACCGACCGACATGGACCGCTACTGCGTCATCGGCAACCCGGTCGAGCACAGCCGCTCGCCCTGGATCCACGCGCGCTTCGCCGCACTCACCGGCCAGGCGCTGGATTACGGGCGGCGCCTGGCGCCCATCGATGGGTTTGCTGTCGCCGTGGACGCCTTCCGTGCCGAAGCCACTGCCGCAGGTGACCGTGCCGGCGGCTGCAACGTCACCGTCCCCTTCAAGTTCGACGCCGCGGCGTCGGCGCAGTCGCTGAGCGAGCGCGCACGGCTGGCGCAGGCGGTGAACACGCTGCGCTTCGAGCCCGACGGCCGCCTCCACGGCGACAACACCGACGGCGTGGGACTGGTCAACGACATCGAGCGCAACGCTGGCGTGCCGCTCGCAGGCCGCGACCTGCTGCTCATCGGCGCGGGCGGCGCAGCGGCCGGCGTGCTCGGCCCACTGCTCGACACCGGATTGCGCCGGCTCGTGGTCGCCAACCGCACGGTGGACAAGGCCGTGGCCCTGGTGCGCCGACACTCGGCGCAGGCGCTGGGCCATTCCACGGCGCTGGAAGCCTGGGCGCTCGACGCCGTGCCCGGCAGCTTCGACGTGGTGGTGAACGCCACCGCCTCCAGCCTGTCCGGCGACGCGGTGCCGGTGGCCGCAAGTGTGTTGCGCCCCGGCGCGCTCGCGGTCGACATGATGTACGGCCGCGCCGCGGCCGGCTTCATGGACTGGGCGCGCATGCACGGCGCCGTGCCGCGCGATGGGCTGGGCATGCTGGTCGAGCAGGCGGCCGAGGCGTTCGCGCTGTGGCGCGGCGTGCGCCCGCCGTCGGCCGAGGTGCTGGCCGAGCTGCGCGCCGTCGTCGACGCCGCCTGACCACCGGGATGCGCGCCCTCGTCCGCTGGATCGGCTGCCTGCTGCTGGCCGGAATCGCACTCGAGCTCTTCTTCGTGCTGCGCATCGCGGCCATGGCGGCGATCGACCCGCAGTCCACCGCCTTCCAGCGCTCCGAGATGTGGCAGATCCTGCTGCGTGACGGGGCCCACGCGCGGTGGCACCAGCAGTGGCTGCCCTATACGCAGATCCACGACAACCTCAAGCGCGCGGTGTTGGCCAGCGAGGATGCCGACTTCGTCAATCACGACGGCGTGGAGTGGGAGGCGATCGAGCGCGCCCGGCAGCGCAACGCCCGTGCCGAAGAGCTCGCAGCCAAGCGCGCCGCCCGCGCCGCCGCACGCGGCAAGCCCGCCCCCGCACCGGTGCAGGCGCGCCTGCGCGGCGGCTCCACCGTCACGCAGCAATTGGCGAAGAACCTGCTGTTGTCGGGCGAGCGCACGTTGCTGCGCAAGGGCCAGGAACTGGTGCTGACGATGGCGCTGGAGCTTTTCCTGAGCAAGCAGCGCATCCTGGAGATCTACCTCAACAGCGTCGAGTGGGGCAACGGCGTGTTCGGCGCCGAGGCGGCCGCGCAGCGCTACTTCGGCAAGAGTGCGGCGCGCCTGTCGCCCTCGGAGGCTGCACGCCTGGCCGTGATGCTACCGAGCCCGCAGTTCTACGAAATGCGTCCGAACTCGTCCTACCTCAACGGCCGCACGGCGACCATCGTGGCGCGCATGGGCGCCGTCGAGCTGCCCTGAGGCCCCTGCCGCACCTGGGCCCTACAGGCCCCGCGGGTCGCGCCTGTCGAGTTCGCGCCGCACCCGGTCGATCAGCGCCAGCAGGGCGGGCCCCAGCTCGCTCGAGATCGACTCCGGCGATTCGACCGTCGACAGGCTCAGGTTGAAGACATAGACCGCATCCTCGGTCACCAGCGGCGCCGCGATGGCGACCACCTCCGGTTGCCACGAGGCGGCGCAATGGCCCTTGCTCCGTACGTCGGCGCACGCCTCGTCGATCTCCTTTTTCAACGCCGGCCACTGCCGGCCGCGTCGCCGCGCCAGGATGCCCATCAGCGCCTGGCGTTGGCGGGCCGACGCCACCGCCAGGTACGCCCGCCCGAGGGAGGTCAGCTCCATCGGGACGCGCTGCCCCGACACGACGTGCCGCAGCGCCACCCGCCGCGCGTACCGGATCGATTCGAGATACACCATCTCGTCGCGGTCGGGCGCCGCCAGGCCGACGTTGATGCGCAGCCGCTCCGCGAGCGCGCGCATGTGCGGCGCGGCGACAGCGAGAACGCGCGAACCCGACCGCATCGCATGCGCCAGGCTCAGGACCGACGGAGCCAGCCGGTAGGTACGCGTGGCGATGTCCAGTTGCAGCACCCCGCTTCCGACCAGGGTCTGTGCGAGCCGGCTCACCGTGGCCTTGGGCAAACCCGTGCGCTCGGCGAGCTCCCCATTGCCCAGCAACTCCGATCCGGGGCGAAAGGCGCGCAGGATCTCGATGCCTCGTTGCAACGAACGATTGGCAGGGGATTGCCCGGGCTTTTCCATCAGTGCGGCAGTGGCTTTTGCGGTCATGGGCAGCGCCTCAGCGTCGAAACGGGCGGAAAGTGCAATTCCACTGATTGGAACAGACCGGTGCCTCTTCGGCGCGCCGTTGCCTAGAGTTGCTCCAGCCGCCAACAAAGGTGCGGCCGCTCACCTTATCGCTGAGACACGGAGACAAGCATCATGACCTCTAGCCCCCGGCGCGCGGCACGCGCCCTTCTTTTCGCCGCCCTGGCCTGCCTGGGCATGGCCGGCACGGCGATGGCCTACCCCGACAAGCCGATCCGCTTCGTGGTGCCCTTCGCCCCCGGCGGCGGCACCGACCTGATCGCCCGCACGCTGGGCCTCGAGATGTCCAGGGACCTCGGCCAGCCGGTGATCGTGGACAACAAGCCAGGGGCCGGCACCATGATCGGCACCGACAACGTGGCCAAGAGCGCTCCCGATGGCTATTCCGTCGTCGTCGCGTCCTTCGCGCATGCAGTCAACCCGTCGCTGCAGCCCAAGCTGCCCTATGGCAGCAACGCCGCCTTCGCGCCCGTACTGCTGATCGGCCGTGGCCCCAATGTGCTGGTGGTGCGCCCCGACAGCCCTTACAAGTCCGTCGCGGACATCATCGCTGCGGCCAAGGCCAAGCCTGACAAGCTGACCTACGCCTCGCAGGGCACCGGCACTTCCGCCCATCTGGCGGGCGAGATGCTGGCGAACCTGGCCAAGGTCCGTCTGGTCCATGTTCCCTACAAGGGCGCCGGCCCGGCATTGACCGACCTTCTGGGTGGCCAGGTGGACATGATGTTCGCAACTGCGGCCGCGGTGTCCAACTTCGTCGATACCGGCAAGCTGCGGGCGCTGGGCGTGACGACGCAGGAACCGTCGGCGGCGTTCAAGGGCGTGCCCACGATCGCATCCACGGTGCCGGGCTACCGGGTCGACAGCTGGTACGGGCTGTACGTGCCCGCGGGCACGCCCCAGCCGATCATCGACCGGCTGAACGTTGCCGGCAACAAGGCGCTTCGCGCACCCGAGTTCGTGCGCAAGATCGAGCACGAGGGCCTGACGATCGGCGGCGGCCCGCCGGCCGAACTGGGCACCTACGTCCAGGCCGAGGAAGCGCGCTGGGCGCGCATCGTCAAGGAAAACGGCATCAAGCCGGAGTGAATTCGAAACCGCGGCCTCTGGGGCCGCACCGGAGATTCCCATGAGCACCCCCCTGATCGAACTGGACGTGCAGGACGCGATTGCGACCCTGACACTGAACCGCCCCGAAAAGCGCAACGCGATGAGCGACGACATGCGCACCGAGTTCATCCACGCGCTGGAGCACGTGGCGGCAGACAAGTCCATCCGTGCGCTGGTGCTTACCGGCGCGGGAAAAGGCTTCTGCGCCGGCGGCGACATCAGCGGCATGCAGAAGCGCATGAACGCCCCCGTCGGCGAGGTCGGCTTCAACGGCTGGCACCGCCAGCAGCGGGTGCACCACACCCAGGCGCTGCTGCACACCATGCCCAAGCCCGTGATCGCCGCCGTGAACGGTGCCGCCTCCGGCCTGGGGGCCGACACCGCGCTGGCCTGCGACTTCATCATCGCCAGCGAGTGGGCGAGCTTCACCTGGTCGTACATCCACCGCGGCATCATTCCCGACGGCGGTGGCATGTACTTCCTGCCGCGCCGCGTCGGCCTGGCCAAGGCCAAGGAATTGATCTTCACCGGCCGTCAGGTCAAGGTCGACGAAGCGCTGAAGCTGGGCATCGTCGACCGGCAGACCGGTGCCGACACCCTGCTCGCCGACGCCCGGCAATGGGCACGCGACCTGTCGGCCGCCTCGTCGACCGCCCTGGCGCTGACGAAGACCATCCTGAACCAGAGCTTCGAGCTGTCCTCGCACGACGTGTTCGCGCAGGGCAGCCAGGCCCAGGGCATCTGCTACACGAGCGCCGAGCACCGCGCCTCGGTCGAGGCCTTCCTGGCCAAGAGCGCCGGCAAGGAGTGATGCGATGCGCACGGCCCTCGACCGCATGCTGTCGCCGCACAGCGTCGCCGTGATCGGCGCTTCCGCCGACCCGAAGAAGACCTCCGGCCGACCGGTCGCCTACCTGCGCAAGCACGGGTTCGCCGGCCGCATCATGCCGGTCAACCCCAAGATGGACCGCGTGGGCGAACTGCCCTGTTATGCGGACGTGGCCTCGCTGCCCGAGGTGCCCGATGTCGCCGTGGTGCTGCTGGGCGCCGAGCGGGCCCACGTCGCGGTGAAGGAACTCGCGGCACGCGGCTGCCCCGCCGCCATCGTGCTGGCCAGCGGCTACACGGAAACGGGCGAGGAAGGCGCACGGCGGCAACGCCAGCTGGTCGAGGCCGCCGGACCGATGCGCCTCCTCGGGCCCAACACCATCGGCCTTGTGAACCTCACCGACGGCATCGTGCTCTCGCCCTCCGGCGCGCTGGAGATGGACGAGTTCCCGGTCGGCCGCATCGGCGTGGTGTCACAGAGTGGAGGCATCCTGGGCTCGCTCCTGTCGCGCGCGGCGGCGCGCGGCATCGGCTTGTCCAAGCTGATCGCCACCAGCAACGAGGCGGACCTGGAACTGGCAGATTTCATCGACCACCTGGCCGACGATCCCGCCACGCAGGTGATCGCGCTGTACGTGGAAACGGTGCGCAACCCGGCGCGCTTTCGTGCCGCGTGCCTGAAGGCCGCCCGCGCCGGCAAGCCGGTGGTGGCGTTCAAGATCGGCCGCTCCGAAGCCGGGGCCCAGGCCGCCGTGTCGCACACCGGCGCGATGGCCGGTGCCGACCGCATGTACGACGCGCTGTTCCGGCAGGTCGGCGTCATCCGCGCGCAGAGTTTTTCCGACCTGCTGGACGTGCCGGCCGCGCTGGCCACCGGGCGCATGCTGCGCGGGCCGCGCGTGGCCGTGCTCACGTCCACCGGCGGCGCCGGCACGCTGGTGTCGGACGATCTGGGTGTGGCCGGCTTCGAGACACCACCGCCGGATGCCGCCACGGCCGAGGCGCTGCGCGCCCTGCAGACCGGCAGCGAGGCGGTGCTCGATCGCAACCCGATCGACGTCACGCTGGCGGGTCTGCGCCCGGACCTGCTGCGCGGTGCCATCAACACCCTGCTGGCGAGCCCGAGCTACGACGCGCTGGTCGTCATCGTCGGCTCCTCCAGCCTGGCCATGCCCGAGCTGCTGGTGAATGCCATCCGGGATTGCCTGCCGGCTTCCGACAAGCCGGTCCTCGCCTACGTCAGCCCCCATGCGCCCGGCATCGGCGCATTGCTGACGCGGCACGGCGTGCCGGCCTTCGCGGCCGCCGAGAGTTGCACCTCGGCGATCGCCGGCATGCTGCGCGCCCAACGGTTCACGGCGCCCGACAGCGACGCGGTCGCCAGCCCGGCGACCGCACCGCTCGACGACCTGCCCAGCGGTTCGCTCGACGAGGCCCAGGCCAAGCAGTGCTTCGCCCGCTTCGGCGTGCCCTGTGCCGCGGAACAGGTGGTGGCGACGCCGGCCGAGGCCGAGGCCGCCGCGCAGGCGCTGGGTGGCCACGTGGTGCTGAAGATCCTTTCCGCGCAGATCACGCACAAGAGCGACGTCGGCGGCGTGGCCATCGGACAGACCGCGGAGACGATCGGCGAACGCCTGGTGCAGATGGCCGGCGATGTCGAGGCGCGCGCCGGCGTGCAGCCCTCGCGCTTCCTGGTGCAGCAGATGGTGGGCGGCGGCACCGAGCTGATCCTGGGCCTGCACCGCGACGCGCTCGGCACCGCGGTGCTGCTGGGCATGGGGGGCGTGGCGGCCGAGTTGTTCCAGGACACCACGCTGCGCCTGCTGCCGCACGATGGCGACATGCTGGGCGCGCTCAGCCGCGCGGACGCCCTGTCGATGGCGCATGAACTCAAGACCTGGCCGCTGCTGGACGGCTTCCGCGGCCGACCCAAGGCCGACGTCGATGCGCTGGTCGACGCGATCGTGGCGTTCTCCACCATGGCGGCCCGGCTGGGCGAGCGCCTGGTCGAGGCGGAGATCAATCCGCTCTTCGTGTTGCCGCAAGGGAAAGGCGTGCGCGCCGCCGACGGCGTGCTGGTGCTGGCCTGAGGGCGGTCGCCATGCACCCCACCGAAGTGCTCGGCGAATATGCCGCCGCATTCCAGCGGCAGCCCCTGTCCACCGACGTGCTGCACCATGCCAAGCGCGCGGTGATCGACTGGTACGCGGCGCTGTTTCCCGGGCTGGCGGTCGCGCCCGTCCCGCAGTTGCAGGACCTGATGGCAGGCGAGTTGGACCATGGCGGCGCCCAGCTGATCGACGGCCGGGCGGCCAGCGCGCGCACGGCGGCATTGATCCACGGCACGGCGGCCCACGCCGCCGAAGTCGACGACAGCTTCCGCGACGCCATGTACCACCCGGGCGCCGCCACCGTGGCGGCGGCGCTGGCCGTCGCCCAGGCGCGCTGCGCCACCGGGCTGGACTTCCTGCGCGGCGTGGTGCTGGGCTACGAGGTATCGACGCGGATCGGCGTCGTGCTGGGCCGTCCCCACTACCGCCATTGGCACAACACCGGCACGGTCGGCACCTTCGGCGCGGCGGCCGCGGCCGGCGGCGTGCTCGGCCTGGGCGGTGGACCTTTCGCGCATGCGCTCGCCACGGCGGCCACCTTCACCGCGGGGCTGCAACAGGCCTTCCGCATGGATTCGATGTCCAAGCCCCTGCATGCCGGGCGCGCCGCCGAAGGAGGCGTGCTCGCGGCCCAGTTGGCGGCACGCGGCGTGACAGGATCGCTGGACGTGCTCGACGGCGAGTCCGGGTTGGGCCGGGCCATGAGCGACGGACCGGACTGGACGCGGATCGGCGACACGCTGGGCAGCGACTTCCACATCACGCGGCTGACCTTCAAGAACCACATCGGCTGCGGCCACACCTTCGCCGCCATCGACGGCGCCTTGGCGCTCGCACGCGCGCATGCGCTTCGGGCCGCCGACATCCGCCAGGTGAAGGTGGCCACCTATGCGCCGGCGCTGGACATCGCATGCCACGAGAACCCTTCGACGGAGAACGAGGCGCGCTTCAGCCTGCGTTTCGTGGTCGCCACGGCGCTGGTCCACGGCAGCGTGCGATTGAGCGCATACACCGCCGAGCGCCTGGCCGACCCCGACGTGCGGGCGATGATCGGGCGGATCCACGCGGTCGTCGATCCCGAGATCGATGCCGCCTTCCCCGGCCGACGGGCGGCGCGTGTGGAGATCGAGACGCACGACGGCCGCCGCCTGTCGTGGCTGCAGCCAGACCGCAAGGGCGATCCCGAGCTGCCGCTCTCGGACGAGGAACTCGAAGGCAAGTACCTGGAACTGGCAACGCCCGTGCTCGGGGCCGCACGGGCACAGGCGCTCCTGCAAAAACTGTGGTCACTGGAGGGCGCCGCCCGACTGCAGCTTCAGCCCTGAATAGGCGAGCAGCACCAGCACGACGAGCAGACCCGACGCCCACGCGGCCGCCCGGGGATCGAAGCGCCAGCGGGGCGGCGAGGCATCGGCAGCAGGCATGGCCCGTATCATCGCCGCATGCTTGCCAAGCTGACCGGATGGATGCTGCTCGGGCTGGTGCGGCTGCTCACCGGTGCACAGGCGCGCTGGTTCGGCTGCCCGCCCAAGGCCGAGCAGCGCATCTACTTCGCCAACCATCAGAGCCACGTCGATCTGGTCATGATCTGGGCCGCGCTGCCCGAAGAGCTGCGCAGCATCACGCGACCCATCGCGGCGCGCGACTACTGGGCCAACACCCCGCTCAAGCGCTGGATCACCACCGAGGTGTTCAATGCCGTGTACGTGGAGCGCGCGGGCGGCCCTGCACCGGCAAGCCCTGCGATGCCCACGGCGCCCGTCGCCATGGCCACGGCCATGGCCGGCGGCGAGCGCATCGAGCCCACCTTCGACCTGCCCGGCGCCGTGGCCGCAGCACCGGCCACCCTGCCCACCTCCACCGGCGCCGAAGCAGCTACACCGCCGCCAGCGCTGCCCGTGGAAGCCGGCGCAGAGGCGGGCACGCCGTCGTCGAACCTGCCGCCGGCCTCGGGCAGCGAAGTCCAGGGCGAGCTCGACCTGCCGACACCCCTGCCCTCGGCGCCCGTTGCCTCGCCGGTCACCGCGCCGACCGATGCCCACCCGGGGACTGCGCCCTTGGCCGAGCTCCGCCCGGACGATCCACTGCTGCCGCTGGTGGAGGCGCTCAGGAGCGGCGACTCGATCATCATCTTTCCCGAGGGCACGCGCGGCCACACCGGCACGCCGCAGAAGTTCAAGTCGGGCCTGTACACGCTGGCCCGTCTGTTCCCGGAGGTGGTGCTGGTGCCGGCGTGGATCGACAACGTGCAGCGCGTGATGCCCAAGGGCGAAGTCGTGCCGGTGCCCATCCTGTGTTCGGTCACCTTCGGTGTGCCGGTGAAGCTCGGCGCGGGCGAGGAGCGCCGCGCCTTTCTCGACCGTGCGCGCGAGGCGGTCATCGCCCTGCGCGACGTCTAGGGCCTGTTAGCGCTATGCAAGGGGTCGCGAAGCTCATCACAGCCTGCCCATCAAGGCGCGCGACGCCGTGCGTGTGTCCACACGCACAAGGAGCGCAACGCCGAGGGGCGGGCTGTGATGAGCTTCCCTTCGGGTTGCTGCGCCAAGGGGCCGTCTGCGGCGTTGCCCGCGCTTGCAAGGCCTCGGCCTTGCTGCGCGCGGGCGCCTTGCATCCAGCCCCTTGGCGAAGCAACGCGATCCCCTTTCATAGCGCTAACAGGCCCTAGCACTGCGACACGACATGGAAAACTTCCTGCGCAACTTGAGCGCGACCCAGCAGGTCGCGGCGCTGTTCGTCGTCGTCTTTGGCCTGCTGGCCATCGTGAGCACCGCGGCCTTCCTGCTCACGCTGCGCGAGCGGCGCCACCCGGTGCATGGCGAGGTCTGGCAGGAAGAGCTGCGCCACTTCCGCGAGCTGCTGCGCACCACCTGGGTCATGGTGGCGATCTTCTGGATCGGCTGGGCTTTGGGCGACACGGTGGCCACCGTGCTCTTCGCGCTCATCGCCTTCCTGGCGCTGCGCGAGTTCATCACGCTGTCGCCCACGCGGCGCGGGGACCACCGCAGCCTGCTGCTGGCGTTCTTCGTGGTGCTGCCGATCCAGTTCATGCTGGTGGCGACGGCGCGCTTCAACTTCTTCACCGTGTTCATCCCGGTGTACGTGTTCTTCGCCATCCCGGTGGCCAGCGCGCTGGCCGACGACCCCAGCCAGTTCCTCGAACGCAACGCGAAGCTGCAGTGGGGCATCATGGTCTGCGTCTACGGGCTGTCGCACGTGCCGGCGCTGCTGCTGCTGTCCTTTCCCGGCTACGAGGGCAAGAACGCATTCCTCGTGTTCTTCCTCGTCGCCACGGTGCAGACTTGCATGCTGGTGCAGCACCTCATCAACCGCCGCCTCTCGGCCACCGCACCGCCCGCCGACGCCGGGCCCGAGGCGCCCCCCGCCAAAGGCGGCCTGCTGCGCCAGCTGCTGCGCCCGCGCGCGCCGATCGCGCCGCACATCAGCCGCAGCTTCAACTGGGCGAGCTGGGGCGTGGGCATGGCGGTGGCGAGTTTTGTCGGCGCGCTGCTGTCCTTCATCACGCCCTTCCGGTTCTGGCAGGCCTTCACGGCCGCACTCGTGGCCTGCGTCGCGGGCTCGATGGGCCACCTGGTGATGAAGGCGCTCAAGCGAGACCGCGGGATTCCCAACTGGGGCCGCAAGGGCGTGGGCGTGACCGGCGCGAACGGCCTGCTCGACCGCGTGGACGCGCTGTGCTTCGCGGCGCCGATCTTTTTCCATTCGGTGCGCTGGTACTTCGATGCATGAAGGCTCCCCCCGTTTGGGGGCTTCACTTCGTGTAGCCCCCCATACCCCCTCAGGGGGCACAACCTGCGGCACGGCAAAGCCGGTTCCGCGGGTGTCCGCGCATGGCCTGCTCCGCGGCCTTCTGCATCGGCAAGGGGCAGCGCCGCCGGCGACGGCCACGGCATCGAAGCGCATCGACCCCAACGCCAAATCGGCCTGCAGCGCCCGTCCCACCTGCGCGAGCAGCTATTGATTTCATAGCATGCGCATCCTCGGCATCGATCCCGGCCTGCAGACCACCGGCTTCGGCGTGGTGGACGTGGAGGGCCACGCGCTGCGCTACGTGGCCAGCGGCACCATCAGCACCAAGCACATGGCCAAGGGCGAGCTGGCGTCGCGGCTGAAGGTGCTGTTCGACGGCATCGGCGAACTGGCGCAGCGCTACCAGCCCGACGCGGCGGCGGTGGAGATCGTGTTCGTCAACGTCAACCCGCAGTCCACCCTGCTGCTGGGCCAGGCGCGCGGTGCCTGCCTGACGGCGCTGGTGGTCAACGACCTCAGCGTGGCCGAGTACACGGCCCTGCAGATGAAGCAGGCCGTGGCCGGCCACGGCAGCGCCGCCAAGGCGCAGGTGCAGGAGATGGTGCGCCGTCTGCTCGACCTGCCGGGGGTGCCCGGTGCCGACGCGGCCGACGCGCTGGGCCTGGCGATCACGCATGCGCAGGTCGGCCGCACGCTCGCGCGCCTGGGCCAGGCCGCCACGCTGGAGCGCCGCACCACGGGCGCCTACCGCCAGGGCCGCACGCGCTGAGCGCACAGCGCCGGCCCGCTACTGCAGCGCCGTCGCCGCGTCGCTGACCCAACTGGCCGAGCGGCCGATGCTGTCCAGCAGGTGCTGGGTGAAGGCGCGCACCTTGACGCTCGCATGCGGCGCGGCCCGCAGCATGAAGATGCCCGTGGCGGGCTGCTTCGGCGCACCTTCGAGCGACAGCTCGACGATTCGGCCGGCGGCCAGGTCCTCGCCGATGGCCCAGTTGGGCATCAGCGCGATGCCCAGGCCCTGCGCGGCGCACATGCGGCGCGAGTCACAGTCGTCGCTCTCCAGGGCGAAATGCGGCGGCTGGCTCCAGTCGAAGCCGTCGAGTTCGCGCCAGCCACGGGCGTTGGTGCTGTGCTGGCGGTCGATGAGGTGGTGTTTGGCCAGGTCCTCGAAGTGCGTCGGCCGGCCGTGGCGCGCCAGGTACGAGGGCGCGGCGCCCATGATGTAGCGCTGGTTGCCGATGCGCTGGCCGACGAGGCTGCTGTCGGGCTGCGGGCCGATGCGGATGACGATGTCGAATCGCTCGAGCACCGGGTCGACCGTTCGCTCGGTGAGTTCCAGCTCGACGCTCAGCGCAGGGTGCTTCTCGAGGAGCGACGCCAGGTGCGGCACCACATGCCGCCGCCCGAAGGCCGGCACGCAGCTCACGCGCAGCAGGCCCTGCACGCGCTGGTCGAGCGAGACCACCTCGCTGCGCGCGTCGGTCATGTCGCGCAGGATCTTCCGCGCCCGCTCGAGCAGCAATTCGCCGGCGTCGGTCATCACCAGCGCGCGGGTGGAGCGCGTGAACAGCGGCACCTTCAGGTCCTGCTCCAGCGCATCGATCTGCCGCGCGACGGAGGAGGCGACCATCCCGCGCCGGCGCGCCACGGCCGAGAAGCTGCGGGCCTGCGCGACGTCGACGAAGACAGCCAGCGATTCGGCAAAGCGGATAGATTCCATTTGTGCAGCTCCCGCAAAAGCGTTTGGCGTTGGGGGCGAGTTCTTTTCGTCCGCCGCAAAGAATAGCATCCAGCCCACACCGAGACACAAGGATTCTTCATGTTCGAACAAGAGACGACATCGGCCGGGATGCGCCGCCGGCACACCCTCCACGGCGCGGTGGCCCTCGGCCTGGCGCTGCTCGGCACCGGATCGGCCGTGGCCCAGACCTATCCCTCGCGGCTCGTGACGTTGGTGGTGCCCTTCGCGGCCGGCGGCACCGTCGACAAGGTGGCGCGCCAGATCCAGGAGCCGCTCGCCGCCCGGCTGGGCCAGCAGGTCATCGTCGACAACCGCGGCGGCGCGGGCGGGACCATCGGCATGGCGCTGGTGGCCAAGAGTCCGCCCGACGGCCACACCGTGGCGCTGGTGTTCGACTCCTACGCCACCGAGCAGCACATCTACCCCAGGCTGCCCTACGTCACCGCGCGCGACTTCACCGGTGTGTCGTACGTGGCCCGCTCGCCGATGGTGCTGGTGGTGCCCGCCGCCTCTCCCTACAAGACGCTGCAGGACTACGTGACGGCGGCGAAGGGGAAGGGCACGGTGTCGTACGCATCGGTGGGCGCGGGCAGCTCCAACCACCTGGCGGCCGAGCTCTTCCACGAGACCGCCGGCACGAACGGCGTGCACGTGCCCTTCAAGGGCGGCGGCCCGGCGCTCACCGACCTGATGGGCGGGCACGTGGATTCGATGATCGCCAGCCTGCCGCTGGTGCTGCCGCAGGTGCAGAGCGGCAAGCTGCGCGCGCTGGCCGTCACCTCCCCGGCCCGCAATCCGGCCCTGCCCGAGGTGCCTGCAGTGGCCGAGCGCTACAAGGGCTTCGAGGTCTATTCCTGGGTCGGCATGGTGGCGCCGGCCAAGGTGCCGGCCGCCGCGCTCGACCGCCTGGCGGCCGACATGGGGGCCGTGCTGCGCCAGCCCGAGGTCGCCAAGCGCCTGGGGGATGGCGGCTTCGAGGTCGTGGCCGGCGACCGCGAGGCGATGAACCGCCTGATCAAGAGCGAGAGCGAGCGCTGGGGCCGCCTCATCAAGAGCCGCGGAATCGTTGCCGAATGACCCCCTTCGTCTTCGAGAGCCGCGCGCAGCGGGTGATCTTCGGCGTCGGCGCCCTGGACCGCATCGCCGACGAACTGGACGCCCTGGGCATGCGCCGGGCGTTGGTGCTGTGCACCCCGCCGCAGCGCGAGCAGGCCGAGCGGCTGGCCGCGCAGCTGGGCGAGCGGGCCGCGGGCGTCTTCGCCGGGGCCGTGATGCACGTGCCGATGGAGGTCGCCCGCGAAGCGCGCGCCGAGGCGCTCCGGCTGGACGCCGATTGCGCGGTGGCTTTGGGCGGCGGGTCGACCATCGGCCTGGGCAAGGCCATCGCGCTCGATTCGGGCCTGCCGATCCTTGCCGTGCCCACCACCTACGCCGGCTCGGAGATGACCCCCATCTACGGCGTGACCCACAACGGCCTCAAGCACACCGGCAAGGACACCCGCGTGATGCCGCGCACGGTGATCTACGACCCGGCCCTGACGCTCGGGCTGCCCGTGGGCCTGTCGATCGTGAGCGGCATCAATGCCATGGCGCATGCCGCCGAAGGCCTGTACGCGGTCGACGGCAACCCCGTGATGCGCCTGCTGGCGGAGGAAGGCATTGCCGCGCTGGGGCGCGCACTGCCGGCAATCCATGCCGACCCCGCCGATGGCCAGGCGCGGGCCGACGCGCTCTACGGCGCCTGGCTGTGCGGACAGGTGCTGGGCGGCGTCGGCATGGCGCTGCACCACAAGCTGTGCCACACGCTGGGCGGCAGCTTCAACCTGCCGCACGCCGAGACCCACACCATCGTGTTGCCCCACGTGCTGGCCTACAACGCCGGCGCTGCCGCCGAGGCGATGCAGCGCATCGCGCGCGCGCTGCGCGCGGACGACGCACCGCGCGCGGTCTACAACCTGGCACGCGAGAACGGCGCGCCGGTGGCGCTCAAGGACATCGGGATGCGCGAGCAGGACCTGGACCGGGCCTGCGCGCTGGCGATGGAAAACCAGTACCCCAACCCGCGGCCGCTGCAGGCGCAGGCCCTCAGGCAACTGCTGCAGGATGCGTTCGAGGGCATCCGTCCACGGTGACAAGCACCGTTACCCTCTCGATCGGACTGCCTGCCTCCCTTCTCGGCAAATGAGCGGCCGTGAGCCACCCCTGTTAAACGATCAAGCCCGGCGCCGAACGCGGACGCCCGAACTGACGCGGCCGGCGCGCCAGCACAGGTAGCTCCAGCCAACGATAGGACAACTCAGACACCACTACGATGCCCAGACAGGCCAGCGCAATGCACGGCCACGCGGGCATCCGCGCGTGCACGATGCCCTGCCGGGCCGCTTCCAATAGCGTCAGGTGGACGATGTATATGCCATACGAACGCAGGCTGATCCAGCCGATCATGCGGCCGCTCCATCCCGGCAAGGGAGCGTGCCACCGCATCGCGGCGGGGAAGCAAAGCGCAAAGCCCAGGGACGTGAGACAGAAGCTGCTGCTGCTCCACAGGGCACTAGCGTTCAAGCCTGGCCACAGGTGGGGGCCCGCATTGGCGAGTGCAACCAGCCCCGCACCGAGCAGCAACGCGGGCTCCGCAAAGCGCTCGCACAACGCACGCCGGTTCCGATAGCACCAAACCGCCACCACGCCATAGGCAATTGCATCCAGCCGAAAGACCACCACGGTCCGGATCTCGCGTTCGACATCAAGATGCTGCGGAACGCCCGAAGCCCACCGAGCAATAAAGGGCAGGACAAGGAACAGTATGCAGGTACCCCACAACGCGAATCGCGGACGTGCGAATGCGGCTGCGCACATCAGTGCGGTCGCGAACAGCAGGTAGAACCACTCCTCGACCATGAGCGACCACGACACGGGAAACCAACTGTCCGTCATGGGCCAGGCCAGATTCTGTTGAAGAAAGAAATAGCGCCACAGGCCTTGGTCGGGCGGCGGGCTGGACGCAGCACTCAGCCAGGGAGCGACGGCCAGGAGTACAAGGAGCCAGACGAAATACAAAGGCAAGGTTCGCATCCATCGCCGTACCAGGAATATCCACCACGCTTGCATGCCCAGGTCATCCGCCAGGATGTCCATCAGCAGCCCGCCGATAAGAAACCCGCTGAGCACAAAAAAAAGCTCCACGCCGAGGAAACCCGCCACGCTGGCGTAGACGTTCGGTCCCCAGAACGCAGTGCGCAAATGGCTGAGCAAGACGCTGCCAATGGCCAGCGCACGCAAGACGTCGAGACCAAAGGTTCGCGACTCGCCCATATTCATTCCGCCTCGTTGGTCAGGCCACGCGCTCCGCTATCAGCACCGCGAAGAATCCCAGCGCCGCCAGCAGGGTCCACTTGAGCACAATCCAGCCGATGCGCCGGTACTTCACCTGGCCGGTGCCGGCATAGAAGGCGAAGCACACGCCGGCCACCAGCAGGAGCAGCAGGATGGCCCAGCGAAAAAGCAGCATGTGCGGGAAAGGCGGGTGCGCGTCGCCTACCAGGCGCGCGCCACCTCGTTGAAGCCCTGCGGCGCCGCACGCTCGTTGTCGAAGGTGACGAGCTGGTAGGCATCGGGCTGCGCAAGCAGCGCGCGCAGCAGCTTGTTGTTGAGCGCGTGGCCCGAGCGGAAGGCGCTGTACGCCGCCAGCAGCGGGTGGCCGACGATGTAGAGGTCGCCCATCGCGTCGAGGATCTTGTGCTTGACGAACTCGTCGTCGTAGCGCAGCCCGCCGGCATTGAGCACCTTGGTGTCGTCCATGACGATCGCGTTGTCGAGCCCGCCGCCCAGGGCCAGCCCCTTGCTGCGCATGTACTCGACTTCCTTGGTGAATCCGAAGGTGCGCGCGCGTGCGATGTCGCGGTTGTACTGGCCGCTGCCGAGGTCGAACTCGAAGCGCTGGCCGGTGGAGTTGACGACGCGGTGGTCGAAGTCGATCTGGAAGCCCAGCTTGAAGCCGTGGTACGGGTCGAGCCGCGCCCACTTCTCGTTGGCGCCCTCGCCTTCGCGCACCTCGACGGGCTTCGTCACCTTCAGGAAGCGGCGCGGCGCCTTCTGCAGTTCGACGCCCGCGCTCTGCAGCAGGAACACGAAGGAGGCCGCCGAGCCGTCGAGGATGGGCACCTCGTCGGCCGTGATGTCGATGTACAGGTTGTCGATGCCGATGCCGGCGCAGGCCGACATGATGTGCTCCACCGTCTGCACCTTGGCGCCGCCGTTGGAGACCGTCGAGGCCAGGCGCGTGTCCGTCACCGCTTCGGCATTCATCGGGATCTCGACCGGCTCGGGCAGGTCGACGCGCCGGAACACGATGCCCGTGTCCGCCGGCGCCGGCCGCAGCGTCAGCTCCACCCGCTGGCCGCTGTGCAGCCCCACGCCCACGGCGCGGCTGATGGACTTGAGGGTTCTCTGTTGCAGCACGCCGGCGATTTTAGTTTCGCCCGCCGTGCGGCGTCCCATCGCCCTGCCTATGGCCGTCATAGCCAGCATGGTCGTCGACTGATGAGGATTGATGGTGCAGCAGGCGTAGCGAGCAGCCCGAGGTCGCTTCGAGCACCGCAACCGTACTCACGTACGGCGAGGAGCGCAGATGCGAGATCGGGTTGCGCAGTAGCCTGATGCGCCATCAATCGGCTTGGCGGCGCAGGAAGGCCGGGATCTCGAAATCGTCCATCCCGCCCGACGACAGCGCATTGACCTTGGCCGATGCGTTGACGCGGTTGGGGTGGGAAGACCACACGTCCGGCTTGCCCACGCGCTGGTAGGTCGGGATCGACGCCGGGTCGACCATGTTCACGCCCACCCCGCCGATGTTCGGCACGTAGCCGTGCGTGCCCGTGGCCATCGCCGGCTCGTAGGTCGGCACGACCGTGAGGTTGGATTTGGGACGCGACAGGCCGGTGGCGACCACGGTCACGCGCATCTCGTCGCCCAGCGACTCGTCGTAGGCGGCGCCGTAGATCACGTGCGCATCGGGCGAAGCGTAGGCGCGGATGGTGTTCATCGCCAGCTTCGATTCCGACAGCTTGAGCGAGCCCTTCGACGCCGTGACCAGCACCAGCACGCCCTTGGCGCCCGACAGGTCGATGCCTTCGAGCAGCGGGCAGGCGACCGCCTGTTCGGAGGCGATGCGTGCGCGGTCCGGGCCGCTGGCCGAGGCCGTGCCCATCATGGCCTTGCCGGGCTCGCCCATCACGGTGCGCACGTCTTCGAAGTCGACGTTGACGTGGCCGTACTCGTTGATGATCTCGGCGATGCCGCCGACGGCGTTTTTCAGCACGTCGTTGGCGTGGCCGAAGGCCTCTTCCTGCGTCACGTCGTCGCCCAGCACGTCGAGCAGCTTCTCGTTGAGGATGACGATCAGCGAATCGACGTTGGCCTCGAGCTCGGACAGGCCCTGCTCGGCGTTGGTCATGCGCTTGCCGCCTTCCCAGTCGAAGGGCTTGGTCACCACGCCGACGGTCAGGATGCCCATTTCCTTGGCCACGCGCGCGATCACGGGGGCCGCACCGGTGCCGGTGCCGCCGCCCATGCCGGCGGTGATGAAGAGCATGTGCGCGCCTTCGATCGCCTGGCGGATGTCGTCCACCGCCACCTCGGCCGATTCACGGCCGATCTGCGGCTTGCTGCCTGCGCCGCGGCCGGTGAGGCCGAGCTGGATCGTCTTGTGCGAGTGGCCGCGGTTGAGCGCCTGCGCGTCGGTGTTGGCGCAGATGAACTCCACGCCCTGCACGCCGCGCTGCATCATGTGCGCGACGGCATTGCCGCCGCCGCCGCCGACACCGATCACCTTGATCTGCGTGCCCTGGTTGAATTCTTCGACTTCGATCATTTCGATGGCCATCTTTAACTCCTTGAATCCTTGCAGTTGCCGTGTTTGAGAGAGAACTGTTTTGTTGCTTTGCCGATGTCTGACCGGATGTGAACGCCGCGGGCGTCAACGTGGTGGACCGGTGCGTCGCCATCGCTCGTTGAAATGTCGAGGCGGGCCGGTGTGCAGGTGGGCATCGAACAGGTGATTCATCGTCAGAAGTTCCCCACGATGAAGTCCTTGAAGCGGCCGAAGGCCGTCTTCACCGAACCGTTCTTCTGCGCCACCTTGTAGCCGCGCATGCGCGCAAAGCGTGCTTCCTCGAGCAGACCCATGACTGTCGCCGCACGGGGCTGCGCCACCATGTCGGACAATGCGCTCGAATACTTCGGGATGCCCCGGCGCACGGGCTTGAGGAAGATGTCCTCGCCCAGCTCGACCATGCCGGGCATGACGGCGCTGCCGCCGGTGAGCACCACGCCGGAAGACAGCACTTCTTCGTAGCCCGACTCGCGCACGACCTGCTGCACCAGCGAGAAGATCTCCTCGATGCGCGGTTCGATCACGCCGGCCAGCGCCTGCTTGCTCAGCATGCGCGGGCCGCGGTCGCCCAGGCCGGGCACCTCGACCTGCGTCTCGGGGTCGGCCAGCAGCTGCTTGGCGTAGCCGTTCTCGACCTTGATGTCCTCGGCGTCCTTGGTCGGCGTGCGCAGCGCCATCGCGATGTCGCTGGTGATCAGGTCGCCGGCGATCGGGATCACCGCCGTGTGGCGGATCGCGCCGTTGGTGAAGATGGCCACGTCGGTGGTGCCGGCACCGATGTCCACCAGCACCACGCCCAGCTCGCGTTCGTCCTCGGTCAGCACCGCCTGGCTCGACGCGAGCGGGTTCAGCATGAGCTGGTCCACTTCGAGGCCGCAGCGGCGCACGCACTTGATGATGTTCTCGGCCGCGCTCTGTGCACCGGTCACGATGTGCACCTTGGCTTCCAGGCGCATGCCGCTCATGCCGATCGGCTCCTTGACGTCCTGGCCGTCGATCACGAACTCCTGCGGCTCCACCAGCAGCAGGCGCTGGTCGCTGGAGATGTTGATGGCGCGTGCCGTCTCCACCACGCGCGCCACGTCGGCGGTGGTGACTTCCTTGTCCTTCACCGCCACCATGCCGCTGGAGTTGATGCCGCGGATGTGGCTGCCGGTGATGCCGGTGTAGACGCGGCCGATCTTGCAGTCGGCCATGAACTCGGCCTCCTTCAAGGCCTGCTGGATGCTCTGCACCGTGGCGTCGATGTTGACCACCACGCCGCGCTTCAAGCCGTTGGAAGGCGCCACACCCAGGCCGGCGAGCTTGAGCTCGCCGTTGGGCAGCACCTCGGCCACCACGGCCATCACCTTGGCGGTGCCGATGTCGAGTCCGACAACCAGGTCTTTGTATTCTTTGGGCATCGATGTGTCCTCAGGTCACTCTTCTCTATTTCTTCTTGGGCGCGGGGGCGCCCTCGGCGGCCACCGTCACGCCACGCAGGCGCAGCGCATAGGCATCGGCGTGGCGCAGGTCGGCGCTCTCGACCGAGTCGACGCTGCGGCCATACTGCGCCGCCACCTGGCGCACGCTGCGAAGGAATCGCTCGGTGCGTGCCTTGACGTCGTCGCCGCTGCCGCGGCCCAGTTCGATGACGGCGCCGGTGGACAGCGTCGCCTGCCAGCTGCCGCGGCTGGAAAGGTCCAGCTCATCGAGTTCCAGGTCCTTGGCCTTGAACACCGGTTCCAGCTCTCGGAACATGCCCAGCACGTGGCTGGCCTGGTCGTCCGGGCCCGACAGGCGCGGCAGGTCGTCGTCTGCCTCGGCGGTGTTGGCCTCGAAGACCTCGCCGTAGCTGTTGACCATGCGCGACTCGGCCTCGGTGCCCCAGTGCGCCACAGGCACGTGCTCCACCAGCGTCGCGCGCAGCTTGTTGGGGAACTCGCGCCGCACCACCGCCTTGCGCACCCACGGCACCGACTCGAAGGCGGCGCGCGCCTTGGCCAGGTCGACGGTGAAGAAGTTGCCGGCCAATTGCGGCGCCACGTTGGCGCGCAGGGTGATCGCGTTGTTGTGCGTCACATCGCCGTCCACCTTCAGGCCCGCGATCGGAAAGAAGGGCTGGCGCAGCACCCACCACCCCGCCGCCGCCAGCAGCAGCACACCGCAGGCCGCGAACATGAGCGTGGCCAGGATGTTCATGAGCTTGACATCGAAGGGGGTGGGGATGGAGTCGGCCATGTCAGGCGGCGTGCTCACTGGTCGCAGGTGGCGCCGAATCGAGCGTGGCGCTGGCCAGCACCCGCAGGCACAGGTCTTCGTAGGCGATGCCCGCCGCGCGCGCCGACATGGGCACCAGCGAATGGCTGGTCATGCCGGGTGAGGTGTTCATCTCCAGCAGGAAGGGCTTGCGGTCGCTGGCGCGGATCATCAGGTCGGCCCGGCCCCAACCGCGGCAGCCCAGCGTGCGGTAGGCAGCCAGCGCGAGGTGCCGGATCTCCTGTTCGAGCGCGTCGGACAGGCCGGCCGGGCAGTGGTACTTCACGTCGTCGGTGAAGTACTTGTTCTGGTAGTCATAGGCACCCTCCGGGGCGGCGATGCGCACTACCGGCAGCGCCACCGCGTCCAGGCCGCTCCCGAGAACGGCGCAGGTCACCTCATCGCCCTCGATGAACTCTTCGCACAGCACGTCTGGGTCGTATTTCGCCGACAGGACAACGGCGTCCTGCATCTCCGAGTAGCCGCGCACCTTGGTCACACCGATGGACGAGCCCTCGCGCGGCGGCTTGACGATCAGCGGCAGGCCCAGCACGTCGGGCACCGCGCGCACCTGCTCGCGGCTCTGCTGGTCGAAGGCCAGGCGCACGTACTTGGGTGTCGGCAGGCCGTCGGCCTGCCAGAGACGCTTGGTCATGACCTTGTCCATCGCCACGCTGGAGGCCATGACGCCGGAGCCGGTGTAGGGCACGCCGAGCAGCTCCAGCGCGCCCTGCACCGTGCCGTCTTCGCCGTGCCGGCCGTGCAGGGCGATGAAGCAGCGCGCGAAGCCCTCGCGCTTGAGGTCGGCGAGCTCGCGCTGGGCGGGGTCGAAGGGATGGGCATCGACGCCGCGGCTCTTCAGCGCGTCGAGCACGCCGGTGCCGGACATGAGCGAGACCTCGCGCTCGGCCGAGCTGCCGCCGAACAGCACGGCGACCTTGCCCAGGGATTGAGGATCAAATCGGGTCACAGCCCCCGTCCTTCCTGCGCAGAGCGCTCCTGATTCGATAGCACTGCGCCGCCCAGCTCGACCACCTTGGCCGGCACGCCGCCGATGGAGCCGGCCCCCATGCAGATCACCACGTCGCCGTCGCGCGCGTTGCCCAGGATGGCCTGCGGCATGGCGCCGATGTCGTCGACGAAGACCGGCTCGACCTTGCCCGCCACGCGCAGTGCGCGGGCCAGCGAACGCCCATCCGCCGCGACGATGGGCGCCTCGCCGGCGGCATACACCTCGGCCAGCAGCACGGCGTCGGCCTGGCCGATGACCTTGACGAAATCCTCGAAGCAGTCGCGCGTGCGCGTGTAGCGGTGCGGCTGGAAGGCCAGCACCAGCCGGCGGCCGGGGAAGGCGCCGCGCGCGGCCGCCACGGTGGCGGCCATCTCGACGGGGTGGTGGCCGTAGTCGTCGATGACGGTGAAAGTGCCGCCCGTCGGCGCCGCCACCTCGCCATAGCGCTGGAAGCGCCGACCCACACCCTTGAAGTCGGCCAGGCCCCGCTGCACCGCCTCGTCGGGAATGCCGAGCTCGACCGCGATGGCGATCACCGACAGCGCGTTGCGCACGTTGTGCTCGCCCGGCAGGTTGAGCACGATGGGCAGGTCGGGCAGCACCACGCCGTTGCGCCGCTGCGCCGTGAAGTGCATCTGGCCGCCGACGGCGCGCACGTCGATGGCGCGCACCTGTGCCTCCTCGCCGAAGCCGTAGCTGGTCACCGGGCAGGTCACCTGCGGCAGGATCTGGCGGATCGCCGGGTCGTCCGTGCACAGGATGGCCACGCCGTAGAAGGGCATGCGGTGCAGGAAGTCGACGAAGGCCTGCTGCAGCTTCGCGAAGTCGTGCCCGTAGGTCTCCATGTGGTCGGCGTCGATGTTCGTCACCACCGCCATCACGGGCAGCAGGTTGAGGAAGGACGCGTCGGACTCGTCGGCTTCGACCACGATGTGGTCGCCGCTGCCCAGCTTGGCGTTGGCGCCGGCGCTGTTCAGGCGGCCGCCGATCACGAAGGTCGGGTCCAGCCCTGCCGCTGCGAGCACGCTGGCGGCCAGGCTGGTGGTGGTGGTCTTGCCATGCGTGCCGGCGATGGCGATGCCCTGCTTCAGGCGCATCAGCTCGGCCAGCATCAGCGCGCGCGGCACGACCGGGATCTTGCGCTCGCGCGCGGCCAGCACCTCGGGGTTGTCGGCCTTCACCGCGGTGGAGGTGACGACCGCGTCGGCGCCGGCGATGTGCGCGGCCTCGTGGCCGACGAAGGTGCGGATGCCCAGGCCCGCCAGGCGGCGCAGCGTCGCGCTGTCGGCCAGGTCGGAGCCCGAGATGGTGTAGCCCAGGTTGAGCAGCACCTCGGCGATGCCGCTCATGCCGGAGCCGCCCACGCCCACAAAGTGAATATGGCGAATCGCGTGCTTCATTTCGCCAGCTCCTCGCAGGCGCGGACGACCTCGGCCGTGGCCTCGGTCTTCTGCATCGCTTTGGCCTTCAGCGCCCGCTCCATCAGCGTGGAGCGCTCTGTTTTCTGTAGCAAATCGGACAAGAGTTCAGGGGTCAGATCGGTCTGCTGGACGAGCCAGCCGCCACCCGCGTCGACGAGGAAGCGGGCGTTGGTGGTCTGGTGGTCGTCCACCGCCGACGGAAAGGGGACGAAGAGCGCGGCGGCACCGACCGCGGCGATCTCGGTCACGGTGCTGGCGCCGGCGCGCGCAACGATGAGGTCGGCTGCGGCGTACGCCTCGGCGGTGTCCTCGATGAAGGGCGTCAGTTCGGCGTCGACACCGGCCGCGGCGTAATTGGCACGCAACTCGTCGATCTGCTTGGCGCCGCTCTGGTGCAGCACGATGGGCCGCTCGGCCGGTGCGATGCGCGCCAGCGCCTTCGGCACGATGGCGTTGAGCGCCCGGGCGCCCAGGCTGCCGCCGACCACCAGCAGCTTCAGCGGACCCGTGCGGCCGGCGAAGCGCTCGGCCGGGCCGGGCTGCGACAGGAAGGCCTCGCGCAGCGGGTTGCCGACCCACTTCGCCTTGGCCATCACGTTCGGGAAGGCGGTGAACACGCGGTCGGCGACGCCGGCCAGCACCTTGTTGGCCATCCCGGCCACAGAGTTCTGCTCGTGCAGCACGAGCGGCTTGCCCAGCAGCACGCTCATCATGCCGCCCGGGAAGGTGATGTAGCCGCCGAGGCCGACGACCACCTGCGGCTTGACACGCCGCACCACCTGGATGCTCTGCCAGAAGGCGCGCAGCAGCTTGAGCGGCAGCAGCGCCAGCGTGACCGGGCCCTTGCCGCGGACGCCGCCGAACTGCACCGGCTCGAAGGCGAAGCCGCGCGGGGGCACGAGCTGCTCTTCCATGCTCCCCGGGGCGCCCAGCCAATGCACCTGCCAGCCGCGCGCACGCAACTCCTCCGCCACGGCCAGGCCGGGGAAGATGTGGCCGCCGGTGCCGCCAGCCATGACCAGGGCCGTCCTCATACGCGTCCGCCTCTCATGAGGACACGGTTCTCGTAGTCCACCCGCAGCACGAGCGCGAGCGCGATCAGGTCCATCAGCATCGCCGAGCCGCCGAAGCTCATGAGCGGCAGGCCCAGGCCCTTGGTCGGCAGTGCGCCGAGGTTCACGCCCACGTTGATGAAGGCCTGGAAGCCGATCCAGATGCCCACGCCCTGGGCCGTGAGGCCGGCGAACACGCGGTCCAGTGCGATCGCCTGGCGGCCGATGTGCATGATCCGGCGCGTGAGCCAGAGGAAGAGCACGATGATCAGCAGCACGCCAACCAGGCCGAACTCCTCGCCCAGCACGGCCAGCAGGAAGTCGGTGTGCGCCTCGGGCAGCCAGTGCAGCTTCTCCACGCTGCCGCCCAGGCCGACGCCGAAGATCTCGCCGCGGCCGATGGCGATCAGCGCGTGCGAGAGCTGGTAGCCCTTGCCCAGCGCATGCTCCTCGCTGAACGGGTCGAGGTAAGCGAAGATGCGTTCGCGCCGGAACTGGCTGGTCGCGATGATGAGCGCGAAGGCCGCCACCACCAGCGTCGCGATCACGAAGAACATCCGCGCGTTGACGCCGCCCAGGAAGAGGATGCCCATGGCGATGACGGCGATCACCATGAAGGCGCCCATGTCGGGCTCGGCCAGCAGCAGCATGCCGATGACGAACACGGCGATGCCCATCGGCGCGACGGCGCGGAAGAAGCGCTCCTTGATCTCCATCTTGCGCACCATGTAGCTGGCGGCGTAGAGCACCATGGCCAGCTTGGCCAGCTCCGAGGGCTGGAAGTTCATGATGCCCAGCGGCAGCCAGCGGCGTGCGCCGTTGACCACGCGGCCGATGTGCGGCACCAGCACCAGCACCAGCAGCAGGATCGAGATGATGAAGAGCCAGGGCGCCACGCGTTCCCAGATGCGCATGGGCACCTGGAACGCCAGCAGGCCCGCCACGAAGGCGATGGCGATGAAGGCACCGTGGCGCACGACGAAGAAGTACTGGCTGTAGTTGGCGCGCGCGAAGCGCGGGTTGTCGCCCAGCGCGATCGAGGCCGAATACACCATCACGAAGCCCCAGGCCAGCAGCGCGACGACCACCCACAGCATGGCCTGGTCGAAGCCGAGCACGCGCACCGGCGCGGCCTTGGTCTGCGTGAAGTCGCCACCACCGAGGCGCACCGGCAGGTGCATGGGCAGTGCATCCATGCCGCTCTTGGCGGCGCGGCGGAACCAGCCACCGAAGCGGCCGCCGGTCGGGTTGGGCGTGGCGCCTGCGGGGGTGCTGCTCATGATTGGAGAACTCCTCGGGCGGGCGCGTCCTGCAGTGCCTCGACGGCAGTGCGGAACACTTCGGCGCGGTGCGCGTAGTCCTTGAACATGTCGAAGCTGGCGCAGGCCGGCGACAACAGCACGGCATCGCCGGCATGCGCACGGCGCGCGGCGGTGGCCACGGCCTCGTCCATGTCGGGCGCGTGCAGCAGCGGCACGCCGGTGTCGGCCAGGGCCGACTCGATGACCGGCGCGTCGCGGCCGATCAGCACCACGGCGCGCGCGAAACGCTGGACCGGATCGGCCAACGGCGAGAAGTCCTGGCCCTTGCCTTCGCCACCCAGGATGACGATGACCTTGCGGTCCACGCCCAGGCCCAGCAGTGCCGCCGCGGTCGCGCCGACGTTGGTGCCCTTGCTGTCGTCGAAGAACTCGACGCCGTCGATGATCGCCACGGGCTCGACGCGATGCGGCTCGCCGCGGTACTCGCGCAGGCCGTAGAGCATCGGGCCCATCGGGCAGCCGGCCGACACCGAAAGCGCGAGCGCCGCCAGCGCATTGAGCGCGTTGTGCTGGCCGCGGATGCGCAGCGCATCGGCGGGCATCAGGCGCTGGATGTGGATGTCCTCTTCCTGCACAGCGCCGCGCTTGCGCTTCTGCGTCTCGTCGGCCTCGTGGGCGCGCACCAGCCAGGCCATGCCGTTGATGCGTTCGATGCCGAAATCGCCCGGGCGCCGCGGCAGGTCGGCGCCGAAGGTGAGGTGCGCACGCACCACCGGCTTCTGCAGCTTGGCCTTGAGAGGCGCCGGCAGCATGGCCATCACGGCAGCGTCGTCGCGGTTGAGCACCATCAGGCCCTTCTGGCCGAAGATGCGCGCCTTGGCTGCGGCATAGCTCGCCATGTCGCCATGCCAGTCGAGGTGGTCCTGCGTGATGTTGAGCACGGTGGCGGCCGTGGGCTCGAAGCCCTGCACGCCGTCGAGCTGGAAGCTCGACAGCTCGAGCACCCACACCTGTGGCAGCGTGTCGGCGTCGATGTGCGCAGCCAGGGTGTCCAGCAGCGTGGGGCCGATGTTGCCGGCCACGGCCACAGACTTGCCTGCGTGCTCGATCAATTGCGCCGTGAGCGAGGTGACGGTGGTCTTGCCGTTGGTGCCGGTGATGGCGAGGACGGCCGGCGTGTAGCCCACCGGCGCCGCCGGGGCCTCGATGACGACAGCCGGTGCGGGGGCGGGCTCTTCCTCGGCCTGCGCCAGGGCGGCCGGGGTGGACAGTTCGGCGATGCGCGCCACGAATTCGGCTGCCTCGCGCGCGGCCTTGGGCACGTAGACGCCGGGCGCGGCCGGTTCGGCCGGCGCCGCTGCAGTCGGCATGGGTGCCGGCACGGAGAGCGAGGGGTCGGGTTGAACACCGTCGACCTGTGCGCCGACGGAAGCATCGACGTCGTTGGCGCCGGACTCGGCTTCGTGCGCCTCGACCGGCGGCGTGACGGATTCGTCCACAGTGCTTGACGCGGGTTCGCCCCGCGCAGGCGCTGGCTCGGTCGTCGCCGCGGCGGGCAGATCCTCGTCCGGCGCGTCCGGGACCGGCGCGACTTCCGGCTCGGCCGCATCCGCAACGGGCGCCTCGGCAGCGACCGAGGACTCCAGCTCTGGGTCGTCGGTGAGCAGTGCCGGCGCGGCCGCCTGCGCTGCTTCGATACGCGCCGCATGCACATCGCGCAACGCCTGCGCGAAGAGGTCGAGTTCGCCGCCGACCACGAGGCCCACGGCGCGGGCCGCATCGACGACCGGCGCAACGGCGGCAGGCGACAGGCCCGGCGAGCGGTACACGGCGCGAATGGGCGAGCCCTCGATCAGTGCGGCGCTGAACGGGCCGCCGACGAACTGCGCCTGAGGCAGCTCTTCGCGCAGCACCGCCAGCTGGGGCGGTGCCTCGCGCGTGTCGGCCACGGTCACCCGCGCCCCGTGCCGCGCGCACCAGCGCGCCATCGCCAGGCCGGACGCACCGAGGCCCAGGATGAGGACGGGGAGGTCTTGGAGGTGTCGCATTGCAGGGCCGTCTAGCGCAGCTTCAAGGTCGACAGGCCCACCAGGCACAGCAGCATGGTGATGATCCAGAAGCGCACGACCACCTGGGTCTCGCGCCAGCCGCTCTTCTCGAAGTGGTGGTGCAAGGGTGCCATCTTCAGCACGCGCCGGCCTTCGCCGTAACGCTTCTTCGTGTATTTGAAGTAACTGACCTGCGCCATCACCGAGATCGCCTCGACCACGAAGATGCCACCCATCACGAAGAACACGATCTCCTGGCGCACGATGATGGCGATGGTGCCCAGCGCGCCGCCCAGCGCCAGCGCGCCGACGTCGCCCATGAAGACCTGCGCCGGATGGGTGTTGAACCACAGGAAGGCCAGGCCCGCGCCGGCCATCGCGGAGCAGAAGACCAGCAGCTCGCCCGAGCCCGGGATGTGCGGGAACAGCAGGTAGCGCGCGTAGACCGAGCTGCCCGTGACATACGCGAACACGCCGAGCGCCGAGCCGACCATGACCACGGGCATGATCGCCAGGCCGTCGAGCCCGTCGGTGAGGTTGACGGCATTGCTGGCGCCCACGATCACCAGGTAGGTCAGGATCACGAAACCGATGCCGCCGAGTGGATAGCTCACTTCCTTGAAGAAGGGCACGATGAGGTTGATCTTGGGCGGGAAGTCGAGCGCGAAGCCCGAGCGCACCCAGTTCACGAACAGTTCCATCACCCGCCAGTTGGAACTCTCCGAAATGCTGAACAGCAGGTAGATGGCCGCGACCAGGCCGACCAGCGACTGCCACATGTACTTCTCGCGCGAACGCATGCCCTCGGGGTCCTTGCGCACGACCTTGCGCCAGTCATCGACCCAGCCGATGGCGCCGAAGCCCAGGGTGACCCACAGCACGATCCAGACGAAGCGATTCGACAGGTCGAACCACAACAAGGTCGCGAACGCGATCGAGAACAGCACCAGCACACCACCCATGGTGGGCGTGCCGCTCTTGGTAAGGTGCGTCTCCATGCCATAGCCGCGCACTGGCTGGCCGATCTTGAGCGCGGTGAGGCGGCGGATCGCGTAAGGCCCCACCGCCAGGCCGATCAGCAACGCGGTGAGCGCGGCCATCAGGGCACGGAAGGTGAGGTACTGAAACACGCGCAGGAACCCGAACTCGGGTGAGAGCGTCTGCAGCCACTGGGCCAGGCTCATCAGCATGTGGGGGTGCCGTCGTCATGCAGCATGGCCGGCCTCCTTCTGTTCTGGTGCGAGCGGCGCGAGCTGTGCGGCCACGGCCTGCACGACGCGCTCCATCTTCATGAATCGCGAGCCCTTGACCACCAGGCTGACGGTGGCAGGCAGGCGCGCGAGCACCGCGGCATTGAGCGCCTCGATGCTGTCGAAATGCCGTCCCTCGGACGACGGGCTGGCGGCGTTGAAGGCGTCGACCGCCTCCGGTGTGGCGTCCCCCAGCGCATAGAGGGCGTCGAGGCCACGGATGCGCGCCCAGTCGCCCACCTCGGCGTGGAAGCGCGGCCCCTGGTCGCCCACCTCACCCATGTCGCCGAGCACCAGCAGACGCGGGCCCGGCAGCTCTGCCAGCACGTCGATCGCGGCGCGGACCGAGTCGGGATTGGCGTTGTAGGTGTCATCGACCAGGGTGAGCGGCGGCAGGCCGGCGCGCGCCAGCTGCTGGCTGCGCGAGCGGCCCTTGACCGGCTCGAAGGCCGAAAGGCCGCGCCCGATCTCGTCAATGGAGACCCCGGCGGCGAGCGTGCAGGCGACGACCGCCAGCGCGTTGTGGACGTTGTGCCGGCCGGCGATTCGCAGTCGTGCCTGCACGTTGCCGATGGGCGTCTGCGCCCCGAACTCCCAGGCGTCGCCCTGCCACTCGGCGAACGCGAGCGCCACATCGGCATCGGGCGAGGCACCGAAGCTGATGCAGCGGCGCGGGCCGCCTTCGCGCGCCAGTTCTTCCCACAGGGCGGCGTAGGCGTCGCCGTGCGGAAAGACGGCCGTGCCGTTCTCGGGCAGGGCCACGAACACGGAGCCGTTCTCGCGGGCGACGGCCTCGACCGTGGCCATGAACTCCTGGTGTTCGCGCTGCGCGTTGTTGACCAGCGCGATGGTGGGCTGCGCCATCGCCGCCAGGCGGGCGATCTCGCCCGGGTGGTTCATGCCCAGCTCGACCACCGCCAGGCTGTGCCCGGCGCGCAGGCGCAGCAGCGTGAGCGGCACGCCGACCTCGTTGTTGAAGTTGCCGGCCGTGGCCAGGCTGCGTTCGCCGGCGGCCGTGCGCAGCACCGACGCGATCATCTGCGTCACGGTGGTCTTGCCGTTGCTGCCGGTCACGGCGATCAGCGGCAGGTCGAACTGCGCGCGCCAGCCGTGGGCAATGGCGCCCAGCGCGGCCAGCGAATCGGGCACTTCCAGCCCCGGCAGGCCGGCCTGCTCGAGGCCATGGTGCGCGATGGCGGCAACGGCGCCGCGCGCCCTGGCGTCGGCCAGGAAGTCGTTGGCATCGAAGCGCTCGCCGCGCAGTGCGACGAACAGGTCGCCTTCGGCCAGCGTGCGGGTGTCGGTGTGCACGCGCGCGATGGACGTGGCACTGTCGCCGACGAGGCGCGCGCCCGGCACCCAGGCCGCGGCCTGCGCCAGGGTGAACATGGCGCTGTTGCTCACGGCATCCTCCGGCGTTCGAGTGCGGCCCGGGCCTGATCCCGGTCAGAGAACGGCGTGCGCACGCCCGCGATCTCCTGGTAGGTCTCGTGCCCCTTGCCGGCGATGAGCACCACGTCGCGCGCATCGGCCTGTGCCAGCACGTCGGCGATGGCGCAGGCGCGGTCCGGCTGCACCTGGGCCGCCTCGGGGCGCGCCAGGCCGCGCAGGATCTGGCTGATGATGGCGTCGGGCGACTCGCTTCGCGGGTTGTCGCTGGTGACCATCACCACGTCGGCCCGCGCCTCGGCCACCGCCGCCATCATGGGGCGCTTGATCGGGTCGCGATCCCCGCCGCAGCCGAACACACACCACAGCCGGCCGCCGCGCTGGTCGGCGAAGGCACGCAGGCCGGCCAGGGCCTTGTCGAGCGCGTCAGGCGTGTGGGCGTAGTCGACGACGGCCAACGGCGCACCGTCTTCGCTGACGCGCTCCATGCGGCCGGGCACGCTGGACAGGTCGCGGCAGGCCGCCACCGCGTCGTTGAGCGACAGGCCCAGCGCGCGCAGCGTACCGATCACGCCCAGCAGGTTGGCCACGTTGTATTCGCCGATCAGACCGGTGTTCAGGCGGGCCGGCGACATGCCGCGCTCCGCCACCGTGAACTGCAGGCCCTGCGCGCCGTAACCGACGTCCTGCGCCATCAGACGGGCCGCGCAGGCGCCGGCCGACAGCGTCCAGATGTCCAGGCCGTTGCCCGCACCCTGGTCGAGCAGGCCCTTGACCAGCGAGGCGCCGTGCACGTCGTCGATGTTGACCACCGCCGCACGCAGCCCGGGCCAGCGGAACAGCTCGGCCTTGGCCTGCCAGTAGGCGTCCATGCTGCCGTGGTAGTCGAGGTGGTCCTGGGTGAAATTCGTGAAGACGGCCACGGCGATGCGCGTGCCGTCGAGCCGGCGCTCGGCCAGGCCGATGGAGGACGCCTCGATGGCGCAGGCCCTGAAGCCGCGCGAGACGAACCCGCGCAGGCCCTTCTGCAGCATCACGGGATCGGGCGTGGTCAGTCCGGTGTAGGTCAGCGCGGGCGGAACGCCCATGCCCAAAGTGCCCACCAGGGCGCATGGGGACTGCGCCGAATGCTCTGATTTCGATAGCGATTCGGCCAACCACCAGGCGGTGGAGGTCTTGCCGTTGGTGCCGGTCACGGCCAGCACGTCGAGCGATTGCGAGGGCTGCTCGTAGTAGGCCGCGGCGATCGGGCCGGTCGCCGCCTTGAGTCCGGCGTACGTCGCGATGGCGTCGCCGCCGAACGCAAACGCGTCGACGCCCTCGTGCTCGACCAGGCACGCGGTGGCGCCCTGCGCCAGCGCATCGGCCACGTGGCGACGGCCGTCGGTGGCGGCACCGGGCCAGGCGACGAAGCCGTCGCCCGCAGCCACCGACCGACTGTCCGCATGCAGCGCGCCCCGCACGCGTGCGCGCAGCCAGGCGGCGGCGTCTTCGGGGGCGTGGAACTGCATCAGCGCCATCAGAAGCTTTCGTCCACGCCCTGCGTGACGATGAGCGGCTTCACGGCCAGGTCCGGCGGCACGTTCATCATGCGCAGCGTCTGCTGCACGACTTCGCTGAACACGGGTGCCGCGGCCAGACCGCCGAAGTAGCGGCCATCGCTGGGCTCGTCGATCATCACGCCGACGATGATGCGCGGCTTCTCGATCGGTGCCATGCCCGTGAACCAGGCGCGGTACTTGTTGCTGGCGTAGCCCTTGCCCACCTGCTTGTGCGCGGTACCGGACTTGCCGCCCACCGAGTAGCCGACGGTTTGCGCCAGCGGGCCCGTGCCGCCGGGGCCGGCCGCCATCTGCAACATGCGGCGCACCTCGAGCGCGGTGCTGGGCGAGAACACCCGCACGCCCGTCGCCACGTCGGGCGACTTGAGCATCGTCATGGGGATCAGTTGGCCATCGTGCGCGAAGGAGGTGTACGAATGCACCATCTGCAGCAGCGAGGCCGAGATGCCATAGCCGTAGGCCATGGTGGCCTGCTCCACCGGCTTCCAGCTTTTCCACGGGCGCAAGCGGCCGGTGACGGCACCGGGAAACTGGATCTGCGGCTTCTGGCCGTAGCCCAGCGAGGTGAAGGTGTCCCACATCTCCTGCGGACTCATCTTCTGCGCGATCTTGAGCGCACCGATGTTGCTCGACTTCTGGATCACCCCCTGGACGGTGAGGGTGCCGTAGTTGTGGGTGTCGCTGATGGTGAAGCCGCCGATCTGGTAGCGACCTGGCGAGGTCTCGATGAGCGTCTGCGGCTTCACGCGGCCCGCCTCGAGCGCCATGGCAATGGTGATGGGCTTCATCGTCGAGCCGGGCTCGAAGACGTCGGTGAGCGCACGGTTGCGCAGCTGCTCGCCGGTGAGGTTCTGGCGTTTGTCGGGCACGTAGCTCGGGTAGTTGGCCAGCGCCAGCAGCTCGCCGGTGACGGCGTCGAGCACGACCACGCTGCCCGCCTTGGCCTTGCGTGCCGTCACGGCATCGCGCAGCTTCTGGTAGGCGAAGAACTGCACCTTGCTGTCGATCGACAGCTGAATGTCCTTGCCGTCCACCGGCGGGATCTGCTCGCCCACGCCCTCGATCACGCGGCCCAGCCGGTCCTTGATGACGCGCTGCGAGCCGGCCTTGCCGCCCAGCGCCTTGTCGAAGGCGAGTTCGATGCCTTCCTGGCCGTGGTCTTCCACGTTGGTGAAGCCGACCACATGGGCCGCGGCCTCGCCCTCGGGGTACTGGCGCTTGTACTCGCGCGTCTGGTACAGGCCCTTGATGCCCAACGCGGCGATCTGCTTGGCGATGGGCTCGTCGACCTGGCGCTGGATCCAGACGAAGGTCTTGTCCTCGTCGGCCAGCTTCTTGTCCAGGTCCTTCTGCGGCATGCCCAGCAGCTTGGCGACCTGGCGCAGCTTGGCCGTGGTGTCGGGGTTGCCGCGCTCGATGTCTTCGGGAATGGCCCACACGCTGGGTGCGATCACGCTCGAGGCGAGGATCAGGCCGTTGCGGTCAAGGATGCGGCCCCGGTTGGCCGGCAGCTCCAGCGTGCGCTCGAAGCGGACCGTGCCCTGGCGCTGGAAGAAGTCGTTGTCGATCACCTGCACGTACAGGGCGCGGCCAGCCAGCACGCAGAAGCCGAAGCCGATAGCGGCGACGATGAACTTGCTGCGCCAGACCGGCGTCTTGCTCGCCAGCAGCGGGGAGGTGGT
>JAFEEH010000124.1 GCA_018241185.1 Pseudomonadota bacterium | reverse complement strand
TCTGGTTCTCGGCCTGGATGTCCACGCCTTCCTTGGCTTCCACGGCCTGGTGCAGGCCGTCGCTCCAGCGGCGGCCGCTCATCAGGCGGCCGGTGAATTCGTCGACGATCACCACCTCGCCGTTCTGCACCACGTAGTGCTGGTCGCGGTGGTACAGGTGCCGCGCACGCAGCGCGGCATTGAGGTGGTGCATCAGCGTGATGTTCGCGGGGTCGTAGAGCGACGCGCCCTCGGGCAGCAGCTTGAATTCGGCGAGGATCTGCTCGGCCTTCTCGTGGCCGTCCTCGGTGAGGAAGACCTGGTGCGACTTCTCGTCGACCGTGAAGTCGCCCGGCGTGATGACGCCCTCGCCGGTGCGCGGATCGGCTTCGCCTTCCTGGCGCGTGAGCAGCGGGACCACCTTGTTGATGGCCAGGTACAGCTCGGTGTGGTCCTCGGCCTGGCCGCTGATGATCAGTGGCGTGCGGGCTTCGTCGATCAGGATCGAGTCCACCTCGTCGACGATCGCGAAGTTCAGGCCGCGCTGCACGCGGTCGGCCGACTCGTAGACCATGTTGTCGCGCAGGTAGTCGAAGCCGTACTCGTTGTTGGTGCCGTAGGTGATGTCGGAGCCGTACGCGGCCTGCTTCTCCTCGCGCGGCATGTTGGGCAGGTTGATGCCCACCGACAGGCCGAGGAAGTTGTACAGGCGTCCCATCCAGGTCGCGTCGCGGCTGGCGAGGTAGTCGTTCACCGTCACCACGTGCACACCCTGGCCCGTGAGCGCGTTCAGGTAGACCGGCAGCGTGGCCGTGAGGGTCTTGCCCTCGCCGGTGCGCATCTCGGAGATCTTGCCGTAGTGCAGGGCCATGCCGCCGAGCATCTGCACATCGAAGTGGCGCATCTTCATGACGCGTTTGGAGCCCTCGCGCACGGTGGCGAAGGCCTCGGGCAGGATGTCGTCGAGCGATTCGCCACGGCCGATGCGCTCCTTGAACTCCTGCGTCTTCGCGCGCAGTGCATCGTCGCTCAACTGCTCGAACTGGGGCTCGAGCGCGTTGATGCGCTCGACCGTCTTGCGATACTGCTTGAGGAGACGGTCGTTGCGACTGCCGAACAGTCGGGTCAGGAAGTTGGTGGCCATGGGTGCAGGATCGCCACAGGTCTGCGGATGCAGGCCAGGCTGGTCGAAGAGCCTAAGATAAGGTGAATGAGTTGGGCACGCTCGCCGGCGATGCAAGGGCACCGGCCCGGACGCACCGAACCGGGTTCGGCACCTCCGAGCATCCGCCGGGCAGGCCCCACCGGCCTTCGCCGGTGAATCGATCATTTTAGACCGCCTCGCCATCGTCCTTCAGCGTCCCCATGACCCGCCGTTTCCAAGCCTTCACCCTGCAGCAGGCCAGCGAGGAATCGCCCACGCTGGCCGGCCTGATGGCGCGCGCGCGGGACGGGCAGATGCGCCTGCAGGCCATCCTGCCCCTGCTGCCGGCCGAAATGCGCTCCGCCCTGCAGGCCGGCCCCAGCGAGGAAGGCAGTTGGTGCATCCTCGTCAAGGGCAACGCGGTCGCCGCGAAGCTGCGCCAGATGAGCCCGATGCTGCTGGCGCGCTTGCGTGCGAAGGGGTGGGAGGTGACGGCCATCCGCATCAAGGTGCAGGGCCGGTCCTGAGAGGCGCCGCGGAGGCGCGAGATGGTGCCGCTTGTCGGAATCGAACTGACGACCTACCGCTTACAAGGCGGGTGCTCTACCAACTGAGCTAAAGCGGCGCGATGCGGATTCTAGCCAGCGGCTCGCCGGCCGCCCGCTGAGACGAGACTACTTGACGCGCTTGAGCGTGGGGCGTGCACCACCGCCCGACGGGCGCGGGGGCTCGTCGTCCGGCGCGTCGGAAGGGGCTTCGACAGCCGCAGTTTCCTCGCCATCGGTGACGAGGTGCACGACGCGCGCCTCGCCATCACCACCGCCGCGCGAGGCGTCCCGAAGCGGCGAGGTCTTGGCCGTGGGGCCTGCCTCGCCCGGCACCGGTGCAGGAAAGGCCATGCCCTGCCCGCTCTCGCGCGCGTAGATGGCCACCACGCGCCCCACGGGCACGAGGATGTCGCGCGCCGTGCCGGCAAAGCGGGCCTTGAACTCGATGAACTCGTTGCCCAGCTTCAACGCACTGGTGGCGTCGTAGCTGATGTTGAGCACGATCTCGCCGTTCTTGACGTATTCGCGGGGCACCTGCACCGAATCGTCGACCTGCACCGCCACGTAGGGTGTGAACCCGTGGTCCGTGCACCATTCGTACAGCGCACGAATGAGGTAGGGCCGCAGAGAAGACGACTCGAGTGCGTTGATCATGGTGGCAGCGGAACGGCTCGATCGGACGGGCTTACTTGCGCATCACCTTTTCGGAGGGCGTCAGCGCTTCGATATACGCGGGACGCGAGAAGATGCGCTCGGCATACTTCAGCAGCGGAGCGGCGTTCTTGCTCAGGTCGATCCCGTAGTAGTCGAGGCGCCAGAGCAGCGGGGCGATGGCGACGTCGAGCATCGAGAAGTTCTCGCCCAGCATGTACTTGTTCTTGAGGAACACCGGGGCCAGTTGGGTCAGCCGGTCGCGGATGTGCGAGCGGGCCTTCTCGAGGGCCTTGTCGTTGCCCTTGGTGCTTCGGTTCTCCAGCGTCGACACATGCACGAAGAGTTCCTTCTCGAAGTTGAGCAGGAACAGGCGAACACGTGCGCGGTCGACCGGGTCGCCGGGCATGAGCTGCGGGTGCGGGAAGCGCTCGTCGATGTACTCGTTGATGATGTTCGACTCGTACAGGATCAGGTCGCGCTCGACCAGGATCGGTACCTGGCCGTACGGGTTCATCACACCGATGTCCTCGGGCTTGTTGTACAGGTCGACGTCGCGGATCTCGAAATCCATGCCCTTCTCGAACAGCACGAAACGGCAGCGGTGGGAGAAGGGGCAGGTTGTTCCGGAATACAGCACCATCATGGCGAAAGGCTCCTAAAAATCAAAAAGAGTGGGATGCATGGATGGCATCCCACTCCCGAGGAAAAACGCGGGTCCGCCCAGCGGACCGCGCTCGCATCTACTTCACGTCTTTCCAGTACGCCGCGTTCAGGCGCCAGACGAAGAGCACGCTCAGCGCCAGGAACAGCAGGACCCACACGCCCACGCGGATGCGCGTGTTCTGTGCCGGCTCGGCCATCCATTGCATGTAGTTCACCAAGTCGCCAACGGCCTGGTCGAACTGCAGCGGCGTCATCGTGCCGGGCGTCACCTGCTCCCAGCCCTTGAGCACTTCGGTCTCGTGGCCATGCTGTTCCATCTTGTCGTACACCGGGCGACGGTCGCCCTGCAACTCCCACAGCACGTTCGGCATGGCCACGCTCGGGAACGCCAGGTTGTTCCAGCCCGTGGCCTTGGTGTCGTCGCGGTAGAACGTGCGCAGGTAGGTGTAGAGGTAGTCGGCACCGGTGCCGCCGTGGCCGGCGCGCGAACGCGCCACCAAAGTCAGGTCGGGCGGCACGCCGCCGAACCACTCCTTGGCTTGGCGCGGCTCGATGTTCGCCTTCATGGTTTCGCCAACCTTGTCGGTCGTGAACAGAAGGTTGTCCTTGATCTGCTGCTCGGTCAGGCCGATGTCCTGCAGCCGGTTGTAGCGCATGAAGGCGGCCGAGTGGCAGTTGAGGCAGTAGTTGACGAACAGCTTGGCACCGTTCTGCAGCGACGCCAGATCGTTCGTGCGGTTGGGCGCCTTGTCCCAGGCGATGCCACCTTCAGCCGCCTGCGCACCCGAGACGATGCCGAGCGCCGCGATCAACGTGAGGATCAGTTTTTTCATTGTGGTCGGCTCCCGGATCAGTGCGCGGCGAAGGTCACGCGTTCGGGAACGGGCTTGGGCTCACCCAGGCGGCTCCACCAGGGCATCAGCAGGAAGAAGCCGAAGTAGAAGAGCGTACCGACCTGCGACACGCGCTCGCCGATCGGCGACGGCGGCTGCACGCCGAGGTAGGCCAGCACCACGAAGTTGATCACGAAGATGCCGTACAGGTACTTGTGCCAGCCTGGACGGTAGCGGATCGACTTCACCGGGCTGTGGTCCAGCCAGGGCAGGAAGAACAGGATGATGACCGCGCCACCCATGACGACCACGCCCCAGAACTTGGCGTCGATCGACAGCATCATCGCCGCCACACCGACGGCCACGATCACCACGGCCGCCTTGAGGAAGCTCGGCAGGCGTGTCTTGATCACGGCGAAGGCGGCAGCGCCGACCACGCAGGCGATGAGCACGTACATCATCTCGGTCGTGATGGCGCGCAGCATCGAGTAGAAGGGCGTGAAGTACCACACCGGAGCGATGTGGTTGGGGGTCTTCAGCGGGTCGGCCGGGATGAAGTTGTTGTACTCCAGGAAGTAGCCGCCTGCTTCGGGCGCGAAGAAGATCACGGCCGAGAAGATGGTCAGGAACACCACCACGCCGAAGATGTCGTGCACGGTGTAGTACGGGTGCGAGGGAATGCCGTCGACCGGGTGGCCGTCAGGACCGCGGTTGGCCTTGATCTCGATGCCATCGGGGTTGTTCGAACCCACTTCGTGCAGTGCGATCAGGTGGGCCACCACCAGCCCGAGCAGCACCAGCGGCACCGCGATGACGTGGAAGCTGAAGAAGCGGTTCAGCGTTGCATCGCTCACGACGTAGTCACCGCGGATCAGCAGCGCCAGGTCGGGGCCGACGAAGGGAATGGCGGAGAACAGGTTCACGATCACCTGCGCACCCCAGTAGGACATCTGGCCCCAGGGCAGGAGGTAACCCATGAAGGCTTCGGCCATCAGGCACAGGAAGATCGCACAACCGAAGATCCAGATCAGCTCGCGCGGCTTGCGGTAGCTGCCGTAGATCAGGCCGCGGAACATGTGCAGGTACACGACGACGAAGAAGGCCGAGGCGCCCGTCGAGTGCATGTAGCGGATGAGCCAGCCCCACGGCACGTCGCGCATGATGTACTCGACCGAGGCGAAGGCGAGCTGCGCGTCGGGCTTGTAGTGCATCACCAGGAAGATGCCGGTGACGATCTGGATGACCAGCACCAGCATCGCGAGCGAGCCGAAGATGTACCAGAAGTTGAAGTTCTTCGGCGCGTAGTACTTGCCCCACTGATCGTTCCACAGCTTGGTCAGCGGGAAGCGGTTATCGACCCAGTTCAGCAGCTTCTCGCCGGTGGGTGCGTTGGGGGAGATTTCCTTGAATTCAGCCATCTGCGCGCTCCACTCAGGCGTTGCCGTCTTCGCCGATCAGCAGGCGCGTGTCGGACAGGTACTTGTGCGGCGGCACCGGCAGGTTGTCCGGCGCAGGCTTGTTCTTGAACACGCGGCCGGCCAGATCGAAGGTCGAGCCGTGGCAGGGGCACAGGAACCCGCCCTCCCAGTTGTCGGGCAGCGAGGGCTGCGGGCCCGGCTGGAACTTGTCCGTGGGCGAGCAGCCCAGGTGCGTGCAGATGCCGACGACGACCAGCACCTCGGGCTTGATCGAGCGGTTCTCGTTCTGCGCGTACTTCGGCGTGAACTCGGCAGGGTTGCGCTTGGACTGGGGATCGGCCAGTTGCGGATCCAGCTTCGGCAGTTCGGCGATCTGTGCGGGCGAACGCTTGAGGATCCAGACCGGCTTGCCGCGCCATTCGACGGTGAGCTTCTCGCCGACCTGGAGGTTGCCGATGTCCACCTCGACCGGCGCGCCGGCGGCCTTGGCGCGCTCGGAAGGCTCGAAGGTACTCACGAAGGGAATGGCCGTCGCCACACCCCCCACAGCCCCGGCACAGCCGGATGCGATCAACCATGTCCGCTTGCTGCTATCGATCCTTTGCGGGCCGACCGGGATGTCACTCATGGGGTTCCTCGAAGTACTTATGGCTTGCAGGGTCAACCCAAGATTGTAGCGGAGCGTATTTGGCGACTTCAACGCGACACGCCCCTGCGCGACACTGCAGGCGGCCAAGGGTCGGCCCCTATACTCACGCGCACTTCCGACGTACCTCACGAGGCATTCGAATGAGCTTTTTCAAGGAATTTCGCGAGTTCGCCGTCAAGGGCAACGTGGTCGACCTCGCCGTCGGCGTGATCATCGGCGGCGCCTTCGGCAAGATCGTCGATTCGCTGGTGGCCGACATCATCATGCCCGTCATCGGCCTGGTGTTCGGCAAGCTGGACTTCTCGAACCTCTACATCGTGCTCGGCTCCATCCCGGCGGGCGTAGCCAACAACCTGGCGGACCTGAAGAAGGCCGGCGTGCCGGTGCTGGCCTACGGCAACTTCATCACGATCCTGGTGAACTTCATCATCCTGGCGTTCGTGATCTTCCTGATGATCAAGCAGATCAACCGCCTGCGCCGCACCGAGGAAGCCGCTCCCGCGCCGGCCGCGCCGCCCGAAGACATCGTGCTGCTGCGCGAGATCCGCGACAGCCTCAAGCGCCCCTGATCAGCCCGCACGCGCCGAGAGCGCACGCGCCATGCGCACTGCAGCCAGCAGGCTGCTCGCATCGGCGATGCCCCGGCCGGCAATGTCGAAGGCCGTGCCGTGGTCCGGGCTGGTCCGCACCAGCGGCAGCCCCAGCGTCACGTTGACGCCCTGCTCCACACCGAGGTACTTGACCGGGATCAATCCCTGATCGTGGTACATCGCGATCACCACGTCGAACTCGCCGGTCTGACCACCGTGCGCCCGCGCCCGCATGAAAACGGTATCGGGCGCATGCGGCCCGTCGGCCCGGATGCCTTCGGCCCGCGCCGCCGCGATCGCCGGCGCGATGATGTCCAGATCCTCGCGGCCGAAGAGGCCGCCCTCGCCCGCATGCGGGTTCAAGCCCGCCACGCCGATGCGCGGCGGCGCGCCCAGCATGGCCGACAGCGCCTGGTGGGCGATCCGGAGGGTCTGCAGCACGCCTGCCGTGTCCAGCGAGTCGATGGCCTGCCGCAAGCCCATGTGGATGCTGACCAGCACGGTGCGCAACTCGTCGTTGGCCAACATCATGCGCACCGGCACGTCCGCCACCGCGCGGCCCAGATGCGCGGCGGCTTCGGCCTGCAGCAGTTCGGTGTGGCCGGGGTACGGAAAACCGGCTGCAGCCAGGGCCTCCTTGTGCAGCGGGGCCGTGACCATTGCCGCGATCTCCCCGCGCAAGGCGGAGCGAGCGGCCCAGACCACGGCCTCCCCGGCAACGCGTCCAGCCTCGGCACTCACGCGGCCCATCGCCAGTTCGCCGGGCGCCTGCACCACCTGGAGCACCGGCACGCAACGTGGTGGGACCTCCCGGGCCTGGACAGGCGCCTTCAGCACCGCCACGGGCAGGGCCAGCAAACCCGAGCCCGCCAAGGCCTGCGCGGCCCGGCGGATGGCGCCGACATCGCCGGCAACGAAGCAGCCGCGCATCAACTCCGGCGCGTCGCGCCATGCCTTGACGATGATTTCCGGGCCGATGCCGGCCGGATCACCGATCGTGACGGCGATGGGCAGGCAGTCGCGCTCCACGGAAGAGTTCGTCACGCCGGGTTGTCGATGTCGATGAACTCGTGCGCCAGCCCGAGTTGCGCCGCCACATGGCCGGCGACGGCGGGAGCACCGTAGCGTTCGGTCGCATGGTGGCCGCAGGCCAGGAAGGCGACCCCCATCTCGCGTGCGTAGTGGGCTTGCGGCTCGGAGATCTCTCCCGTCAGGAAGGCATCCGCCCCTGCCGCGATGGCGGCCTCGAAATGGCCTTGCGCCCCACCGGTGCACCATGCTATCTTTTTAATAGCGTCTCGCGCAGTATCCACGAGCGTTACAGGCCGATTCAGCACTTTTTCAGCATGGGTCGCAAGGGCCCTCGCGCTGGCGAATGCCGACCCATCCGCCCGCCCGCCGATGAAGCCCAGCGACTGCTCGCCGAAGCGCCCTTCGGCCCCAGGCGCCGCCACCAGCCCCAGTTGCAGACCCAGCTGCGCGTTGTTGCCGAGCTCGGGATGCGCGTCCAGCGGCAGGTGATACGCGAAGAGGTTGACGTCGTCGCCCAGCAGGAGGCCCAGGCGCTGCTTCATCCAGCCCGTCACGCGGCCGTCCTGCCCGCGCCAGAACAGGCCGTGGTGCACGAAGATCGCATCGGCGTCGGCGCGGATGGCGGCTTCGATCAGCGCCCGGCTGGCCGTGACGCCCGACACGATCTTGCGCACCGTCGTCCGCCCCTCGACCTGCAGCCCGTTCGGCCCGTAGTCGCGGAAGCGCTCGGGCGCAAGCAGCAGGTCGAAGGCATGCAGCAGTTCCTGGCGCGTGGTGCTCATGGCCGACCGTCCGCGCGCGTGCCGCAGTTCTGAAGATGGGTGTCGATCCGCCCGAAGCGCCGCGCCAGGTTCATGCGCCGATTGTGGCGCCCGCCGGCGTGGCGCGCATGGGATGGCCGCGCGCGGCCAGGGGCCACAGTGCGAGCACGATGCCCAGCACCGCCATAGACGCCACATAGTGCGCGGGCGCCAGCGTGTCGTGCTGCAGCCAGAGCGTGAGGATCACCGGCGTCAGCCCGCCGAACACCGCATAGGACATGTTGTAGGCGAAGGACAGCCCCGAGAAGCGCACCGGTGCCGGGAAGGCGCGCACACCGGCGATCGGCACCGTGGCGATGGTGCCGACGAACAACCCCACCAGCCCGTAGTGCCAGAACAGCGACTGCGGCGTGCCGGGCAGCCCGCGGTAGAACAGGTAGGCAGTGACGAGCAGCCCCGTCCAGCCGATCAGCATGGTGGTTCGCGTGCCGATGCGGTCGCAGGCCCAGCCGACGATCACGCAACCGATCGTGAGCATGAGCGTGGCCAGCGCATTGGCCTCCAGCGCCAGCGCTGGCGGGATGTGGTGGACCTTCTGCAGGTAGGTCGGCGTGTAAAGCACCACCACCACGATGGCGGCCGAGAGCACCCAGGTCAGCAGCGCAACGAAGACACTGGGGCCGCGGTGCTCGCGCAGGATCGTCTTGAGCGGCAGCTCGCGCGCCACGCTTCGGCGGTCGGCCAGCTCGCGGAAGACCGGCGTCTCGTGCAGGAAACGGCGCAAATACACCGACACCAGCCCGAACACGCCGCCCAGGATGAAGGGGATGCGCCAGGCGAAGTCGCCCACCTCGGCTGGCGTGTAGTGCGTGTTGATGGCCACCGCCACGAGCGACCCCAGCAGGATGCCGCCCGTGATGCCCGAGGTCAGCGTGCCGACGCCGAAGCCGTAGCGCCGCGCCGGCACATGCTCGCCCACGAAGACCCAGGCGCCGGGCATCTCGCCGCCGATGGCCGCGCCCTGCAACACCCGCATGGCCAGCAGCAGCAGCGGCGCCGCCACGCCGAGGGTGGCGTAGGTGGGCAGCAGCCCGATCACCAGCGTGGGCAGTGCCATCAGGAAGATCGACAGCGTGAACATGCGCTTGCGGCCCAGCAGGTCGCCGAAATGCGCAATGACGATGCCGCCCACCGGCCGTGCCAGGTAGCCCGCAGCGAAGATGCCGAAGGTCTGCAGCTGGCGCAGCCAGTCGGGCATGTCGGCCGGGAAGAACAGGCCGCCCAGCACCGCCGCGAAGAAGACGTAGATGACGAAGTCGTAGAACTCGAGCGTGCCGCCGAGGGCCGACAGGGCGAGGGTCTTGTAGTCGCGGGCGTTGAGCGTGCGGGCGGACGGCGCGGCGGCGCCGCCCGGCGTGGAAGGGGACGAAGTCATGAGGGGCGTTCTGAAAGTCTGCGCAGACCGCGCGCCCGGCAGGCAGCGGTGCGGATCGGTGCGCCCAGAAGGCCGCGCAGCCGGGTGGGCCGCGCCGGACGAGCGCAGGGGACCGGGTCGGTCCAAAGCGCGCATGCTAAGGGTTTGCACCAATACGCGCCGCCACTGCGGCCCAATCTCGATCCGCCCACGCGGTCTCTGGGGTCGTTGCTTGAGGGACAATCCGGCCCTCCCCGCGCCGCGGGAATCCTCTGTCCTGACCTCACACCCCAATGAAGCGCATCTGGCTGCTGTTCGCCCAAGCCGTCACCGTCCTGCTCGCCGCCTATTTCGTGGTTGCGACCCTCAAGCCCCAATGGTTCCAGCGTGGCAGCACCTCCCTGGGCGGCGTGGTCTCCATCATCGAGGCACCCGTGAACAGCGGGCCGGCCAACGCAGCGCCGGGCAGCTTCAGTGCCGCCGCCAAGAAGGCGGCGCCGGCCGTGGTGAGCATCAACACCAGCAAGGCGGCGCGCCGCAGCCCGCGCAGCAACGACCCCTGGTTCCGCTTCTTCTTCGGCGACCAGGACGAGACCCAGCCGCAGGTCGGCCTGGGCAGCGGCGTGATCGTGAGCGCCGACGGCTACATCCTCACCAACAACCACGTGGTCGAGGGCGCGGACGAGATCGAGGTCACGCTCAACGACGGCCGCCATGCCAGCGGCAAGCTCATCGGCACCGACCCCGACACCGACCTGGCCGTGATCCGCATCCAGCTCGACAAGCTGCCGGTGATCGTGCTGGGCAACTCCGATGCCCTGCAGGTCGGCGACCAGGTGCTGGCCATCGGCAACCCCTTCGGCGTCGGGCAGACCGTGACCAGCGGCATCGTCTCCGCGCTGGGCCGCAACCAGCTGGGCATCAACACCTTCGAGAACTTCATCCAGACCGACGCCGCCATCAATCCCGGCAATTCGGGCGGTGCGCTGATCGACATCAACGGCAACCTCGAAGGCATCAACACCGCGATCTATTCGCGCTCGGGCGGCAGCATGGGCATCGGCTTCGCCATCCCCGTGTCGACCGCCAAGCAGGTGCTCGAAGGCATCGTGAAGGACGGCCAGGTCACCCGCGGCTGGATCGGCGTGGAGCCGAACGACCTGTCGCCCGAACTGGCCGAGACCTTCGGCGTCAAGGCCTCGCAGGGCGTGATCGTGACCGGCGTGCTGCAGAACGGCCCGGCGGCGCAAGCCGGCATCCGGCCCGGCGACGTCATCACCGGAGTGGGCGACAAGCAGGTGGGCAACCAGCAGGAACTGCTCACCGCCGTTGCCGGCCTCAAGCCCGGCACCGGTGCGCTGTTCAAGCTGCAGCGCGGCAGCGACAAGATGGAACTCGAAGTCACGCCCGGCACCCGGCCGAGAACGCCGGTGCGGCGCATGCCGAACGCGAACGAGTAGGACCCGGCGCGTCGTCGCCGAAAAAGAAAAGCCCCGCGATGCGGGGCTTTCTTCATGGGCGTTCGCCAGCCGGGTGCGCGGCGCTCAGGACGGCGTCGAATCCGCGCCTTCGGCCTCGTCTTCGGGCCGCTTGGTGGCGCGCACGAAGTACTGCGCACCGACGATGCCGACCTCGTACAGCAGGCACATGGGCACGGCCAGCGCCAGCTGCGACACCACGTCGGGCGGCGTGAGCACCGCGGCCACGACGAAGGCCACCACGATGAAATAGCCGCGGAAGGAGCGCAGCTTCTCGATCGTGACCATCTCGAAGCGCACCAGCAGCATCACCACGATCGGCACCTGGAAGGCGACGCCGAAGGCGAGGTAGAGCGAGAGGATCGACTCGACGTACGAGGAGATGTCCGGCGTGGCCGCCACCGACTCGGGCGTGAACCTCTGAATGAAGGCGAACATCTTGTCGAGCACGAAGAACTGCACGAAGGCGATGCCCGCGTAAGCCAGGAAGCTGCCGAAGATGATGAGCGGCAGCGCGAACTTCTTCTCGTGGCTGTACAGGCCCGGTGCCACGAACATCCAGCACTGGTACATGAGCCAGGGCAGCGCCAGCAGCACCGACGCCATCATCAGCACCTTCAGCGGCACGAAGAACGGCGAGAACACGCCCACCGCGATCAGCTTGGCGTCGGGCGGCATGTGGTGGCGGATGGGGACTGCCACCCAGTCGATGAGGCCGCTCGGCCCAGGCCAGATGGCCAGCAGAATGGCGGCGATGGCCATGCCGTAGATGCAGTAGAGCAGCCGGTCGCGCAGCTCCATGAGGTGCGCGACGAAGGGCTGCTCGGTGCCGGCCAGTTCGTCGTCTTTGTTGGGGGAATCGGAATCAGCCATCGAGGGGAAATGCCGCAGGGCCGAGGTCCGGGGCGGGTGTGAGGATCGCCGGCAGCCGGTGCGCGGCAGGCGCTAGTTGAACTTGTGCGGACGGTAGCGGGCGACGCGCGCGGCACCGGACAGTGCGCGCGTGCGCACGCCGTTGCGCGCCTTGTACCAATGGGGAACCGCGCCCTGCTTGAGGCGCCAGTTCTTGCGCGGGTGCTTGTACTCGGGGTAGACCGGGGCGGCCTCGATGCCGGCCACGGTGGACGCGGCCGTGTCGGTGTCCAGGCCCGACAGGTGCTGCTCGACCTCGTGGGCGTTGGTGCGGATGGTCTGTTCCACGTCGCGGGCTGCCCCCTCGACCGTGTCCTTCATCTTGCGCAGCTCGTCCAGCTCCATCGAGCGGTTGACCTCGGCCTTGACGTCGTTGACGTAGCGCTGCGCCTTGCCCAGCAGCGTGCCCACGGTGCGGGCCACGCGCGGCAGCTTCTCGGGGCCGATGACGATCAGCGCCACCGCGCCGATCAGCGCCATCTTGGAAATGCCGAGGTCGATCACGGGTGCGCGGACTCAGGCCGGAGGGATCAGGACTTCTGACGTGCTTCGACGTCGATGGTCGACTTGTCGGCGGCCGGGTTGCCGGTCACCTGCTGGGGCGGCGTGGCGGGCGTGTCGGACTGGCCGTCCTTCATGCCGTCCTTGAAGCCCTTGACGGCGCCGCCCAGGTCGGAGCCCATGTTCTTGAGCTTCTTGGTGCCGAACACCATGACGACGATCAGCAGCACGATCAGCCAGTGCCAGATGGAAAAGGAACCCATGGATTACTCCTGAAGAATCGGTCGATTTTAGTCGGGGGGTGCGGTGCGCGGGCCCAATGCCCTGCAATCAGCCCCGGGCCCATGGGCGGGGACCGCCCATGACGTGGACGTGGAGATGATGCACCTCCTGCCCGCCCTCGGTGCCGGTGTTGACCACCACGCGGAAGCCGCCGTCCGGATAGGGGTTGCAGCCCTGCTCCAGCGCCAGCTTCGGCGCCAGCGTCATGATGCGGCCCATGAGGCCCGCATCCTCGGGGGTGAGTTGCGCCATCGACGCGATGTGCCGCTTGGGCACCAGCATGAAGTGCACCGGCGCCCAGGGGGCGATGTCGTGGAAACCGTAGATCTCCTCGTCTTCGTACACCTTCTTCGAGGGAATCTTGCCTTCGATGATCTTGCAGAAGATGCAATTCGGGTCGGATGCCAAGTCGGGTCTCCAGGGTTCGGCGGGGTCGTTCAGGCGTCCATCGGGCGGTTCGCGTTCATGCGCACCATGCCCTTGACGATGCGGTAGAGGAACCAGAGCGAGATCAGGCTCCAGGCGATCCAGCCCGGCACGAGCAGCAGCAGCCACAGCCAGGACGTGGCCAGGTACAGCACGCCGGCCCACAGCACCGAGCGGATGCGCCAGCTGAAATGCGAGGCCTGCCAGGTGCCGGCCGCGTCGTCGCGCTTGACGAAGTCGATCAGCAGCGCCACCAGCAGCAGCAGGATCGAGACCTGCGCACCCGGCACCACGGCCGCGATGGCGACGACCAGGTGCAGGATGTAGCTGACCCAGCCGATGGTCTTGAGCGAGTCGTTGTCGGGAACGGTGACGATGTCGTTGGCCATGGCGATCTCCTTTCCGTGTCCGTGGGTGGGAATGGGCAGGCTCAGTCCTGCGCCGCTTCGCGCGCCTGCGCCTTGCGCAGGGCCTTTTCCTCGATGCCGCTGGTGCCCTCGCGGCGCGCCAACTCGGCCGCCACGTCGCGCGGCGCCAGGCCGTAGTGCGCGAGCGCCACCATGCTGTGGAACCACAGGTCGGCCACTTCGTTCACTATTTTTTGGCGCTCGCCGCCGTGGTCGGCGTCCTTGGCGGCCATCACGACCTCGGTGGCTTCCTCGCCGATCTTCTTCAGGAAGGCGTCGGGGCCCTTGTGCAACAGCCGTGCCACGTAGCTGGCCTCGGGGTCGCCGCCGCGCGCGGGCAGGCGGGACTCGATCACGGCCGCCAGGCGGTCGAGGATGTCGGTGGTGCTCGGGGTGGCGCTCATCGGGGCTCTATTTGTAGATGGATTCGGGGTCCTTCAAGACCGGCTCGACGGTGTGCCAGGCGCCATCCTGGTGTTTCTGGAAGAAGCAGCTGTGACGGCCGGTGTGGCAGGCGATGCCGGGTTCGTGGCCGAGCTGCGTGACTTCCAGCAGCACCACGTCGTTGTCGCAGTCGAGCCGGATGCCGTGCACCGTCTGCACGTGGCCCGATTCCTCGCCCTTGAACCACAGCTTGCCGCGCGAGCGGCTGAAGTACACGGCGCGGCCCAGCTCGGCCGTCTTCGCGAGCGCCTCGCGGTTCATCCAGGCGAACATGAGCACGTCCTTGCTGCCGCGCTCCTGGGCGATCACCGGCACCAGGCCGGCCGCGTCCCACTTCACTTCGTCGAGCCAATCCATGGGTGCCATTGTCAGCGAAGTGTCAACCCCGCCCGGCGCGCCCGGGCATGGCCGGAGTTGCTATCGAATCGATAGCTGGTTGCGCAGGCAGGACGGGCGCTGGAGCCCGATTCGGCTTGTAAGAATTGCCCGCGGCTCACAGGCGCACGGGAATGCCGCGCCCGGCCATGCAGGCCTTGGCTTCGCCCACCGTGTGCTCGCCGTAGTGGAAGATGCTCGCGGCCAGCACCGCGTCGGCGCCGCCTTGTTGCACGCCGTCGGCCAGGTCGTCGAGCTTGCCGACGCCGCCCGAGGCGATCACCGGCACCGTGACCGCGTCGCTCACGGCGCGCGTGAGTTCGAGGTCGAAGCCGCTCTTCGTGCCGTCGCGGTCCATGCTGGTCAGCAGGATCTCGCCAGCGCCGCGGCGCGCCATCTCGACGGCCCACTGCACCGCGTCCAGGCCGGTGTTCTTGCGGCCGCCGTGGCTGTACACGTCCCAGCCCGGGCCGCGCGCGGCCGCCTCTTCGGGCGTGCGGCGCTTGGCGTCGATGGCCACCACGATGCATTGCGGGCCGTACTTGGCCGAGGCGTCCGTGATCACCTGCGGGTTGGCGATGGCGGCCGAATTGAAGCTCGTCTTGTCGGCCCCGGCGTTGAGCAGCCGCCGCACGTCGTCGACGGTGCGCACGCCGCCGCCCACCGTGAGCGGGATGAAGACCTGCGAGGCGACCGACTCGATGATCGGCAGGATCAGGTCTCGGCCGTCGCTGGTGGCGGTGATGTCGAGGAAGGTCAGCTCGTCGGCGCCCTGCGCGTTGTAGCGCGCGGCGATCTCGACCGGGTCGCCGGCATCGCGCAGTTCGACGAAGTTGACGCCCTTGACGACACGGCCGCCGGTGACGTCGAGGCAGGGAATGATGCGTTTGGCGAGCATGGAGCGGCGATTGTAGGAAGGGCTCAGCCAGCGTGCGGCGGATGGCGCCACGTCTCGCGAAAGCCCCGTGCCGTCCAGTCGGCCAGCAGCGGCGCCGCAGTGGCGGCGCAATCGGTGTCGTGCGCCAGCCGGATCCGGATCCGGCCGTCCCCGGGTGCCTGCGTCAGCTGGACCGTCCCATGGATCGCAGGCAGGAACAGCAGCGTGCTCCCGGGCGCATCCAGGCGATGCGCGGGCCGGACGTGCCGGCCGATGAGCCGCACCACGGCCTCCATCTCCAGGGACACCGCAGAGAACAGTTCGACGGTCTGCCGCGCCTGGCCCGAATCGAAGTAGCGGAAGGGATCGACGGGCTCGTCGGCGTTCCGGCCGTTGCGTGGCAGCCAGTCCAGTGGATCGTCGACGTCCTGCGGCACCCAGTGCACCCGGTCGCTGTGCCTGGGCAGCACGAACAGCCGGTGACGCGAACGGCTGTAGAAGGCCTCGTCGCCATCCACGCTGTGCGCGAAGGACACGCCGCTCATCGCCTCGTCCCTGGGCAAGCTCGGGTCGGCGCCCCAGAGGTCGTCGAAGTGCTCGCGCAGGAAGGCCTGGCGGTCCGCACAGCCGGCCCGGACGTCCTGCGGCATCCGCACCATCCACAGGCCGTGGTACGTGCCACGGCCCAGTGTGGTGACGTGAGCGCGGTAGCCCGTCGGCAGCGGTGCGGCCAGCCAGCGTGCCAACGCATCGATTTCCCGCGGGTCGGCGCACTGCAGCTTCGGCGTCACGCGGTAGACGCTGTCGACGCGCATCGGCGCTCAACCGGCCGACGCTGGCAGCACCTGCAGTTCCTGCCAGCCTTCCCACCGGGCACCCGGCGCCAGCGAGACGGGCGTGTCGATGCTCGCCGCCTCCACGCAGAGCATGTGGCGCCAGCCGTCGTCGGGCATGTCGGCCAGCCGCTGGCTCAGCGCCGGACCGGGGTTCCATACCACCGTCTCGGTGCAGCTGTCGCTCTGCGTCAGGGCGAGGCGGCCCGCGGGCTGGACCAGGGTCAGACCCACGCCCGACGCTGCAGTGAACACGCTGTCGAATTCCTCGCCGAAGCGCAGCGCGGGCGCACTTTCGACGAAGCGTTCGTCGCGCACCGCGTCCCAGCGCGGCTGGCCCCGCAGGCCGTCGAGCCGCGCCTCGGCTGCGTCGTCCACATGCAGGTAGGTGTGGAGCGCCGCGGTGAAGGACCAGGGCGCATCGCCGGTGTTGCGCGCCACCAGCGCGACGCGCAGCCGGCCCGGCGCCAGCGCCACCTGCAGGCGGATTTCGAACTGCACCGGCCAGAGGCGCCGGGTGGATTCGTCGTCGGAGAGCACCAGCACCAGCGTCGCGCCGTCGCCCGATTCCGGCGCGATGTGCCACGGCATGTTGCGCACGAACCCGTGCTTGGGCAGCGGCCCGCGCTGGTTGAACTGCGGAAAGCACACCGGCACGCCGCCGCGGATCGCGGCCTGGCCGTCGAAGATCGCCTGCGGGCTCAGGTACAGCCGCTCGGTGCCGTCGGCGGTGCGCCACGACAGCACCTGCGCGCCGTGCAGCGCGGCCACGACGCGATCGCCCGTGGGCAGGAGGAGTTCGGCCGCCGGCTGGCCGTGGAAATCGATGCGTTGAACCGCCATGCCGACGATTCTAGGGAGCGGTGCGCGACATCAGGCATCGCGTGCATGGCCGCAGGCCGGATCGGCATGGGCGGCCCCCTTCACAGGCATGCAACTCGCATCGACCATCGGCGAGCCGCGCCATGCACCACCACGAGTCCCGACTGCGCGCGAACTGCCCTCCTGTGAAGCGGCGGCGTGCGCAGCGCGATTCTGGCGCCATGGTGTGACGCGCGCCTCAAAACCATCAACAACAGACAAGGGGATTTCCATGAAAAAGCTACCCATGGCCGCATGGATCCTGATCGCCATGGTGATCGGGATCCTGATCGGCTGGATGATCTTCGCCAGCTTTCCTGACAAGAAGACCGCGAGCGAGATCGCCGGCTACATCTCGATCATGTCGGACGTGTTCCTGCGGCTGATCAAGATGCTGATCGGCCCGCTGGTGTTCTCCACGCTGGTCGTGGGCATCGCGCACATGGGCGACGCGGCCTCGGTGGGGCGGGTGTTCGCCAAGGCCATGGGCTGGTTCGTCACCGCCTCGCTGGTGTCGCTGATCCTGGGCCTGATCCTGGCCAACCTGCTGCAGCCGGGCCACAACCTGGGCCTGCCGCTGCCGGACATCGGCGCCTCGGCCAACCTCGCGACCTCGAAATTCACGCTCAAGGACTTCGTCAGTCACCTGATCCCCAAGTCCTTCGCCGAGTCGATGGCCAACAACGAAATCCTGCAGATCGTGGTGTTCTCGATGTTCTTCGGCGTGGCGCTCGCCGCGCTGGGCGACAAGGGCAAGACGTTGGTCGCCGCCATCGACGAACTCTCGCACGTCATGCTCAAGATCACCGGCTACGTCATGAAGCTCGCACCGCTGGCCGTGCTGGCGGCCATGGCCGCCACCGTGGCCGTGAACGGGCTGGGCATCCTGCTGAAGTTCGCCGTCTTCATGGGCGACTTCTACCTGGGCCTGTTCGTGCTGTGGGCGGTGCTGGTGGGCGCGGGCTTCCTCTTCCTGGGCCCGCGCATCCTCAAGCTGCTGGTGTTGATCAAGGAAGCCTTCATGCTCTCCTTCGCCACCGCGAGCTCGGAAGCCGCCTACCCCAAGATCCTGGACGCGCTCGACCGCTTCGGCGTCAAGCGCAAGATCTCGAGCTTCGTGATGCCGATGGGCTACTCGTTCAACCTCGACGGCTCGATGATGTACTGCACCTTCGCGGTGCTCTTCATCGCGCAGGCCTACAACATCCACCTGTCCATCGGCACACAGATCACGATGCTGTTGATCCTGATGCTCACCTCCAAGGGCATGGCCGGTGTGCCGCGCGCCTCGCTGGTGGTGATCGCCGCCACGCTCAACCAGTTCAACATCCCCGAAGCGGGCCTGCTGCTGATCCTGGGCGTGGACACCTTTCTCGACATGGGCCGCTCGGCCACCAACGCGGTGGGCAACTCCATCGCCAGCGCCGTGGTCGCCAAATGGGAGGGCGAATTGCTGCCCGAGGCGGAAGCCGCGGAGAACGCGCGCCGGCTCGATGGC
>JAFEEH010000123.1 GCA_018241185.1 Pseudomonadota bacterium | reverse complement strand
GGTGCGCGCGCGCCTGATGCAGACCGAGGTGGGCATGCCGCTGTTGAAGATCGTGCGCGTGATCCACGACCCAGAGGCGCGGCCGGTGCAGTACATCACCGTGACGATGACGCCCGAGCGCAGCCGCATCCTGATGGACATCCCGGGCGAGACGGTCAACACGCTCAGCGCCGGCCACTTCGTCCACGAGGTGCCGCGGGCGCGCTGAGCCCGGTCGGCCTGGCGCCGGGGCCTTCAGCCCGGGTTGCTGATCCCGCTGGCCACGTGCCCGGCCGGCACATGCCGCGCGGCCGAGCGCACGTGGCCGGTCTGGTCGTCGAAGAAGAAGTCGGGCTCGAACTCGCGCAGGAAGCCACCCTTGTCGAGGCCGGCGAGGAACATCGCCTCATCGACGCGGATGTTCCAGCTCATCAGCGTCTGGATCGCGCGGCGATGCGCCGGCGCGCCGCGCGCCGTGACCAGCGCCGTCCGGATGCGCATGCCGGTGCTGGCCGCCGCCTGCTGCAGACGGTGCAGCGCGACGAGGAAGGGCGCCAGCGGCCCGGCGCCCAGCGGCACCGCGGCCTTGTCGGCCTCGTGCGCCTGGAACGCGGCCAGGCCCTGCGCCTGGTACACGCGCTCGGCTTCGTCGGAGAACAGAACCGCATCGCCGTCGAAGGCGATGCGCACTTCGTCCGGGTGCAGGCTGCTCGCGAGTGCCGCCTCGACGTTGACGTGCGCTGCGGCGAAGCCCGCGCGCAGCGCCTCGCGCACATCGTCGGCATTGGCCGAGAGGAACAGGTCGGCGTTGAGCGGCGTGAGGTAGCGAAAGGGCGAGCGCCCCTGCGTGAACACGCCGCGCTGGATCTGCAACTCGGCCGCGGCGCCAGAGTTGAAGATGCGCATGCCCGAGGCCGGGTCGTTGCGCGACAGGATCACCACCTCCACGCGCTGCACGCCGTCGTCGTTGAAGCGCAGCAGCTTGCGCACCAGCGAATAGGCGATGCCCGGCGACGCGGGCACGTCCAGGCGCTCGAGCTGCAGGCGCATGTAGGCGTCGGGGTCGCCGTGCTCGAAGAGGCGGTTTTCTTCCTCGAGGTTGAACAGGGCGCGCGAGGAGATCGCGACCACGAGCTTGTCGTCCAGGGTGACGGGCATGGCGGGCGTTGGAACGTGAAAGGCCGGCCGCGATTGTCGTGCGTGGCGGGATGCCGTGGCCGGCCCCGGTGAGCCCCCGATCTGCAGGTCGTAACGAATGTGACGAGTTTGGCGCCAGCGCCCGCCCGGCGGGCGCTGGCGGCCGATTGCACTTTGCCCTCCGGAGAGGCTGGTGGCGGTGCGCAGGCGCCTGAGCGACAGCGGCGGCGCGCTGGCTGCGTCACCATCGCATCACACGACGGCGGTCGCTGCCGCGCGTCTTCGTCTGACCCTTTCGCCGCGAACCGCATGACCTCTCCCTTCACCTCGACACCGATGCTCTGCGGCGCCCTGCGCCAGCCGCGCCAGATGCTGGCCGACCAGAAGTACGACGGCCACAAATCCATCCACGACGACGCCATGGCCGAGGGCCTGGGCCTCACCGCCGGCCCCATCGAAGGGCCGACGCACTTCAGCCAGTTCGATCCGCTTCTGTTCCAACTCTTCGGCCGCGCCTGGTTCGAGACCGGCTGCATCAGCGCCCACTACCAGACCATGGTGGTCGAAGGCGAGTCGGTGCGCGCCTTCGTGGCCATGCCCGAGCCTGGCGCCACCTTCGTGCGCATCCACGCCGAGAAGGCCGACGGCACGCCGGTGCTGGTGGGCACGGCATCGGTCGGCGCGACCACGCAGCCGCACGAGCTGGAACAGCGCATGGCCAAGCTGCGGCCGCCCACCGGGCTGGTGATCAACCGCGACCTGAAGGTGGGCCAGCGCGGCGCGGCGCCCGAGACGATCCGCATGGGCTTCGACCAGCACATGGGCGACCACTACCCCTTCACGCTCGCCGACAAACTGGCGGTGATCACCGAGCCTTGCGCCTGGTACACGCGCGAAGGCGGCGCGACCTCGCCCTGGGGCCGCCCGATCATCCCGACCGAGATGATCAGCGTGCTGCTGGGTTCGACCATCGCCGACGCGCAGCTCGGCGGCCGCAAGCCCGCCGTGGGCCTGTTCGCAGGCCAGCAGATTCGCTTGATCGCCGGGCCGCTCTTCGTCGACCAGGACTACGCGCTCGAGCGCGAGATCGTCGCGCTGAGCGAGAGCGCGCGCACCGAGTCGGTGTGGGTGCGCACGACGGTCTACGAAGCCGGCTCGCGCAAGCTGGTGGCCGAGATGATCCTCAATGGCGCCACGATGAAGGCCTCGTACCCGCACTACGAGGCCGAGGCCAAGGCGCTGGGCCTCGCGGCCTGAATATTCGCCCTGCCGGGGCCGCGCGATGCGGCCCCTTGTTTTTTGCGTGGCCGCTTCCGGGCCGCGCACGCTTCACGGAGACACCGATGACCTCTCAGACCCTCGACACCGGCACGCCGGACCTGCTCGCCACGCTCGACGCCGGCGTGCTCACCCTCACGCTGAACCGCCCCGATGCGCGCAACGCCATGTCGCGTGCCATGAACCAGGCGCTGGCGCAGCAGCTCGCCGCCGCCGAGCTCAACCCCGCCGTGAAGTGCATCGTGCTCACCGGCGCGGGCAAGGGCTTCTGTGCCGGCGGCGACGTCAAGGGCATGGCCGCCGCCGGTGACGGCACGGTGGGCGCGCTCACCATCGACGAGGCGATCCACGCGCAGCGCGTGAACCAGCGCGCCACCGCGGGCAAGCTGTTCAAGATGCCCAAGCCCACGATCGCTGCGCTGCCCGGCCCGGCGGCCGGCGCCGGCCTGGCGCTCGCGCTGGCCTGCGACCTGCGCATCATGGCAAGCACGGCCATCCTCACCACCGCCTTCGCCCGCGTCGGCTTCTCGGGCGACTACGGCGGCACCTACTTCATGACCCAGCTCGTGGGCGCTGCCAAGGCGCGCGAGCTGTACCTGCTGTCCGAGCGCGTGAGTGCCGACGAGGCCTTGCGTCTGGGGCTGGCCAACTGGGTCTGCGCGCCCGACGAGCTGGCCGAGCGCACGCGCGAGATCGCACGTCGTCTCGCGGCCGGCCCCACCGTGGCCTACCGCTACATGAAGGAAAACCTCAATCGCGCGCTGGCCGGCGGCGACATCGACGACTGCCTGGACCTCGAGGCCACGCACCACATCCACTGCGGCCAGACCGAGGACCACCGCGAAGCCGCGCAGGCCTTCGTGGAGAAGCGCGAGCCGGTGTTCAAGGGACGCTAGGGCACGCGACCGCCGCCGCGCGTGCAACGCGCGTCGACGGAAGAAGCGTCCTCATCGGTCCCCCCGGCGACCGAGTGGCCGCTAACCCGCCGCCACCCGCCGGCTGCCGCCATGGCGTCGGTCGGCTTTGGCCACGGGAGGCTGCGCGGCCAGCAACCGGTCGGCCGCCTCGGTCAGGCGGCTCAGCGCGCTGTCGAACGCCGTGAGCTCGGCCGGCGTGAGCGCCTGCAGGACCTGGCGGTGATAGCGCTCCGACTGTGGGAACAGCTCGGCATGGATGCGCCGCCCCTCGGCGGTCAGTTCGAGGCGCGCGCGGCGCATGTCGCCCGCCACCGGGCGCTTGATGAGCAGCTGCTTGTCCGCCAGGTCGCGGATGTGCTTGGACACGGGGCCGCGCGGCAGGTGCGAGCGCACGGCCAGCTCCGACGGCGACATGGCGCCCTGCTCGGCCAGCAGGCAGATCAGCCGCCACTCGCGGCGCGTGATGCCGTAGCGCCCTTCGCACAGCCGGGTGACCAGCGCACCGGCGGAGGCCATGAGGCGGTTGACGCGGAAGGTCAGCAGGTCTTCGACGCTTTGGGGGTGGCTGAACGACATCGTTGGGGGGCAGGAGGGGCCGCGCCAGTGTCAGCACCCGCACGACCTTTGACAAGTGCGCTTGCGATAGTTCTATAGATGAACTACGGGGGCGGCCCCTAGACTGAATCGAACACATCGAGAAGAACGATCGCATCGATCACGTCTGGCAAAGGATTCGACATGGCGCAAACGCAGCTGGCCCCGGGTGCACGGGTGGGTGATTCGGAGGTCTTCGACCTCGCAGTCTCGTGGCGCGGGCTTCGCATCAACAGCATGTGCAACGCACTGTCCGAGCCGCAGAACCGCTCGGCGTTCAAGGCGGACGAGGAAGGCTTCATGGCCGCGCACGGCTTGACCGAACCCGAAAAGCAGTTGGTGCGCGAGCGCGATTTCTCCGGGCTGCTGGCGGCCGGCGGCAACATCTACTTCCTGATCAAGCTGGGCGTCGTGACGGGCAACGGCCTGTACCGCATGGGTGCCGGGATGCGCGGCGAGAGCTACGAGCAGTTCCTGGCCACGCGCAACGACGCGGGAGCGGTGTGATGGCGGGCCGCATCGTTGCCGGCATCGGCACCTCGCACGTGCCGTCCATCGGCGGCGCCTACGACCGTCGCCGTACGCAGGAGCCGGCCTGGAAGCCGCTGTTCGACGCCTACGTGCCGGTGCGCGAATGGCTGCGCGAACTCAAGCCGGACGTCGCGATCATGGTCTACAACGACCACGGGGCCGACTTCTTCTTCGACAAGTACCCCACCTTCGCCGTCGGCTGCGCCGACCGCTACGGCATCGCCGACGAAGGCTTCGGCACGCGGCCGCTGCCCGAGATTCCGGGGCACCTGGCGTTTTCGCAGCACCTGTGCCGCGAACTGGTGTACGACGAGTTCGACATCACGGTGTGCCAGCGCATGCGCGTCGAGCACGGCTTTCTGGTGCCCATGCACCTGTGCTTCGAGCCGCAGGATGGCCACTGGCCAGTCGCCTCGGTGCCGATCGCGGTCAATGTGCTGCAGCATCCGCTGCCCACCGCCCGGCGCTGCCTGCGCCTGGGCCAGGCGATCGCGCGTGCCACCGCATCGTTCGCACCGGACCTGCGGGTGGTCATCATCGGCACCGGCGGCATGTCGCATCAGCTCACCGGCACCGCCTTCGGCGACATGCACAAGGACAACGACCTCGACTTCCTCGACCGCATCGAGCGCGATCCCGACAGCCTGGCGGGCCTTACGCACCAGCAGATGATGGAACGCTTCGGCGTCGAGGGCATCGAGCTCATCATGTGGCTGGTGATGCGCGGCGCGCTGTCGCAGGGCGTGCAGCGCCGGCATCGCCATTACTACGCGCCCATGACCACGGGCATGGGCCTGATCACGCTGGAGCCTTCGGCATGACGGCGCGACGGACGCAGGTGGGCATCGTCGGTGCCGGCCCGGCCGGCCTCATGCTGGCGCACCTGCTGCGGCGCGAAGGCATCGATGCCGTGGTGATCGAGCGCGCGGCGCGCGAGCATGTGCGCACACGGCTGCGCGCAGGCGTGCTGGAGCAGGGCACGGTCGAGATGCTGCGTGAGGCCGGCGTGGGCGGGCGCATCGATGCCGTGGGCATGGAGATGCACGCCATCGATTTCCGCTTCGGCGGCCGCTCGCACCGGCTCGACTTCCATGAAGCCTCGGGCGGGCGGCGGGCCTGGGTGTATCCGCAGCACGAGGTGGTCACCGACCTCATGTCCGCATGCGACGCCGGTGGTGTCCCCATCCTCTACGAGGCGCCGGTGGAGCGCATCGAGGGTCTGGAAGACGACCGCGCCCGCATCGTGTTCGGCCAGGACGGCGCGGCCGGCGAGATCGCCTGCGACTTCGTGGCCGGCTGCGACGGCTTCCGTGGCGTCAGCCGAAGCAGCATGCCCGCCGGCGTCGCGCGCGGCTACGACCGCATCTATCCCTTCGGCTGGCTCGGCATCCTGGCCGACGCGCCGCCGGCTTCGCCCGATGTGACCTGGGGCTGCAGCGACCGGGGCTTCGCGATGATGAGCATGCGATCGCCGACGGTGACGCGCCTCTATCTGCAGTGCGAACCCGACGAAGACCCCGACGCGTGGTCGGACGACCGCATCTGGAGCGAGCTGCACCGGCGGCTCGACGTCGACGGCATGCCGCCTTTGCGCGAAGGTCCCATCCGGGACAAGGGCGTGACGGCGATGCGCAGCTTTCTTTCCGAGCCTATGCAGCACGGCCGCCTGTTCCTGGCCGGCGACGCGGCGCACATCGTGCCGCCCACGGGGGCCAAGGGACTCAATTCGGCGATGGCCGACATCCAGGTGCTGGCGGCTGCGTTGGTGGACCACTATCGCCACGGCCGCAGCGACCGGCTCGCCACCTATTCCGAGCGCTGCCTGCGGCGCATGTGGCTGGTGCAGCGCTTCTCGGCCGGCCTGTGCACCATGGTTCACCAGTTCCCCGGCCAGAACGAATTCGTGCGCCGGCTGCAGCGGGCCGACCTCGACTACATGACCGGCACGCACGCCGGACGGCTGCAGTTCGCCGAGAACTTCACCGGCCTGCCCATCGAGGCCTGACGGCCTGCGCCCTGACTGCCCCTCCCTACCTTCACCCGGAGTGCACGATGCCCCAGTCGCCCGCGGACCTGCGCCGCCGCCTGCTTCTTTCCGCCGGACTCGCCGCGGCGACGGCCGCCGCACGGCCCGTGTTCGCGCAGGCCCCGTGGCCGGCGCAGCCGGTGCGCCTCGTGGTGAACTTCCCGCCGGGGAGCTCGCCCGACGTGCTGGCGCGGATGGTCGCCACGCCGCTGCAGCAGGCGCTGGGCCAGCCGGTGGTGGTGGAGAACCGCGCCGGTGCCAGCGGCATGATCGGGGCCGAGGCGGTGGCGAAGGCCGCCCCCGACGGCTACACCCTGCTCATGACGGCGGGCAGCGCCATCACGACCAACCCGTTCATCTACGCCCGGATGCCGTACGACGCGGAGCGGGACCTCACGCCCGTGGCCGCGCTGGCCCGGCTCACGCTCACGCTGGTGGTGCGGGCCGACCTGCCGGCACGCGACGTGCGCGAGTTCATCGCCTACCTGAAGGCCAACCCCGGCAAGGTCAGCTACGGATCGGCGGGAAATGCGACCGGGCTGCACCTGGCGGGCGAGATGCTCAAGAGCCAGGCCGGCGTTTATGCGGTGCACGTGCCTTACCGCGGTGCTTCGCTCGCGCTGCAGGACCTGCTGGGCGGCCAGATCGACTTCTACTTCGACCCGGGCATCGCCGTGCAGCATGTGCGGTCCGGGCGGCTGCGCGTGCTGGCGATCGGCGGCACGCGCCGTTCGACCACCTATCCGGGCGTTCCCACCCTCGAGGAGGCCGGCCTCCCGGGCTTCGACGCGGGCACCACGCACGGCATCTACGCACCCGCGCGCACGCCGCCCGAGGTGGTCGGCAGGCTCCACCGCGAGATCAACCGCATCCTGTCGACGCCAGCGGTGCGGGCACAGATCGACGGGCTGGGCGCTGAGGCCACGCCGATGTCGTTGGAGCAGTTCGCCACGGTCATGAAGGACGACGGCCGTCGCTATGCCGAGGTGATCCGGCGGCAGGGCATCAAGGCGGATTGAGCGGATCGGGCGTCAGTTCGCACGGCGGCTGCGCCAACCTTCAGGGGTGCGACGGACGCCACCAATGCGTGAGAAAACGCAAAGTGCAATCGGGCCGCAGCGCACGCCTGGCGGGCTCCAGCGCCGAAATCGTCACATCCGTTACTAATCTTGCCCGGCGGTCGTGCGCCGTGCGCGCCGCTACTTCACGAACTGATTGAGCTGGATGATCGGCAGCAGCACGGCCAGCACGATCATCATCACGATGCCGCCCATGGCGACGATGAGCAGCGGCTCGAGGATGGTGGCCATGTGCATGGCGCGCCGCTGCACTTCGGCGCCGAGCTGCTGGGACGCACGCTGTAGCATCGCCGGCAGCTGGCCGGTCTGTTCGCCCAGGCGCGCAAACATCGACACGATGCCCGGGAAGCGTTTCTTCTGCGCCAGCGCGGACGCCAGCGGCGCGCCTTCGCGCACCAGCACCAGGGCGTCGAGCGCATCGGCGCGCATGGCGCGGTTGCCCAGCGTCTCGGCCGCGGCCTGGAGCGCGCGCAGGATGGGCACACCGGCGGCGGCCAGCATCGCCAGCGTGCCGGCGAAGCGCGCCGCGTTGTAACCGCGCGAGAGCCGGCCCACCAGCGGCAACCGCAGCCAGGCGGCGTCGAAGGCTTCGCGCCAGGCCGGGCGCGCCAGCGCGGCGCGGCCCAGGACGAACAGCGCCACGAGGCCGCCGAGCAGCAGCCAGCCGTGGTTGCGGATGAAGGCGCTCAGGCCCAGCATGATCTGGGTCAGGATGGGCAGGGCCCGCTTGGTGCCGGCGAACACGTTGGCGACCTGCGGCACCACGTAGCTCACGAGGAAGACCACGATGACGATCGCGATCACTGTGACGATGGCCGGGTACAGCGTGGCGCCGACCAGCTTCTGCTGCAGGGCCTGGCGCTGTTCCAGGTCGTCGGCCAGGCGGTCGAGCACCAGGCCCAGGTTGCCGCTGTGCTCGCCGGCGCCGATGACGGCGGTGTAGATGGGCGTGAACTCGCGCGGGTGCTGGCTCAGTGCGCGTGCGAATGTGGATCCGCCGTTGACCTCGGAACGCAGGCCGGCCACCAGCTCGCGCTGGGCGGCGTTCTCGGACTCCTCGGTCAGCGCCGTGAGCGCGCGCTCGAGCGGCAGGCCCGAGGACACGAGGCCCGCGAGCTGGCGCGTCCACACCGCCAGGCCCGTGGCGTTGAACACGCGGCGCCGGCCCAGCGCGCCCCAGCCCCTGGCGCTGCCGGCGCCTGTGCCCTCGGACTGGCCGACCGGGTTGACCGACAGCGGGATCAGCGCCTGCGCGCGCAGCAGGCCGCGCGCGCTGCGCGCGGTGTCGGCTTCCAGCACGCCCTTGCGGGGGCGGCCTTCCTGGTCGATGGCTTCAAAGGAATAGGCGGGCATGGGGACAGGCTGCGGTGGGCGCGTCGGCGCATTGTCGGGCGTTCGTGTGGCGCCGCCGCGCGGTGCGAGGGCGAATGGCGCGGGCGGGCACGGGTCAGCGTCGCAGGATGCCCGACAGCTCGACCGGCTCGCGGTCGAAGGCCGCCGTGGCCTTGGCGCGCAGCGACGCATGCTCCAGCGCCAGGCTGGTGAGCAGGCGGCCCTGGTAGCGGCCGTTCAGGCGTGGGTCCTGGCAGGCGCTGAGGTCGAGCTGCAACTCCGCATGCGCCGTGGTGCGGAAATCGGCGGCGGTGCCGGCGATGGTGCAGCGCACGGCCGGCAACCGGCCCGACACGCCGCCGTCGTCGGCGATCTCCAGCCGGGCCGGCGAACTGGCATGTCGCGTCACCTGGAAGCCGCTCTTGTCCAGCGAGGAGAAGAGCAGCGTGCCCTGCCAGGCGCCGTGGTAGTCGGCATAGCCCTGCGCATGGGCACCGGTGGCCAGGCAGCCGGCCGTCGCCAGGGCGAGGAGCGTGCGTCGCATGCCGCGATTGTCGCCAGCGCGGCGACGGCTCATTCGCGCGTGACGCGCAGCAGCTCGGCCCGCGAGGTGATGCCGGCCGCCACCAGGCGCTCGCCATCCTCGCGCATCGAGCGCAGGCCGTTGCGTTCGGCGGCCACGAAGAGCTGGCTCTCGGGCGCGCGGCTGTGGATGAGCGAGCGCACCGCATCGTCGACCGAGAACATCTCGAAGATGCCGGTGCGGCCCTGGTAGCCGGTCTGGCCGCAGGCCTCGCAGCCGGCGGGCTCGCGTCCCGATTCGCCGCTGACGGCACACACCGGGCACAGCTTGCGCACCAGCCGCTGCGCCAGCACGCCCAGCAGCGAGCTGCTGAGCAGGAAGGGCTCGACGCCCATGTCGGTGAGGCGCGTGACGGCGCTCACCGAATCGTTGGTGTGCAACGTGGCCAGCACCAGGTGGCCGGTGAGCGAGGCCTGGATGGCGATCTGCGCGGTCTCGTAGTCGCGGATCTCGCCGATCATGATCACGTCCGGATCCTGACGCAGGATGGCGCGCAGCGCCTTGGCAAAGGTGAGGTCGATCTTGGCGTTGACCTGCGTCTGGCCGACGCCGGGCAGCTCGTACTCGATCGGGTCCTCCACCGTCATGATGTTGCTGCGCCCGGCGTCGAGTTCGCCCAAGGCGGCGTACAGCGTGGTGGTCTTGCCCGAGCCCGTCGGCCCGGTCACCAGGATGATGCCGTGCGGCTGCGTGACCATGCTGCGAAAGCGCGCCAGCGTGTCGCCCTGCATGCCGACGGCCTCGAGCGTGAGGCGACTCTCGGACTTGTCGAGCAGGCGCAGCACGGCGCGCTCGCCGTGTGCCGAGGGCAGGGTGGACACGCGCACGTCGACTGCGCGCGTGCCGATGCGCAGCGAGATGCGCCCGTCCTGCGGAAGGCGTTTTTCGGCGATGTCGAGGTCGGCCATGATCTTCAGGCGCGAGATCAGCGCAGCGTGCAGCGCCCGGTTGGGCTGCACCACCTCGCGCAGCGTGCCGTCGATGCGAAAGCGCACCGACGACGTGCGCTCGTAGGGCTCGATGTGGATGTCGCTGGCGCCGTCGCGCGCCGCCTGCGTGAGCAGCGCGTTGAGCATGCGGATGATGGGCGCGTCGCCAGCGGACTCGAGCAGGTCTTCCACGGCCGGCAGCTCCTGCATCATCCGCGACAGGTCCGCGTCACTCTGCACTTCGCTGACCACGGCGGCGGCATTCGATTCGCCCTGCGCGTAGGCGGCACTGATGCGCTGCGCCAGTTCGGCCGCCGGAAGCGCCTGAAAGGCGGTGATCCGGTGCTTGCGCAGCACTTCGCCGATCGCCGCGGGTGGCGAGCCCACGGGCATCCACAGCGTGAGCGCGTCGTCGTCCGACTGCTCCAGCAGCAGCTGCTGGCTGCGCGCGAAGGCGTAGGGCAGCGGGTAGCGGGCGCTGGACATCAGGGCAATTCGCGGCGGGTGGCCGGGTCGGCCGTGGGCGGCGGCGCACCCTTCATGTCGCTGTTGGACCACGGGCCCATGGGCAGCGGGCCTTGCTGCGCCGGGGGCAGCGGCGGCGGGATCAGCCGCGTGCCCTGGATGCGGCGCGACGGGTCGCCGGCACCGGTGGTCTCGGTCAGAGGCGGCAGGATGACCGAGTCGCGAACCGTGTTGAGCATCGGGTTGTCGGTGGCCGGCTGGCTGGCCTGCTGCAGTGCGCGCAACTGCTCGTAGCGGTCGGCCGTGACGGCATCGCCCGACAGCTGGTCGCGAATGATGGTGGGCCGCAGGAAGACCATCAGGTTCGTCTTGTTGCGGGTGCGCACCTCGTTCTTGAACAGGTTGCCGAGCACCGGCACGTCGCCCAGGCCGGGCACCTTCTCCTGGTTGGAGGAGTACTCGTCGGACAGCAGCCCGCCCAGCAGCATGACGTTGCCGTCGTCCACCAGCACGCTCGACTCGATCGCGCGCTTGGTGGTGGTGGGGCCGTTGAGGGCGTTCTCGGTGCCGGCCAGCACGGCCGACACCTCCTGGAAGATGGTCAGCTTCACCGTGCCGGTCTCGCTGATCTGCGGGCGCACGCGCAGCGTCAGGCCCACGTCCTTGCGCTCGATGGTCTGGAAGGGGTTGACCGTGGTGGTCGTGCTGCCGGTGTTGGTGTACTGACCGGTGATGAAGGGCACGTTCTGGCCGACGACGATCTTGGCCTCCTCGTTGTCCAGCGTCATCAGGTTGGGCGTGGAAAGGACGTTGCCCTCGCCGTTGCTGGCCAGGAAGTTGGCGATGAAGCCCAGCACGTACTGCCCGCCGATCTTGTGGCCGATGCCGAGGTTGAAGCCGCTGTTGATGTTGGACCGCGCGCCCGCGGCGTTGCGGGTTGCCAGGGCGGTGGCCAGGTCGACGATGTTGGTGCCGTTGAGGCTGGAGTTCGTGCCGATGACGCCGACGTTGCTGCCGCTGCGGCCCAGCGCGCTTTGCCACTGCACCCCGAATTCGGCCGCCTTCTTGGCGTTGACCTCGACGATCAGGCCCTCGATCAGCACCTGCGCGCGGCGGCTGTCCAGGCGCTCGATCACGGCGCGGATCTGCCGGTACTGCGGTTCGGGCGCGGTGATGATGAGCGAGTTGGTCGAGGGGTCGGCCTGGATCTGGCCGCCCGTGGAGGGCTGGTTGGCGTTGTTGACCGGCGTGGTGGCGGCCGACGACGACAGCCCCTGCTGCTGGCCGAACTGCGACTGCGTGTTGACCGGGGCGACCTGCGAGGCGGCGCCACCGCTGGCGCCGAAGCTGCCCCCGCCGCCCTGCGCACCGAGGGTGCCGCTGGCGATGGCGGCACGCAGCGTGGTCGCCAGTCGCACCGCATCGGCGTTCTTGAGGTAGACCACGTAGATGTTGCCGGCCGCCCCGTTGCCGTTGTCGATGGGGGCGCGGTCCAGCTTGTCGATCAGGGTGCGGATGAGCTGCACGCGTGCCGGATTCGCGGCGCGCACGATGATCGAGTTGCTGCGCGGATCGGCCAGCAGTGAGGTGCGGAAGGACGCGTCGGCACCCCCCGCGTTGGCCACCGCCGGGGCGCCCGGCGTGCTGGCACCGCCGCCCTCGACCAGGCGCTGCACCAGCGGCACCATGTCGGTCGCGATCGAATGCTTGAGCGAAATCACCTCGATGTCGGACGCGTTGGGCACGTCGAGCGAGGCGACGATGCGCGCCAGGCGGCGCATGTTGTCGGCGTAGTCGGTGATGACCAGCGAGTTGTTGCCCGGGTTGACGTTGATGGTGTTGTTGGGCGCGATCAGCGGCCGCAGCACCGGCAGCAGGTTGGCCGCCGATTCGTAGTTGAGCCGGAAGATCTGGGTCACGATCTGGTTGCCGCCGATGCTGCCGGCACCGCCCACCGACGTGGCCACGGTGCCGGTCTGCAGCTTGGCGTCGGCCTCGGGCAGCACCTTGTACAGGCCGTCGGATTGCACGATGGCGAAGCCCTGCAGGCGCAGCGCGGCCGAGAACTGGTCGAAGGCGGCACCGGGCGACACGGGCCGCTCGGTCTGCAGGTTCATCGTGCCCTTCACGCGCGGGTCGACCACCACGTCGCGGCCGGTGATGACGGCCATCGTGCGGGCCACGGCCTCGATCTCGGCATTGGTGAAGTTGAGCGTGATCGGTTCGCCGCGGCGCGGTACGTCGCCGGCGGTCTGCGCCAGCGCGCCGCCGGGCAGGGCGGCCGCGAGCAGGGCCTGGATCGCCAGCGCGAGAAGCGCGGGGCGCAGGCCGGTGGGGGAGGGGAACTTCATGGTCAGCCCAGGGTGATGATCGAACGCGCGCCGTCGCGCCGCCCGATGATGTTCAGGAGATTCGAGAGCGCGTCCTCGCGCCCCGGCGCGGCCGTGGCCTCGCCGTTGAAGCGCAGGGCCGTGCCGGTCCAGCGGCCGCTGCCGCCGAGTTGAAGGCTGCCCTGCGTGGTCGTCACGAGCAGGCTGGCGGCCGGGCCGCCCTCGAGCGCCACGCGATAGCTGCCCATGGGGCGCAGCGTCGAGAGGCTGGAGGAGATGTCCACCGCATCGAGCGTGGCCTGGCCCTGGAAGGCCAGTTGCGGGCCTCGCCATTGCATCGAGAAGTTGTGCAGGCGCAGGTCGAGCGTGCCGTCCGGCTTGAGCGTGTTCCACGGCGCGCCCAGGCCGGTGAGCATGGCCGCGGGCCAGCGCGACTGGCCGTCCTGCCAGGCCAGCAGCAGGCCATCGCCGCCGGGCCGGGCGCGAAAGCCCAGCGGCTGCGCGGCGCAGCAGGGCAGGTCGAGCTGGCCGTGGATGCCGTTCAAGCCGGGCCGCAGGCGCCAGGCCAGTTGCCCGGGCAGCGAGACCGTGTCGGCGCCGCCGCTGCCGCTGGCCAGCACGACACCGGCCT
>JAFEEH010000122.1 GCA_018241185.1 Pseudomonadota bacterium | reverse complement strand
CGCGCGCGGCCGCAGCGGCCCGATCAGCCGGCAGGCGATGTGGCCGCCCATGCTCGAGGCGACCAGCACGCGGGGCGCGGCGAGCGGCAGTGCTTGCGCCACGGCACGCGCCTGTGCGATGCGGTGGTCGAGGCTCGATCCTTCCAGCGCGCCGCCGGTGTCGCCATGGCCGACGAAGTCGAAGCCGGCGCCGGGCCAGCCCTGCGCGGCGAGCGCGCCCATCAGCCATTGCGCGCCGAGGTGCGTGGACACGCCGCCGCCATGCAGCGCGAGCACGCGCGGCACTTGATCGACCCGCGTCACCCACCGGCTGCCGTGCAGTCGCGCACTTGCGTGGTCGACGTAAAAGGGCAGGCGCTGGACGTTCATGGCGAGCGGGGATTGTGCGTGTGCGCCACACCGCGCTGGCCGGCGGCGCGATCCGCCGGTAGAGTGGCGCGCTCGATCCCACAACAACGCGAACAGGAGGTGCCCATGACGAACCGCTTCTTCACCATCGCATCCGCACCTGTGGCCATGCCGGGCTGTCGCTGCCCGCACATGCCGCGCGGCTGAGGCCGCGCTCCGCATCGCGCCGGCTCCGTGCCGGCCCCTTCCAGTTCCAGACGCCCGAGCCCACGCCTTGCGTGGGTGCGGCCGTCGTTCCCGTGGGAAATCCATGACACACGATCCCCTTGAGGACCGGGCGCGTACGCCCGAGGTCCGCATCGAGCCCTTCGACGTGCACGCTGCCAGCGCGTCGACCTGGGCCGCCTACCAGCGCTACCGCCGCGCACGCGACCTCGATCGCGCGCCCGACATGCCGCTGACGAGCGACGCCGAATTCGTGCGTACCCTGCAGCGCGAAGAGCCGCTGGTGCAGCACCACCGCTGGACCGCGGTGGCGGCGGACGGCGAGCCCATCGGCAACCTGCTGGCCAGCGTCCGCCGCCCCGGCGCGCCCGGCGCACACGAGCACGCCGCGCTCGCCGATGCGTGGTGCTACGTGCTGCCGGGCTGGCGGCGGCGCGGCATCGCCAGCCGCATGCTCGGTACGCTGAACGGCTTTCTCCACGCGCAAGGACGCACGCTGGTCACCGTGCAGGCACACGATCCCGCGGCCTGGGCCTGGCTGGCGTCACTGGGCACGCCGCCGCGGCTGGCGACGGTGCAGAACCGGCTGCACTTCGACCGGCTCGACCCCGCGCTCCTGCAGCGCTGGCGCGAGGCACCGGCCATCGCCGCGCGCGGCCTGCGCTGGGAGCTGCACGCCGGCCGCGTGCCGCTGGACCGGCTCGCGCAGTTATTGCCGGTGTTCGAGCGGCTGTTCCGCCATGTGCCGATGGGCGCGCTCGAAGGCCCGCCGGTGCGTTTCGAGATGGAGGACTTCCGCAGCTGGTACGCCGACATGGACGCGCGCGGCGGCGCCCACCACGTGGCGCTGCTGCTCGATGCGGCCGGCGAGGTGGCGGCGCTGAGCATCGGCTCGTGGGACGCACGCGTGCCCGAGGTGCTGTGGCAGAAGCTCACCACCACCGACCCGCGCTGGCGCGGGCTCGGCCTGGCCAAGGCGGTGAAGGCGGCGCTGCTGACCGGCGCGCGCGAACTGCACCCCACGCTGCGCCGCGCCGTGACCTTCAACGCCGAGGTCAACGCCCCGATGCTCGCCGTCAACCGGCAGATGGGCTACGAGGTCCACCGGCGCGAAGCCTTCTACCAGGTGCCGCGCGAGGCCATCGGCGCCTGGCTGGCTGCGCGCGGCTGAGACTGCGGCCAGCGCGGGGGCAGCCCGAAGAACGGCCGCAGCACGCGCAGGCGGCGGATCAGCCCGTCGTTGAGCAGCCAGCAGCCGCCCACCGTCGCGGCCAGGATCGCCGCCGGCTGGGCCACCGGGCCGAGCGCCAGCGGCGCGAGCCACACGGCGGCGAGCAGGATCAGCGTCTGGTGCAGCACGTACCAGGGGTACACCGATTCGTTGGCCCAGCGCAGCCAGGGCCACGGACGGTTCAGGTGCCGGTGGCCGAAGCCCAGCACGGCGGCGATCACCGCCCAGCCGTACACGGCGCGCAGCGCCTGCGCCAGGGCAGCACCGGCCGTGCCCAGCACGCCTTCGCGCCCGGCCACCAGCAGCGCGGCCGACAGCAGCGCCAGGCCCAGCGCCGCCCAGCGGATGCGCGCCAGCTCGCGCCAGAGTCCTGCGTCGGTGGCCAGCCACCAGCCGTAGAGAAAGCAGGTGAAGTAGCGCGGATGCAGATAGCCGTCGTGCAGCAGGTCGTGCGTCGCCGGGTAGCGCGGCGCCAGCCACAGCACGTACGCGGCCAGCGGCAGGGCCGGCAGCACCAGCAGCCAGCCGCCGCGCAGCCGGCGCACCGCCGCCGCCACCCGCTCGCCCGCCCGCGCGCGCAGCACCGGCAACATCAGCACCACCACCGCCGTGTACGCGAAGAGGTAGGGCAGGTACCAGAGGTGGTTCCAGGTGATGCCGATGTCGGCACCGTCGAAGGCCGCGGCCGGCCAGTGCGGCCCGCCGCCCAGGTAGCGCAGCAGGAAGGCGCCGAAGCCCGGTGCCACAAAGCCGTTCGCCACGCCCTGCGCGTAGGCCTGCCAGGGCACGACGACCACCATGCCGAAGGCCAGCGGCAGCAACAGGCGCCAGGCGCGGCTGCGCAGCAGCGCGCCCGGCGACCGTCCGCGCGCGAGGAAGCCCAGCGACACCCCCGAGATCAGGAACACCAGGTCCATGCGCCACAGGTTCATCAGCCGCATCGGCCACTGCAGCCACTCGGCCGCATGCGGGCTCTTGAGGTGCCAGGGCCAGCCGGCGACGTAGTACATGCCCAGGTGGTACAGGATGACCAGCGCGAAGGCGAGGGCGCGCAGGGCGTCGATGTCGTGGCGGCGGTCGGTGGCGGGCGGCAGCGTCATGGTGGGCGGAGCAGGCGAGTGGGATGGCGGCATGCTCCGCGGCGCCTCGCACCCCGGCGCATTCCCGGGCCGGACGGGGCTGCCCGTGGGACGAGCGGTGGCCGGGTGGGACGAACTCCGGCCCCGACCGCGGGCAGACGGCGGCGGTGGGCCCAGAATCGGCCGCATGGGTGCGACGACGGGCCACAGGAACTTCTACGAACGCTATGCGCCGGTGCGGCGGACGGTCGAGGTCGGCTTCTGGGTCGTTCTGATGGCGCTGCAGGCGGCGTTCAACACCGCCGTGGCCCTGGTCGACGCACGGGCCGCCGCGCACCCGCCGGTCACCTGGCAGGTGGTGAGCTGGGAGCTGTCGAGCCACGTCGTGCTGCTGGCGCTGGTGCCGGTGCTGGCGGCCTTCGAGCGCCGCTTTCCGCTCTACCGGCCCGTGGGCTGGTGGCGCACGGCGGGCGCCCATCTGGCGGGCAGCCTCGTCTTCTGCGCGCTGCACGTGGGCGGCATGGTGATGCTGCGCAAGGCGGTGGCCTGGGCGGCCGGTGGCGCGTACGACTTCGGCGGCAGCAGCGCCTGGGGCTACGAATACCTGAAGGACGTGCGCAGCTACGTGTCGATCGTGGCCGGCATCGCCATCTACCGGCTCTGGCTGCTGCGGCTGCAGGGCGAGGCCCGGGTGCTCGATGCGCCGGAGCCGGCCGGTGAGGCGGCGCCCGCGCCATCGCCGCAGGCGCCACCCGAACCCGCGGCGCCCGAGGGCAGCGTGCCGCCCGCGCGGCCCGAACGCTTCCTGGTGCGCAAGCTGCGGCGCGAGTTCCTCATCGCCGCGGCCGACATCGACTGGCTGCAGGCCCAGGGCAACTACGTCGGCCTGCGCGTGAACGGCCACGACTATCTGCTGCGTGCCACGCTGACCGACTTCCTCGGCCAGCTCGACCCGGCCCGCTTCGTGCGCGTGCACCGCAGCCACGCCGTGAACCTCGACCGCATCCGCGAGATCGAGCCCACCGACGGCGGCGATGCCCGGCTGCATCTGCACGACGGCAGCGTGGTGCCCTGCAGCCGGCGCTACCGGGAGGCGCTGACGGGCACGGCCGGCTGACCCTGCAGAGCGGGCGGCTGAAGTTTCAAGCCAAATCGGCCTCCAGCGCCCGTGTGGCGGGCGCTGGAGGCTATCAATTTCATTGCAATCTCTTGCTGCGTGCGCCCCTCCCAGCGAATCTGGCGCATGCGCTTTTCATGCTCGGCCACAACTGCGTGTAGCGGCGTGGACTTGCCGCGGGGAATGAAAACCCACACCGCCCAGCCGGAGGGCTGGACGTCTGGCCTCCTCGACGGTGTACTCCCTCACGGCGCCTGCGTACCCCTGTACATCCAAATCACGTCCCCAATGGCCGTGCTCTGCGGACCGGGCATGGGCTCACCTTGGCGCGCGAACACCGCGCCCGTGGTGACGGCCGGGCTGCCCCACCAGCCTGTGCGTGGGCAAGGCTCGCCGGGCAGCGCGCGCAGTCGCACAAGCGCAGCCGCATCAGCGGGCTGCGCTGGCGGACGGCGCACATCGGCACTGGGCCAGTCGCTGTCCTCGTCGAAGCGGCGCATCCAGCGCAAAGAGCTCTCGTAGTCAAAGCGAGGGTTGGGGTCGCCGTCCCACGGGTCCAGGGTGGTCAGGTTCAACTCGTCGCAGCGGATGGGGCGGATCAGCCGGTTGGCCTTCACCAGCAGGTCGGGGATGCCCTTGTCCACTGGATAGAGGTCCAGCTCACCCAGCTCGATCCACAGGCCATTGGCACCTTCAGGGTTCTGTTTGTTGGTGGCATAGGGGATCGAGGTGATGCGGATGCGCGGGTCGCGCAGTTCGGCCCGGATCTGTTGCTCGTCCTTGCCCAGCTTGCGTTGCCAGAACGGGGAGAGCATGAAGCACCAGGTTGGGGGGCGAAGGCCGGCGCCGAGGTCGCTGGGGTTGACGAATCCCTCGTGGAAGGGGTCGTGGTATTGATACCCCATCTTCGACGGATGATCGACGTCCATGCCGTAGAAGTGGTCGGCGCAGATGCGCTCCAGCACGTCGGATTCGTAGGCGCCCATCACGCTCAGGCCCCCGGTGCCCACTTCGTAGCCCGTGTAGCAGTGCTCGGGTTGAAGGCTTGCAACGCAGTCGCGAACGAAGTCTTTCCACAGGCGTTGGTGGCCGTCGATGTACCACTTGTAGCGAAAGATGAGTTTGAGCGTGCTGTAGCGCTGCCCTGGGTTGCTCGTGACAAAGCCGGAGTAGGACCAGCGTGGTGATTCATCCGGGGAGTCCATGTCCGTTCCCAGCAGATAAAAGTTCTTGAATTCATCCTTGTCGTGGTACTCGGCCTCTGCAATCAGATCGGTCGGGAAGCGCTTGTCGTGGGGCCTGAGCCATACCTGCGTGCGCGACTTGAAGACCTTCTTGAACGGCTCGTCCATCAGTTGCTGGAACTGCTCCCAGATGGCGATGAAGCGCCGGGCCACCGACATGTACTCCTCACGCGGGTGGTAGATGTAGAAAGTTACGAATGGGCAAATACCCAGTTCCCGGCCCTCGTAGCCATAGAACCATTGGGGATGGACCTTCGTTTCGCGGATGAACTCCTCGACCTCTTCGGGTTCGAGGAACAGTTCAGTGGTACTCATGGTGTGCTTCCTTTCAGTGGCCCTTGTGGCCCTTGCCACCTTTGGGCGCCTTCTTCCTGGCCGGGGATTGTTCTTCCTGCGGCCTGTCCTTGTTACTGTGATCGGCCACATCCTCCGGGAACCGGAACAGAGACAGCCGGCCGCCGGAATTGACGACCTGCCCTTTGTAAGTGGTCGGCGCTCGGCCTGTTTTGACAACTGCGGCCCGCCTCAGCATTTCGTTGTATGCATCGAACTGGGCTGCCTCAATCCGATCGTTCTCGAACTTGATCTCCACGATGGCGAAGATGTTGCCCTTGTCCGGCCGCTCATGCCTGTATTCGCTGATCATGAGGTCAGCGCTCAGGCTGCCCTTCCTGTACTGGTACGGCCCCGGATAGAAGGGGTTGACCTTTCCCAACCGCTTGAGCCGGGTCGTGCCATCCACAGGATGGTCGTCGTAGGCAGGCCTCGGCCCAAAGCTCACCTCTGCCTTCAAGGGACTGCTCCAGTCCAGGCATTCGTCGATGAACTCGAACAGCAGGTTCACCGCCAGTTGCCGCAGGCGGATGACGATGAACTCATCGAGGTCGACATCCGCGATTTCCTCCAGCGCCTTGCCCAGCAATTCTTCCAGCACCTTGCGTTTGGCCCGGGGCAGGTCCTTGACGCTCACGCCCTTCTTGCGCCGCAGGCTGAGGATGGGCATGCGGTTGGCCGCATCGCAGACCTTGCTGATGGCATCGCGAAACGGGATCCTCTGCTCGATGGCCGCGTTGATGACGTTTTCGCCCGCGCCGCGACCCGCCGCCTTGCGCGTCTGCTGCCCTTGTGGATCGGCCGCCGTGAGGGCCAGCAGGATCGCGATCTCTTCCTTCTGTTCGATCTTCTGGCCGATCTCCTTCTTGATCGACTCGATGATCTTGCGCACCTCCTCCTTGGCCTTGTCGATGTCCTTGCCGTACTTCTCGTAGCCCTCATAGAGGTCTTTGGCCAGTTCCCCCATTTCGTACAGCGTGATGGCCGCGGCCACCAGTTCGAGGATGCCCCACAGAATGGCTGGTAGCGGCACGTTCAGCGCCCCTTGCCTGCCGTGCCGCGCGAAGCCTTCCTCGCGTCGAACCTCGGCTTTATTCGCGTGCGTTCGTCGTTCGTCATGTCAATCTCCCTCTTGCGTTTTCGCACCGTCTTGCGCGGCCGACATGTCGCGGCTTTCAGCCGCTCCGGCCTTCGCATCCAGCACGGTCGTCCAGTTCTCCGTGATGCGCTCTGTCTCGCGCATGATCGACTTGCGGGCTTTCAGGCCCATCGGCATTTCGCTGTTGACGAGTGGTGTCTTGCCCGTCCGGGTGGTGGTCCCGCTTTGCAGCGACGCTCCTCTGCTGTCAGTGACTTCGTAGTCATAGCCTTCGAAGGGCCGGTTGTCGGTCTTGAAGAGCTGGTACTCCGCGGTGCAAGGGCCGAGGTTGAGGCTGGGCTGTGGGAACTCGGTCAGTGGCACCGGAAGGCTGGCCGGCCCGACCAGACTGTGCGTGGCCGCATGCTCACGCCACAGCCCATTGGTGCCATGCACGATCCCCGAAGCATTCCACTGGCTATAGCTCGAGCCGCCGTTGATGACGATCTCCTCCTTGGCCGTGATCGTGATCCGGTTGGCTTCCTGCCTGATCTCCAGCTTGGCCAGGATGTTGATGCTGTCCTTGAGCGCCTGAACGTCGATGTCGGCCGCTGCAGCGATCAGGCGGATGCCCTTCTCGAACGCCGCCACCCGCACCGCCTCCTTGGCACTGACCAGCAAGCTCTTGCCCGCCGCGATGCTGGTGTGCCCCCCACTGGTGATGGCGTTGTGCTCGTTGCTCGCGATGTGCGTGGAGCCCGCCGTCGT
>JAFEEH010000121.1 GCA_018241185.1 Pseudomonadota bacterium | reverse complement strand
GGCCGTGCTGGTCTGCACCGCACCGTAGCCACCGGCACCGCCGCCGCCGCCGGCACCGGGCAGGTCCCCGTTGCCGCCCACGCCGCCCGCACCGCCCGTAACCGCGGCTGCGTTCGTGGCAAGGTTGGCTGCACCGGCCGCGCCGCCGCCACCGCCACCGCCGTAGTACACGTTCGTGCCCAGGCCCGCTCCGCCAGCGCCGCCGGCACCCACGCCCGCGGCGCCGCCGGCGCCGAACGACGCCGTGCCGCTCCAGTTGTCGCGCCCGGCGTCACCGGCCGTGGGAGCCCCAGGCCCGCTGCTGCCGCCATTGCCACCACCCGAATTGACGGCACTGTCATTGGTGCCGCCCACGCCGCCCTGGCCGGTCGCGCCGCCGTTGCCCGCATGCAGCTGGTAGGTCGGATTGCCCGGCTGACCACTCGGATAGGGATTGCCACCCACCCCGCCATCGGCCGCCTGCACCGACAAGGCCACGAGGCCGAAGGCCGCTGCGCCCAGCAGTCGCGTCGTGCGGGCGGTGCTGCTGCTGCGCGTGCGCCCGCGCGCCGTTTCGCTGACGGCCTGCCAGCTGTTGAGGGACTGGTTGAAAACGACGCGGTGGATACGGTTCATGGAGCAGGAATCCGGCAAGAGATGGAGGGATGGAATACCGCCAGCGCAACAAAATTGGTTACGCGGGAAACAAATGTGAGCAGGTGAAATGTAGCTATTTTCATTACATCCTGGCAATCCATCACGCTTTCGGTGCGTGTCGGACAAGGTCCAATCCGGTGCAACCGTGGCTGTGCGACGACAGACCGGCGTCTCGCGACGAGGCGGCAACCTACGCTCGCGCCATGCCGTCGACTGCCTTCGCCCTGGCCGCCATCGCCCTGTGGGCCACCCTCGCCAGCCTGGGCACCGCGCTGGCGCAGGTGCCGCCCTTCCTGCTGACCGGCGCCGCACTGATCGTGGGCAGCGTGCCGAGCTGGCCGCTGGTGCTGCGCGACCGCGCCGCCTGGCGCGTGCCGCCACGCACGTTGGCGCTGGGCATCTATGGCCTGTTCGGCTTTCACTTTCTGCTGTTCATCGCGCTGCGCCACGCGCCGCCGGTGGAGGCGAACCTGGTCAACTACCTCTGGCCGCTCGGGATGGTGGTGATGGCACCGCTCTTCCTGCCGGGCATGGCGTTGCGGCCGGTGCACGTCGCGGCGGCGCTGCTGGGCTTTGCGGGCGCCGCGGTGGCGATCCTGGGGGCGCGCGGCAGCACCGGCTCAGCCGCAGAAGGCATGGGGCTGGGGTACTGGGGCTTCGTGCCAGCGCTGGGCTCGGCCTTCATCTGGTCGAGCTACTCGCTGTGGACGCAGCGGGTGCCGCCCTTCCCGACCGCGGCGATCGGCCTGTTCGGGCTGGTGTCGGGCGCACTGTCGCTGCTGTGCCATGCGCTGCTGGAACCGGCTGTGACCCTGTCGGGCCGCGACTGGGGCCTCGTCGCGCTGTGCGGGCTCGGCCCGCTGGGCGCCGCGTTCTTCCTGTGGGACCGCGCGCTCAAGGGGGGCGACGCGCGGCGGATCGGCATCCTGAGCTACATCACGCCGCTGGCGTCGACCGCCCTGCTCCTGCTGGTGACGGGGCGGCCGCTGAGCTGGAGCATCGCGGTGGCGGCCGCCATGATCATCGCGGCGGCGGTGATGGGCACCCGCGCACGCTGATCGAGTGGATGGATGACTCAATCGGCCTCCAGCGCGCGCCCTGCCTGCGCAAGCAGCTCCTGATTTCATAGCATCCCGGTGCATTCGCCGCATCGGCGAGCCAGCGCCCGGCCCGTGGCATCGAATTCGCTTGCCCGGTCGGCACAACAACTCCGGAGATGCCAGACATGGCCAAGATCCCCGCCGGCGTCGGGCCGCGCTTTCCGCAGGTGGTGGTACTCGTGGGCGCCACGGGCGACCTGTCACGGCGCAAGCTGCTGCCCGGCCTGTTCCACCTGTGCAGCGCGGGCTTCATTCCCGACTGGCGCATCGTCGGCGTGTCGCTCGACGACATCGACGTCGAAGGCTTCAAGGCCATCGCGCGCAGCGCCTTGGACGAATTCGGCAGCCGCAAGACCAGCCCCGGCGCCTGGGAGCGCTTCGCCGCACAACTCGACTACGTGCCGCTAGCCGCCGGGGCGCCCGCCCTGAAAGAGGCAGTGGCGCGCGCCGAGCAATCGCTGGGCGTGGAATGCCGGCGCCTGCACTACCTCAGCGTGCCGCCCTCGGCCGCGCTGCCGGTGGTGCGCATGCTGGGCGAGGCGGACCTGGTCGAGCGCTCGCGCATCGTGATGGAAAAACCCTTCGGCACCGACCTGGCCAGCGCCCGCGTGCTCAATGCCAAGCTGCACGAGGTGTTCGACGAAGAGCAGATCTTCCGCATCGACCATTTCCTGGGCAAGGAGCCGGCCCAGAACATCCTGGCCTTTCGCTTCGCCAACGGCCTGTTCGAGCCGATCTGGAACCGCAACTTCATCGACCATGTGCAGATCGACGTGCCCGAGACGCTGGGCCTGGGCAAGCGCTCGGGCTTCTACGAGCAGACCGGCGCCTACCGCGACATGGTGGTCACGCACCTGTTCCAGATCCTCGGCTTCATGGCGATGGAGCCGCCGACCTCGCTGGACCCCGAGCACATCGGCGAGGAGAAGAACAAGGTCTTTCGCAGCATGCTGCCGATCCAGCCGCAGGACGTGGTGCGCGGCCAGTACAGCGGCTACCGCGGCGAGGACAGCGTCGACCCCGACTCGGACACCGAGACCTTCATCGCGCTGAAGTGCCACATCGACAACTGGCGCTGGGCCGGCGTGCCTTTCTACCTGCGCACCGGCAAGCGCATGGCCGAGGGGCAGCGCATCATTTCCATCGCGTTTCGCGAGCCGCCTAAAAGCATGTTCCCGGCCGGCAGCGGCGTGGGCGCACAGGGCCCGGACCACCTCACCTTCGACCTGGCCGACGCGTCGAAGATGAGCCTGAGCTTCTACGGCAAGCGCCCCGGCCCCGGCATGCGGCTGGACAAGCTGAGCCTGCAGTTCGCGATGACCGACACCGGCCTGGCCGGCGAGGTGCTCGAAGCCTACGAGCGCCTGATCCTCGACGCCATGCGCGGCGACCGCACGCTGTTCACCACGGCCGAGGGCATCGAGCGGCTGTGGGAGGTGTCGCAGCCGCTGCTGGACGCACCGCCGCCCGTGCGGCTGTACGAGCCCGGCTCGTGGGGGCCCAAACCCGTGCATCAGCTGATCGCGCCGCATGCGTGGCGGCTGCCTTTCGAGCGGGCGTGGCGCAATCCGAACAAGGCAGGCGGCTGAAGGCCATCGAGACGCGCGTCTGGCCAGAGTTGCTGCGGCAGTGTGTGCTCACACGAACCCTGCGCATCACTGCAACGACAGGTCTCAGTGGGCCTCCCACCACTTCTGCGCCTTCGCGCGGTCAAAGGCCGGAAGAATCGCTTTCGTGATCCCCACGCTTGCCAACGCCGGGAACTTCGATCGAAATACGGGTTCGTCGGTCACCAACTGGTCCGTGATCTCGACATCGAATGTCCCCCCCGAAGCCCCTGCAACCGCCTGGTCCACCAGAGGCAAGCTTGGCCCAGCCTTGAACTCGTCGCCTTGACGTTCGCGTACGGTCGCTGACACATGCCCGAGGTAATAGACACCAGGCCCCTTGGACTCCAGCGACGAGTGCATGGGCGCAAAGAAAAAGCCGTTGATCGGGAAGGAGCGCGCCAAGCTGGTCAACCCACGAATCTCGTACTGCCCCGGGTCAAGCTCGAAGCGCAGCAGATAGGTGTTGCCGGATTCGACCGAGTCGGTTTCGAGCTTGGCTTTGTCGTCCATCACGAAGTTGAGCCGATCGGCCGCCTCCTTTGCTTCCGGTTTTTCGACGTGCACCACCAACAACCTGGGCTGGAACGATGTTCGATAAGTGTTCTTCATCGTCGCCGTCATGAGAAAAATCGGCTTGCTCTTCTCGGTCAGTCGGTCGGCGTCGTTCTGAAAAGGCATCTGCGTTCGCGTGGCACATCCGGTCGACAAGACGGCAATGGCGAGTGCCGCAACGGCTGAGAAGCAATTTCTGAATGCGCGCATTTTTTTGATATGAAACGGTTGAAGGGCGGCTAGGCGAAGGAGCGAACAGCTCCGAACGCGATGGCTGCGGCATTTGGGTCGGGCGAAAACGTCGATCCGGCCGGCTGCGCACTTTAGGGGGGCCTGAGTTGGTTAGCCGAACCGATGGGGCAATTGCCCGGCAACTTTGAGCAACTTGTCGCACGACAGGCTATTCCCCATGGTCATACGCTCTCATCGTGCTGCTCGACGTCCCTCCCCTGTCCCTCCTTGTGCTCAGAGGTTCCGCCAGGCCCATCCCACGCTGCTAACCGCAAGAACAAGACGGGACGCTGAAGGCAACGCCTCCAAAAAAAACGGATCCCTGGGGACCCGCGCAACGCCGTTGCCGTGAACGACGAGGAGACAAACCCGCTCCGTCAGAGTTTGCAGCCTCAATGTACGGCGCTGCCCATCGATCGCCAACGACCGAGTGGTGATATGCGTCTGACGCAAACGTCTATGGATGCCGTCGCGTCGTGGCAGTTGCTGTGCGCTTGGCCGGTGCCGTCGCCATCGGCCGCTGCACTGGCAGCATCACCAACACCACGCTGCGCTCGCCGTCGAGCCCCTCGGCTTCCACGCGCAGGCCGAACTGCAGGTCTCCCGACGTCCGGGCAGCCGCGCCGATCGCCGGCACCGTGCACTGGCGATACCCTGCGACGCCGCCGCCGCAGTCGATGCGCACCGGCAGCCCGTGCACCTGCACCGCGCCTGCCATGCCGCTGCGCGTGAAGGTGCTCACCTCGACGCGCGACAGTGCGTCGACCGCCACGTAGCTCAGCGACACCTGCGAGACGCCGCGTGCCGCGTCCTCTGCCGACAGGCTGCGCGGGCTGACGTCGAAGACGACGAAGGGCGCGTCGTTGGCCAGATACTCGACCTGAGCCGGCTGCATGCCCAGCGCCGCCATCGAAGCGCGAGCGCCCGGCGCCGGTGGCGCGGCCATCGCAGGCAGCACACCGCCGAGCAGCCACAGCGCGAGAACGGGAAGGCGTTGCATGACACCCGCCATTGCAGCGAGCCCGATCTGCCGGCGCAAGCGGGAAAACGCCGCGTGTGCATGCTGGTCGCCGGCGTGCGCGATGCCGGCCCGATGACCCCCGGCATGCGCAGGTTCGTGCAGGCGACGCAGGCGGCCTCAGCGGCCGACCCAGCCCCCGCACACCGGAAACACCTGCCCCACGAAGCAATCCGCGGCCGCGCTGCACAGGTAGGCCGCAAACTGCGCGTCCTCGCGCGCGCCCACGAGCCGGCCCAGCGGCACCTCGCGGCGCAGCCGCTCCTGGAAGCGCGGGTTGGCCTGCACCTCGGCCGGGAAGTAGGTCGGGTTGTCGACGAAGTTCTGCGCGATGGCATTGACCTGCACGCCCTGCGGCGCGAACTCGACGCCGACCGCCTGCGCATACGCCAGCTGCGCGCCGCGCGCCGCGCTGTAGGTCGACGCGCGCTTCATGCCGCGCAGCGCCGAGGCGCTGCCCAGGATCAGGATCTTTCCCTTGCCGCGCGCGAGCATCGCCGGCGCGGCCGCGCGCACGAGGCGCGGCAAGGGGTCGACCAGGGCCGCGAAGACCGCGCGCCATTCGTCCTCGTCCACCTCATGCGCGAGTGTGGTCGGGGCCGTGAACGCGAGGTTGGCGACCAACACGTCGATGGCGCCGGCCTCGCGCACCACACGCTCGGCCGCATCGGGCGCGGAGAGTGCATCGGCACTGGCGATCACCGTTGCGCCCTGTTCCTCGAACACGTCGCACAGCACCGGGCCCATGAATTCGGTGGACTGGGTGATGAGCACGCGTCGGCCGGTGAGCGGATCCTTCATGGCGGTCTCCTTGGTTGTCGTGATGGATGGATGGCGCTCAGGCGCCGGGATGGCGAGGCTTGGCTGGCCGCCAGGTGCACCCAAGCCAACTCACTTCTGCGCGAGATGCCACGCCACCAGCGCATTGGCGTGGCCGTGGCCCAGCTGGTGCGCAGTTTTCAGATGCGCGACCAGTTCCATGTGCTTCAACGGCCCGGCCTGCTCGAGCGCCTGCATCCAATGGGCGATGGGCTTGCCGTACTTCTTCTCGATCGATGGGAAGTAGGACGAGGGTCCTTTGACGGGTGAAGGTGCGGTTGCGGCCATGTGCGGGTTCCTTTCAAGTCGGGAGAAGGTGTCGGCGCGTCGAGTTTCACACTAACGACGCACTGAACGCAGGGCTACCGCAGCGCCGGAGACATGCCGAACACAACCCGCATGGGAAGGTGTGCATGCGGCGCAGTCAGGCAGCGACACCGCCCTCGCCGATCGCTGGCATGAGAAAGAAAGACCAGCACCCGCTGGAAGGCCGCGCCCCTCACGCCGGGCCGTTCCGGCCGCCGACCTGCTGGGCGAGGCCAATCAGAATGCCTTCCGGACCGCGGATGTAGCACAGCCGGTAGACGCCCTGGTAGTCGACCACCTCATCCACCACCACGGCACCGAGCCGGCTGAGCCGCATGAGCGTGTCGTCCAGGTCGTCGACGGCAAACATCACGCGCAGGTAGCCCAGGGCATTCACCGGCGCATTGCGGTGGTCGGCCGCGATGGCCGGCGCATCGAAACGCGACAGCTCGAGCCGGCTGTGCCCGTCGGGCGTGCGCATCATTGCGACCTCGACCCGCTGCCCGCGCAGCCCGGTCACGCGGCCGGCCCATTCGCCGTCGATGCGCGTGCGGCCTTCGAGCGTCAGGCCGAGTTCCTGGAAGAACACGATGGCAGCGTCGAGGTCCGCGACGACGATGCCGACGTTGTCCATGCGGTGAACGGTCATGAACGGCTCCTGCGTGTGGGGGAATGGCGCTCGGGTCTCGTCGACCGTCCTGGTGTCATGGGTCCGCCCTGGCGCGTTGGACACCCAGGGCACGGTACGCCATCGACCGCGTCACGGCCGGCGATCGCCAACTTTGGAACAATCCTCTCTTCCACAAAGCAATCAGCCGTCAGCAAAGAAGCGATGTGGCCGGCGCCGCAGAGCGCTCCAAGCCGAATTTGAGGGCGACCAGCTTGGGAAACATGAGTGCAAGTTCCTGCAAAACGGGTCAAGCGTCACTCGGGCGGAAGAGATGCGCGACCACGCCACCGACCAGAAGTGCCAGCGCCAGCCAGTCGACTCGAATCACGGTGGAAACCTCTGGCGTCAGCGATGAAGAGAGGTGTGCCAAGGCCAAAAATGACACGACGCTGACAAGGCCTGCAGCGAGTGCCGTTCCGTGCAGGCTTGGGCGGAACGCCGAGTGGGCCAAGAAGGCGGCGAGAAGGCCGAACAGCACCGCGCGGTGGCGCATGAGCACTTCGAGGCTCGCGCCCTCAATCCGAAAGCCATACATCTGGGTGAGCTTGGTCGCACCCAGGACGCCAACGACAGGCAAGGCATGGATCATTGCCACCAGGAGAAGAACGACGGGAACGAGGAAGCGCATGGCGGAACCACAAGTGAACGAGGCACGCTTGTAGTCTCGTGGAGAAGAAGCCGCAATTACCTGAGAGGTGAGGTGTCAGACGCGCTTGCAAAAGCCTGGCGTTTGACATGAGAGGCCGCCATCTCTTGGACGTCCGATCGAGGAAGGGTTAGGCGCCGGCGCCCCCACGATTGCGCCTTCTGGCTCGACGTTTGGCTAGGACTGAACTGGCAAGTAGCAGCACCGACCCAGCCACGGCCTCAAACCAGATGGTGAGGTTTGTGGCCAACGTGTGCTCGGAGCACAGAGCGAGTGTGTAGTGAGCCAGGCCATCGAGGCCGAGCGCGCCGTAGGCAGCCAGAAGAACGGCGGCGACGATTGACCAACCAATTCGTGCCGCCAGGACGGCGGCGAGGCCGACGCCTGATACAGCCAGCCACGACAAATAGACTTTCTCTCGAGTGAGCCAAGCAGGCATGCCTGGATAGAACGCAATGAACTCTGCGTTGTGGGCGAAGTGGACGAGGCTGGCCACAAAGTACAAACCCATCAGTAGCCAGATCGGCTTCGGAAAGATCGATTGCATCGGGAAGTGTTCTTTCCGGCGCCTAACGCCTGAATTAAGCCGACCCGCGAAGCGGGTTCGGCTTGAATGAATTGTTAGGGAAGGTCTGAACAAGCCGGCTTGGCCCGCATGTTGGGAACAGTG
>JAFEEH010000120.1 GCA_018241185.1 Pseudomonadota bacterium | reverse complement strand
CACCTTGGCATCTAGAGCCTGGTTGGCCAGTGTGCCGGCACTGGGCGGGCGCACGCGCCATTGGCAGTAGCCGCTGCGGGACACCTGCAGCACGCGGCACAGCCGGCTGACGGTGTGACCCTGCCTAGATTTCACGTACAGCAAGAAGTTGGAAACTTCAAAGGTACGGAGAATCGAGATGAAAGAGGGCAGGCTGCCCAAGCGGCAGTACACAGAGGAATTCAAGGCCGAGGCCGTCAGGCTGGCGGCCTCGGTGGGTGGTCACGAAGCGGCCCGGCGCCTGGGCGTGCCGGTGGCTACGGTGGGAAACTGGTCCAGGCGAGGCATTGCATCGGCTGCCACCAGCGGTGCGGCAGTGGCGGGTGAAGCGCCCGCCCGACGCCCTGTCAGCGAGCTGGAGGCAGAGAACAGCCGCCTGCGCAGGGAGTTGGCTGAAGCGAAGCTGGACGTGGAAATCCTGCGAAAAGCGACGGCGTACTTCGCCAGGGGGTCGCGATGAAGTACGCCTGGATCGAAGAACATCGCGACCAGTACACCGTCAGCCAGCTGTGCCGCGTGCTGGGCGTATCGCGCAGCGGCTACTGCCAGTGGCGGGTGCGCCCGCTCAGCAAGAGGGCGCTGGCCAACCAGGTGCTGGATGCCAAGGTGGCGGCGATCCACCAGAGCAGCCGCCGAAGCTATGGGCGTCCTCGGATCGTGCACAGCCTGCGCCAGCAGGGCGACAGCGTCAGCGCCGAGCGGGTTCGCAAGAGCCTGCGGCGCCAGGGGCTGCGGCCGGTGTACAGAAGGCCGTTCGTGGTGACCACCGACTCAGCACATCGCCTGCCGGTGGCGGCGAACCTGCTGGATCGGCGCTTCGATGGCTGGCAGTCCGATCAGGCCTGGGTGGCGGACATCACGTATGTGGCCACCGGCGAGGGCTGGTTGTACCTGGCTGCGGTGATGGACCTGGCTGGCCGGCGGATCGTGGGCTGGTCGATGTCCGAGACCATCGACGCCACGCTGGTGTGTACTGCCTTGAAGTCGGCCTGGTGGCAGCGCAAGCCGCCCAAGGGCCTGCTGGTACATAGCGACCGCGGGGCGCAATATGCGAGCGGGCGCTACCGGGCGCTGGCGGCCGATCTGGGCATCACGATGTCCATGAGCAGGAAGGCCAACGCCTGGGACAACGCGCCGATGGAGAGTTTCTTCAAGACGCTGAAGGTCGAGCGCATCTACCAGGTACGCTACGACACGCGTGCGCAGGCCAGGCTGGACATCGTCGACTGGATCGAGGGTTGGTACAACCGCCAGCGTCTGTACTCGGCCAACGGCTTCCTCGCCCCGGTGACGTGGGAGAACGCCCAATTGGCTGCATGACTTGATGTACGTGGAAACGAGGCAGGGTCACTTGATCGGCAGGGCGTGGTTGCGGTCAATCATCGCTTTGCGCTCAGCAAGCCGGCCTTGTTGAGCGCGCCGGCTAAAAAATCGATCTCCAGCGCCTGCTGGCCGATCTTGGCGTGCAAGTCCCTCAGGTCCGCCGCGGGCTCGGCCGGGGCCGCACCGGCACCGAACACGTCGGCCGCGCGGTCCAGCAACTGGCGTCGCCACTCGGTCACCTGGTTGGGATGCACGTCGTGTTTCTGTGCGACTTCGGCAATCGTCTTGTCGCCCTTGACGGCGTCCAGTGCCACCTTGGCCTTGAATGCCGACGAGTGGGTGCGACGGGGTCTTCTGCTCATCTTTCTGCTCCTGATCTCGGGCTCTATCCTCGCCCAACGGAGCAGCTCGTCCACTTTGCGGCGTGTTCAGAATTCCGGGACCGGCTCTCGGACACCCTGACGCCCGAACAGGCGATCAAGGACCCCTTTATCCTAGAGTTCTTGAACCTCAAAGACGAATACTCAGAGTCCGAGTTGGAGCAGGCGCTCATCCAACATCTCGCAGATTTCCTGCTCGAACTGAGGGACGACTGTTGGCCGCCAACGGCGCTTGCGTCTAAGCAAGGGTTTGACGAGCAGTCATGTTGCTCAATTGTCTCCACGCTGTGTAGACTTTTTGTCGGACGGCGGAGTACGGCGTCGCCGCTGGGTTGAGGCAGTAGTTGAGCTAGCGCGCGGGTCGGAGTTCCGCTGCAGTGCAGCCGCGAGCAGCTTGCGTGTTTCTTCGTGAGCGCTTTTCTCTTCCTCGATACGCTGCGTCATGGCGCGAAGGCCTGTCTCCAACAAAGCCTTTCTCGTGCGAGCCTCGACCAAGTCCGTAGCTTGCGATGCAATTTGATCTCTGAGACGGCTCTCCGACTCGCGCGCGGTGCTGCGAAGACAAGTCTGTTTTTCCAGCTCCGCCTCGAGCCGCCTCGCCGCAGTTTCTTCAGATTCGACGCGCCGCTGCTGCTCCTTCGCGAGATCGCTCTCAAACGCCTTGGCGTCCAGCCGCGCCCGGTCGACCTCGGCGAGCAGGTGCTTCTCCTGGCCAGCATGCCGCTCCAGCGCCTGACGCAGATCCTGGTCCTTGCCCGTGACGACCTCTGCGTGGTCGCGGCGCATCTGGTCCTGCGTGCCAGCGGCTTGGGCGAGGAGGGAGTTCAGTCGCTTTATCTCATCCTCCATGCCTTTCCGCATCCGCTGCGCTTCGATCGCCTGCTCCTTGAGTTGCCGCTCCAGGGCATCGCGCGCCTGCTGCAAGGAGGGCGGCGTCCAGGCTGGTGCGCGCCTGGACAAAAGCCTCTTCACGCTGGGCCAAGGCCGCCTGAGCCGCGGCCAGCGCTTCTTCACGACCCTGGAGGTCAGCCTGCGCCGATACAAGTGCCGCGCGCTGTACTTCCTCCGCCTCGCGCCGCGCCGTCTCCCAGAGCAGCCGCGCGGCGTTGCGCACGCTCGTGGGCATGCCGTCCGAATCGTTTCCCGCGGGCTTGCCGGCCGCCGGCTTGACACCCACCACGCGCGCCCCAAGGGTCGCGAACCAGCGCTCGAGCATCGGGCTCACGGTGTTGGGCGAACCACGACCGATCTTCAGACGCACGCGCTCGATCGTGGGCCGCTTGCCCTCCGCGAGCAGGGCATCGGCGGCCGTGAAGACGTCGACCTCCTGTATCCCCCGCCCACGTGCCTCGGTTAACTCGATCATGGTGACCTTTCGCTCCAGAACGGCTGAATCGCTGCCGCGTGCCGACCTCGGACGCCGGAGACGCAATTCATCTCAAACCCGCCAAAATAACCCTCGATAAGGCAAAGTTATCGTGACTTATTAAGATAAAATGTACCAAATCATACGTTGTACATAAGACAAATGCCATGAAAGCGCCCTTCGTGGAACAGCCGAGCCCGGAGTTGGCCCAAGGGGTCGAGGGCGCGCCCGATGGCGGCATCCAAGGCCCGGTCCTGCACCCGCTGGTTTCATTCGCGGCCCGGCGCGCGGTCCTCGAGCCGCATCGCCTGGCCGCCACGACCGAGAAGGCTGCCAGAGCACTCCTGCGCCAGGGCGAGGCGACGAATACCAGGCTCTCGTACAGCTCCGCCATGCGCTACTGGTGCGCCTGGTTCGCCGCCCGCTACGGCCAGGCCCTCTCTCTCCCGGTGCCCGTGCCGGTGGTCGTTCAGTTCATCGTCGACCACGCCGCCCGCCGGCCGGAGGCAGGGCCGGCTGAGGACGTGTCCTCAACGGTCGGCGCGGCAGACCACGGCGGTGATCCGGAGGACGGCGGCCAGGGCGCAGAGGCAGCGGTCGCCGCGCCGAAGCCCAAACGATTGCAAAAAGGACGCGTCCTCACGGACGTCATCACGGAATTGCCGCCAGACGTCGACGACGCCCTCGTGGCCGGCGGCTACAAGGGAAAAGCAGGCCCGCCGGCACTGGCGACCTTGGTGCACCGGATCGCCGTGCTGTCCAAGGCCCACCAGATGGCCCAGGCGGGCCGGGCAGGGCGCAGCGGCATCGAGGATGTCCTGGGCACCTCCAGGGCGGGCATCGGGGGCCTGGAAGGGGTGGCTGGCCAGCCGTCAGGAAACCGCACGCGCGGCGCCGAGGCCGGCCTGGTCAACCCCTGCGCCGACCCGCTGGTCCGGGAGCTCCTCGCGCGCACGCGACGCGCCTACGCCCAGCGCGGCGTGCGGCCGCAGAAGCAACGGGCTTTGACCAAGGATCCGCTGCAGCAGATCCTGGCCACCTGCGATGACTCGCCCAAAGGCATCCGGGACCGCGCGCTGCTGCTCTTCGCCTGGTCGACGGGCGGGCGCCGGCGTTCTGAGGTGGCGTCAGCGCGAATCGAGCACCTTCAAAAAGTGGAGGAGGGGAGTTTCATCTTCACGCTGGGGCACTCCAAGACCAATCAACGCGGGGAGCTGCGGCCCGAGGACATGAAGCCACTCACAGGCACCGCGGCGCAGGCGATGCAGGCCTGGCTTCAGCTGCTGATGAAACAGGGGATCAAGGAAGGGAACATCTTCCGGAGGATCCGGCGGGGCGGGCACATCGGGGAGGCGCTGGCGGCCGCGGCGGTTAGGGATGTGGTGAAGGAGAGGTGTGCGGCTGCCGGGATGGAAGGGGAGGGGTTTACTGCGCACTCGATCCGGTCAGGGTTCGTGACCGAGGCGGGGCGGCAGGCCGTGCCGCTGGCAGAGACCATGGCGCTCACCGGGCATCAGAGCGTGGCGTCGGTGGTGGGGTATTTTCGAAGCGGTCTCAGCTCGGGCATGCCGCACCCAGATCTTATCGATCCCCGAAAGCCGCCCTTTATAGACCCATAGCAAGCGTTACGGATCGCAGCAGTGAGGCTGCCGGTCGCTGCGCCCACACTCACCGGTTTGGGTGTGTTTGCTGAAGCTTTGGATTGGGGCCCCTTCAGGGCGTCGGCGAAACGTCGAGGTGCTCAGTTCGGATACCTCCTGATCCAATACGCACGGCAGGAGCTCGACCTCACCGTTCTCGGCGCAGACCAAGGTCAAGAATGGCCAGCCGCATGCTTTCGTTCTGTTCATGGAAGAAACCTTCGCTTCCTCGCGCTCGTTCAACTCAGGCAGCACTTGAACCCTCAAGACTGACCTCAAGGTTCAGAGGTCCTCGAACCGCCCCGGGTTTCACGGAGGCTCCCTCGTTTAAGAAGATGGAGCCATCATGAGGAAGTCAGTGAAGTTTTCGCCGGAAGTGCGCGAGCGTGCGGTGCGCATGGTGTTCGAGCATCAAGGAGAGCATGCGTCGCAATGGGCGGCAGTCGTGTCGATTGCCGGCAAGATTGGTCGTGTCCCAATTCGTGGTGTAAGTCCACAGCCCGGACGAGGCTGAGATGCACGGTACTCAGCGAGCCACAGCGGACAGCCGAGTGGGCGCAGTGTCGCTCAGGGTCTGCAGGCCTTCAAGTT
>JAFEEH010000011.1 GCA_018241185.1 Pseudomonadota bacterium | reverse complement strand
GGGCATCGACAACTTCAACCGTCGTTCGACGGTGAGCCTGTCGGGCGGCTTCGGTGAAGTGCGTCTGGGCCGTGACTACACCCCGACCTTCTGGAACGACACCGTGTTCGACCCCTTCGGCACGAACGGCGTTGGCACCAACGTGATCTCCAGCGTCAGCGGCAACATCTCCAGCTTCGCTGGTTCGTCGCCGAACGGTCTGCCGGGTTCGGACAATTACGTCCGTACCAGCAACAGCATCGGCTACTTCCTGCCCCCGAACCTGGGCGGCTTCTACGGTCAAGTGCAGTACGCGCTGCACGAGAACACGAAGCAAGACTGGATCCAAGGCAGCCCGACCAAGAAGGGTCGCTACGTGGGTGGCCGCTTCGGCTACGCCAATGGTCCCCTGGATGTCGCGCTGGCCTACGGCGAAGACACCAAGGACGGCGGCGCTGCTGCTGGCTTCTTCACCAACGACGGTGGCGGCTGGAACAAGAACAAGGTCAAGACCCTGAACCTGGGCGCTTCGTACGACTTCGGTCCCGTCAAGCTGTTCGGTGAACTGTCGCAAGTCAAGCAAAAGGTGCAGGACGACTCGACGTTCATCAACCTCGGTGGCATCCCCTACCCGTACACCGTCGGCGCGACCGACAAGTACAACGGCTACCTGGTCGGTGTGACCGTGCCGGTCGGTGCTGGTCTGATCCGCGCTGCCTACTCGCGCGTCAAGGCCAAGTCGGGCAACTACGGCTTCCAGACCTACACCCTGGAAGACCTGTTGTTCGGCGGCAACAACAACACCAGCGCTTCGGCCAGCAAGTTCGCCATCGGCTACGTGCACAACCTGTCCAAGCGTACGGCCCTGTACGCCACGGTGTCGCGCATCAGCCTGAAGGACGCCCAGAACAACGCCGCGATCGCTGCGAACACGGGTGTTGGCTACGCTTCGCCGAACCTGGCTGGCGCCGTCGGTGGCGTGTACGTGCCCAAGAGCGCGACCGGCTACGACTTCGGTATCCGTCACTCGTTCTGATCGACAGCTGGCTTCGGCCAGCCTCGATCGAGAGATCAAAGCCATCCGACGCAAGTCGGATGGCTTTTTTCGTTGCGGGGCATTTCCTGGCTGCATCATCGAAAGGCCCTTGCTCTCGAAAGCACTTGATTGCAATTGCGCAGGGGCATTGCAATAGTCCGCCTCTTCAATCAACGAGGAGGAGTTCATGAAACTCATCAAGCCCCTGTGCCTGTCGATGGGCGTGGCGTTGACGCTGCTGGCGGTGCCGACGCTGCATGCCAAGACCTTCAAGTGGTCGAGTGCGAGCGACATCCCGACGCTCGACATCCATTCGCAGAACAACGCCCTGGGCAACGGGGTGCATGCGGCGATCTACGACTCGCTGGTCTACTACAACAGCACCAGCTTCAAGCCGGAACCCCAGCTGGCCACCGCGTGGAAGAACGTGTCGCCCACCCAGGTGCGCTTCCAGCTTCGCCCGGGCGTGAAGTTCAGTGACGGCTCGCCGTTCACGGCCGACGACGTGGTGTTCTCGATCATGCGGGCCATGGCCAAGACCTCCAACTACGCGGTCTACGCCGAGGGCATCGACAAGGCAGTGAAGGTCGACGCGAACACAGTCGACATCCTGCTCAAGGCGCCCACGCCCACGCTGATCAACCAGCTCACCGAACTGCGCATCATGAGCAAGGCCTGGGCCGAGAAGAACAACTCGACCTCGCCGAAGGACATCAAGACGCAGGAGGAGACCTTCGCGCACCGCAATGCGATGGGCACCGGGCCGTATATGGTGAAGGAGTGGCAGCCCGACCAGCGCCTGGTCCTGACGGCCAATCCCAACTACTGGGGCAAGAACCCGACCAACGTGACCGAGATCGTCTACACACCGATCAAGTCTCAGGCCACCCGGCTCGCCGCGCTGCTGTCGGGCGAAACCGACTTCGTGCTCGATCCCAGCCCGCAGGACCTGCCGCGCCTGCGTGGCAACACCGGCCTCAAAGTCATCGACGGCGTCGAGAACCGCACCATCTTCCTCGGCATGGACCAGCACCGCGACGAGTTGCCTGGCTCCAGCGTGAAGGGCAAGAACCCGCTCAAGGATGCGCGCGTGCGCAAGGCGCTGTACCAGGCGATCGACATCAATGCGCTCAACCGCGTGACGATGCGCGGGTTGTCGCAGAACACCGGCACGCTGGTCGCGCCTCAGGTCAACGGCTGGACCAAGAAGGCGGACATGCGCTGGCCCTACGACGTCGCTGCCGCGCAGAAACTGCTGGCCGACGCGGGTTATGCGCAGGGCTTCGACGTCGACTTCGCCTGCCCCAACAACCGCTACATCAGCGACGAGGCGATCTGCCAGGCCGTCACCGCGATGTGGGCGCGCGTGGGTGTCAAGGCCAAGCTGCGCACGCTGCCGCTGGTGACCTACTTTCCGATGATCCAGCGCTACGAGGCCAGCATCTACATGCTCGGCTGGGGTGTGCCGACCTTCGATTCGCTGTATAGCCTGCAGTCGCTGCTGCGCACCGTGGGCGCCGGCGGTGACGGCAATTACAACGTGGGGCGCTACTCCAACCCGCAGATGGACGCGCTGATCGAGCGCGTCAAGGTCGAAACCGACCTCAAGGTGCGCAACGAGCTCATCGAGAAGGCCTTGGTGCTCTCGCACGACGATGTGGCCTACCTGCCGCTGCACAACCAGATCATTCCGTGGGCGATGCGCAAGAACATCCAGGTCGTCCACCGGGCCGACAACCGCATCGACTGGCGTCTGGTGAAGGTCGACTGACCCCGGTTTGCGAGCGCATCGAGGGGCTCTTCGGAGCCCCTTTTTACGTGCCCCAATTAAGTGCAAACCCGAGGGAAACACTGCCGCAGGCACAACCCTTGCTCTGCTAGCATGCCCCGAAACTTGCCCCACTGAATGATTGCTTTCGTCCTGCGCCGCCTGATTCAGGCCGTGATCGTCATGGTCGCGGTGGCCTTCATCTCCTTTCTCCTTTTCCAGTACGTCGGCGATCCGGTGGTGTTCCTGCTGGGGCAGGATGCTCGGCCGGAGCAGATCCAGGAACTGCGCCAGGCGCTGGGGCTGGACAAGCCCTTCTTCGTCCAGTTCTGGCATTTCCTCGTCAATGCCGCGCAGGGTGAATTCGGCCTCAGCCTGCGGCAGGGCGCCAAGGTCTCCAGCCTGATCGCCGAGCGTTTTCCCGCCACGCTCGAACTGGCACTGGTGGCGGCGCTGCTGGCACTTCTTCTGGGCATCCCCATGGGTGTCTATGCAGCGCTGCGCCGCGGCACCTTCATGAGCCAGATGTTCATGACGCTCAGCCTGCTCGGCGTTTCGTTGCCGACCTTCCTGATCGGCATCCTGCTGATCCTGGTGTTCGCCGTCCATCTGGGCTGGTTCCCGAGCTTCGGCCGCGGCGACATCGTGCAGATCGGTTGGTGGCGCAGCGGCTTGCTCACGGTCGATGGCTGGCACCACATCGTCCTGCCCGCGGTGACGCTCGCCATCTTCCAGCTCACGCTGATCATGCGGCTGGTACGGGCCGAGATGCTCGAGGTGCTGCGCACCGACTACATCAAGTTCGCACGCGCAAGGGGCCTCTCGAATCGCGCGATCCACTTCGGCCATGCCCTCAAGAACACGCTGGTGCCGGTGATGACCATCACCGGCCTCCAACTGGGTGGCCTCATCGCCTTCGCGATCATCACCGAGACCGTCTTCCAATGGCCCGGCATGGGCCTTCTGTTCATCCAGGCGGTCACCTTCGCCGACATCCCGGTGATGGCGGCCTATCTGTGCCTGATTGCGCTGATCTTCGTGGTCATCAACCTGGTCGTCGACTTGCTGTACTTCGTCGTCGATCCGCGCCTGCGCGTCGGCAAGGCGGGGGGGCACTGAACATGGGCGACATGCGACCGCCGGAGGCGGTCAGTTCGACGGCGTTGCGCTACCACGCGGGCGGACGCGCCTTCGCGCGCATCGCGAGCTTCCATCCCGAGCTCACCGCGTTCCGTCGCGATCTCCACGCGAATCCCGAGCTGGGCTTCGAAGAGGTCTATACCGCTGCGCGCGTGCAGGAATCGCTGCGGGCCTGTGGCGTCGACGAGATCCACAGCGGCATCGGCAAGACCGGCGTGGTCGGCGTGATCCGTGGCCGCTCCACGGCCAGCGGCCGCATGCTCGGCCTGCGCGCCGACATGGACGCGCTCCCCATGAAGGAGGCCAATCCGGACCTGGCCTGGCGCTCGGCCAAGACAGGCCTCATGCACGGCTGCGGCCACGACGGCCACACCGCCATGCTGGTGGGCGCCGCCCGCTACCTGGCAGAGACGCGCCAGTTCGACGGCACGGCGGTGCTGATCTTCCAGCCCGGCGAAGAGGGCTTCGCCGGCGCCCGCGTGATGATCGAGGACGGCCTCTTCGATCGCTTCCCGGTCGATGCCGTCTATGCCATGCACAACTGGCCCGCGATGCCCGCGGGCACGGTAGGCATCAACCGCGGCGCCATGATGGCCGCGGCCGATCGCATCACCATCGACATCACGGGCAAGGGCGGCCACGGCGCCCATGCCTACCTCACGGTCGACCCGGTGCTGGTCGCCGCCCACATCATCACGGCCGCGCAGAGCATCGTTTCGCGCAACGTGCGGCCCATCGATGCGGCTGTCATCAGCCTGTGCGCCGTCGAGGCCGGCGACCTCGACGCCTTCAGCGTCATCCCCGGCACGGCCCGGCTCGTGGGCACCGTGCGCACCTTCAACCTGCGGGTGCAGAACCAGGTGGAGCAGCGGCTGCGCGAACTCTGCACCTCCGTCGCACAGGCCTTCGGCGCGACGGCCGAGCTGCGCTACGAGCGCATCTACCCCGCCACGATCAACACCGCGCCCGAGGCCACCTTCGCGGGCGACGTGGCCGCGTCCATCGTCGGCGAGCGCAATGTCGAGCGACACCTCGAACCCAGCATGGGCGCCGAAGACTTCTCCTTCATGTTGCAGAAGAGGGCTGGCGCCTACCTGCGCATCGGGCAGGATGCCCGTGGCGGTGCGTTCCTGCACAACGCCGGCTACGACTTCAACGACGAGATCCTGCCGCTCGGCGCCGCGTTGCACGCGGCGCTGATCGAGCAGGGCATGCCGCTTGCTGGTACCCGCAGCACGCCGGCAGAGCCCGCCGCCATCGCGGCGAAGTAAACCGCCGTTCACACGGTGATTCCAACCCGAGGAGTGCCTCCATGAATTTCAAGAAAAAAGTGGCCGCAGCGGCCGTCCTGTCTGCGCTGGCAGCTACAAGTTTGATAGCAAATGCCCAGACCATCCGCATTGCGAACCAGGGCGACGCGCTGTCGATGGACCCGCACTCGCTCAACGAATCGCTGCAGCTGTCGACCACGGCCAACGTCTACGAGACGCTGACCGGCCGCAACAAGGACCTGAGTCTCGCGCCGCTGCTGGCGACCAGCTGGAAGCAGGTCTCGCCCGCCGTGTGGCGCTTCGAGCTGCGCAAGGGGGTCAAATTCCATGACGGCACCCCCTTCACGGCGGACGACGTGCTGTTCAGCCTGGCGCGCGCCGCTGGCGACGGCTCGGACATGAAGAGCAACACCAACGACATCAAGGAAGTGCGCAAGGTCGACGACTTCACGGTCGACATCGAGACCAAGGCACCTTTCCCCGTGCTGCCCGACGTGCTTTCGACCGTGATGATCATGAGCAAGAAGTGGTGCATCGAGAACAAGGCCGAGAAGCCGGTCGACCGCCGCAAGGGCATCGAGAACACCGCCTCTTTCAAGGCCAATGGCACGGGCCCGTACAAGCTGCGCGAGCGCCAACCGAACGTGCGCACGGTGTTCGTCCGCAACAACGCCTACTGGGGCAAGATCGAAGGCAACGCGCAGGAGGTGATCTTCACCCCCATCGCCAACCCGGCGACGCGCGTGGCTGCACTGGTGTCGGGCGAAGTCGACGTGATGGAGCCCATCCCGGTGCAGGACATCCCGCGCGTGAACGCCAGCCCCAATGCACGCGCGGTCGTCGGCCCCGAATTGCGCACCATCTTCCTGGGCATGGACCAGAAGCGCGACGAGCTGCTGTACTCGAGCGTGAAGGGAAAGAACCCCTTCAAGGACAAGCGCGTGCGCCAGGCCTTCTACCAGGCCATCGACATCAACGGTATCCAGCGCACCGTCATGCGCGGTGCCGCGCGGCCCACGGGCCTCATGGTCGGTCCCGGCATCAACGGCTGGACCGAGGCGCAGGACAAGCGCCTGCCCTTCGACCCCGACGGCGCCAAGAAGCTGCTGGCCGACGCGGGCTACCCGAACGGCTTCGAGGTCACCATGAACTGCCCGAACGACCGCTACGTCAACGACGCGCAGGTCTGCCAGGCGGTGGCCGCCAACCTTGCACGCATCGGCGTGAAGATCAACCTCGCGGCGGAGACCAAGGGCACCTACTTCCCGAAGATCCTGCGCCGCGACACGAGTTTCTACATGCTGGGCTGGACGCCATCGACCTACGACTCGCACAACGCGATGAATGCGCTGATGCGCTGTCCGGACGACAAGACCGGCGACGGGCAGTTCAACCTCGGCTCGTACTGCAATCCGAAGTTCGACGAACTCACGGTCAAGGTGCAGTCCGAGACGGACAAGCCCAAGCGCGACGCGATGATCAAGGAAGCTTTCCAGGTCCACATGGACGACATCGGCCACCTGCCGCTGTACCAGCAGTCGCTGGCCTGGGGTGTGAGCAAGAAGGTCACCCTCGTGCAGATGGCCGACAACTACATGCCTTTCAAGTGGATGAGCATCAAGCCCTGATGCCCTGCCGGCCCGGCCCCGAGCGGCCGGCCGGCTGATCCGGCGGGCCGCCAGGTCCTTCACGCCCTCCACGCGGCCCGCGTTTTCCCTTTCACGATGACCAAGACCCTCGCCCGCTGGTTCGACAGCGATGTCGGCTACAGCTTTCGCACCTCGCCCGTCGCCATCGCGGCGGCGCTGATCGCCTTCGTGTGCATCTTCTGCTCGGTCTTCGCCGGGTGGGTGGCGCCGCACGACCCGTTCAACCTCGCGTCGCTGGAACTGGGCGACGCGCGGCTGCCGCCGGCCTGGTCCGACGGCGGCAGCACCAAGTACCTGCTGGGCACCGACGACCAGGGCCGGGACATCCTGTCGGCGCTCATCTATGGCGCACGCATTTCGCTGATCGTCGGCGTGGTGTCGGTGCTGCTGTCGGTCGTCATCGGCGTGCTGCTGGGCCTGCTCGCCGGCTTCCTGGGCGGCTGGCTCGATTCCTTCCTCATGCGCCTGTGCGACGTGATGCTGTCCTTTCCGCCCATCCTGGTGGCGCTGCTGATCGCCGGCGTGGGCCGGGCCCTGTTCCCCAATGCACACGAGGGCCTGGCCTTCGGCGTGCTCATCATCTCGATCACGCTCACCGGCTGGGTGCAGTACGCGCGCACCGTGCGCGGCTCCACCATGGTGGAGCGCAGCAAGG
>JAFEEH010000119.1 GCA_018241185.1 Pseudomonadota bacterium | reverse complement strand
GGTGCACCGAACGCACCGAGCTGATGAAGCGGGGGGAGTTCAAGGTGTGCTCGGGTGCGGCCAACATGGCGGGAGGCCGCGTGGTCGCGCTGCGCGTGCCGGGCGGTGGCGGCGAGGGCGGCATGTCGCGCGGCGAGATCGACGCCTACACCGAGTTCGTCAAGATCTACGGCGCCAAGGGCCTGGCCTACATCAAGGTCAACGACTGGTCGCAGGGCCGCGAAGGCCTGCAGAGCCCGATCGTGAAGAACCTGGACGACAACGCCCTGGGCGAGATCATTGCGCGCACGGGCGCGCGCAACGGCGACATCATCTTCTTCGGTGCCGACAAGGAGAAGGTGGTGAACGATGCCATCGGCGCGCTGCGCGTCAAGATCGGCCACAGCGCGTTCGGCCGCAAGAACGGACTGTTCGACGACCGCTGGGCGCCCCTGTGGGTCATCGACTTCCCGATGTTCGAGTTCGACGAGGACGGCCAGCGCTGGAGCGCCGTGCACCACCCCTTCACGAGCCCGAAGGACGGCCACGAAGACCTCATGGACACGGCCCCCGAAAAGTGCCTGGCCAAGGCCTACGACATGGTGCTCAACGGCATCGAGATGGGCGGCGGTTCGGTGCGTATCCACCGCGAGGAAGTGCAGAGCAAGGTGTTCCGCGCCCTCAAGATCAACGCCGAGGACGCCCAGGCCAAGTTCGGCTTCCTGCTCGACGCGCTGCAGTACGGCGCGCCCCCGCATGGCGGCATCGCCATCGGCCTGGACCGCCTGGTCATGCTCATGACCGGTGCCGAATCGATCCGCGACGTGATCGCCTTCCCCAAGACCCAGCGCGCGCAGGACCTGCTCACGCAGGCGCCGAGCCCGGTCGACGAGAAGCAGCTGCGCGAGCTGCACATCAGGCTGCGCAACGTGCAGCCGGCCTGATGGCCTCGTGCTGCGCGGGATCGCTATCAAAAAGATAGCTGCCCGCGCAGAATTGACGCGCAGTACAAGCACTTTTGGCGCGTGGAATCGATGAACGCCGTGCCGCGCTGGAAGCTCCCTGAATCGGTGCTGGTGGTCATCCACACCCCGGCGCTGGAGGTGCTGCTCATCGAGCGGGCCGACACGCCCGGCTTCTGGCAGTCCGTGACGGGCAGCAAGGACACCGAGGACGAGCCCCTGGCGCTCACGGCCGCGCGCGAGGTGTTCGAGGAAACGGGCTTCGACTGCCGCGCCGGCACGCCCCTGGCCGCGGGCCTGCGAGACTGGGGCCTCGTCAACCGCTACGACATCTATCCGCGCTACCTGCCGCGCTATGCGCCCGGCGTGACGCGCAACACCGAGCACCTGTTCGGCCTGCAGTTGCCCGAGCCCGCAGCGCCGCTGCTGAGCCCGCGCGAGCACACGGCCTGGCGCTGGCTGCCCTGGCGCGAGGCGGCCGACGCCTGCTTTTCTCCCTCCAACGCCGAAGCCATCCTCTTGCTGCCACAATTTGCGGCATGAGCGCCGAGCGCACCCACAGCCCGTCCTCCAGCCGCGCGATCGACGAAGCCACCCCCATGAACCCCTCGGGTGAAGAACTGATCCTGCCGTCCGGCGCCAGTGCCGATTCCGGCTTCGCCTCGCTGGACACGCTGCGTGTGGCCACCTACAACATCCACAAGGGCGTGCAGGGCGTCGGCCCGGCACGCCGCCTGGAGATCCACAACCTGGGCCACGCCATCGAGCAACTCGATGCCGACATCGTGTGCCTGCAGGAAGTGCGCAAGATGAACCGCCTGGGCGAGCGGCGCTTTGCACGCTGGCCCGAGCAGCCGCAGGCCGACTTCCTCTGCCCCGAGGGCTACCACGCGGTCTACGAGACCAATGCGTACACGCGCCACGGCGAACACGGCAATGCGCTGCTCACGCGCTGGCCGATCGTGCGCCACCGGCACGAGGACATGTCCGACCACCGCTTCGAGCAGCGTGGCCTGCTGCATGTGGAGCTGATGCTCGCGGGCCAGCGCGTGCACGCCATCGTGGTGCACCTGGGGTTGATCAAGGGCAGCCGCGTGCGCCAGATCGCGCAACTGGGCGAGTTCATCCGGCGCGAGGTGCCGGCCGACGAGCCGGTGGTGGTGGCTGGCGACTTCAACGACTGGGGCGCGCGCATGCGCGTGGCGATGAACGCGTTGGGCCTGGTCGACATGCCGGGCATGCGCGCCTTGACGTACCCATCGCGCCTGCCCCTCACGCAGCTCGATTTCGTCTATGCCCGCCACCTGCGCCCCGTCTCGCTGCACGTGCCGCGCGGGCGCATCTGGGGCCGCATGTCCGACCACCTGCCGCTGGTGGCGGAGTTCGGCCTGGCCTGATTTGCTATCGAATTCATAGCTGCTCGCGCCCGCAGGACGGGCGTTGGCGGCCCAAAACGTTCACAAACCGTTCGCTGATACGATGCCTGCCATGTTGAGGAAAGCCGACGCCGCCCCGCCGCCCGACGCGCCCGGGAACCCCGATGAGGGCACGCCCGTGTCCGTGAAGATCCGCGAGCGGATCCGCGCGGCGCGCCAGCGCTACAACGCGAACGACAACATCGCCGAATTCATCGAGCCGGGCGAACTCGAGGCGCTGCTCGACGAGGTCGAGGTCAAGATGCGCGGCGTACTCGACAGCCTCGTGATCGACCTCGACAACGACCACAACACAGGCAACACGGCGCGCCGCGTGGCCAAGATGTACGTCAACGAGGTGTTCCGCGGCCGCTACGTGCCGGCGCCCAGCCTCACCGAGTTTCCCAACGCCGAGCGGCTGAACGAACTGATGATCGTCGGCCCGATCACGGTGCGCAGCGCCTGCTCGCACCACTTCTGCCCGATCATGGGCAAGCTGTGGATCGGCGTGATGCCCAACGAGCACACCAACGTCATCGGCCTGTCGAAGTACGCGCGCCTGGCCGAGTGGGTCATGGGCCGCCCCCAGATCCAGGAGGAAGCCGTGGTGCAGCTGGCTGACTTGATCCAGGAGAAGACCCAGCCCGACGGCCTGGCGCTGGTGATGGAGGCCGAGCACTTCTGCATGCAGTGGCGCGGCGTGAAGGAGACGGACAGCAAGATGATCAACTCGGTCATGCGCGGCGTCTTCCTCAAGGACCCGAGCCTGCGCCGGGAATTCCTGTCGCTGCTGCCCCGCAAGTCCTGACCCCCTGCCCGTTTCCCCGAAGGTTCCGCCATGCTCGTCCGTCTGCTCTACGCCAGCCGCGCCACCGACACCAGCCCCGCGACGATCGAGGCGATCCTCACCCAGGCGCGCGCCCACAACACGGCCAACGGCATCACGGGCATCCTGTGCTACGGCGCCGGCACCTTCCTGCAGGCCATCGAGGGTGGACGCATGGCGGTCAACGACCTCTACGGCCACATCCAGCGCGACGCCCGCCACAAGGACGTAGTGCTGCTGCACTACGAAGAGATCATGGAGCGCCGCTTCGGCGGCTGGACCATGGGCCAGGTCAACCTCGGCAAGCTCAACGCCTCCACCTTGCTGAAGTACTCCGAGAAAGCCACGCTCGACCCGTACGCGGTGTCGGGCAAGGTGTCGCTCGCGCTGCTCGAGGAATTGATGGCGACCGCTGCGATCGTCGGACGGGCGTGACGGCCGATCGCGGCCCCGCGCGGCGTTAGCGCATGCCGCTGTCCGCCTTCGGTCTCATCGTCCTCGCCGGACTCATCCACGCCAGCTGGAACATCGCGGCCAAGAAGGCTGACGGCGACGCGCGTTTCGCCTTCCAGAGCAGCGCCTTCATGGCGCTGGTGTGGGCGCCGGTGGGCGTGTGGCTGGGGCTGTCGGAGCTGCCCCGCTGGGGCCTGCGGGAATGGGGCTTCGTGGTGGCCAGCGGCGTGCTGCACGTCGTGTACTACGTCGTGCTGCTGCGCGGATACCGCCGATCCGACCTGACGGTGGTGTACCCGCTGGCGCGCGGCAGCGGGCCGTTGCTGTCTTCCCTGATCGCCGTCCTGTTCCTGGGCGAGCGGCTCACCTGGATCGGGCTGGCCGGCATCGTGGGCGTGGTGGGCGGTGTGTTCCTCGTGGCCGGCGGACCGCGGCTGTGGCGCCGTACGCACGACGCGCTGCAGCGCGAGCGGGTGCGCAAGGGCATTCGCTACGGCGTGCTGACGGGCACGTTCATCGCCGGCTACACCGTCGTCGACAGTTATGCGGTGAAGATGCTCGCCATGTCGCCCATCCTGCTGGACTACATGGGCAACTTCGTGCGCCTCGGCCTGCTCGCACCGGCCGTGCTGCGCGACCGGCCCACCGCGGCGCGGCTGTGGCGGGCCCAATGGAAGTACGCGCTCCTGGTGGCGACCATCAGCCCGGTGTCGTACGTTCTGGTGTTGTACGCGGTGCAGCAGGCGCCCATTTCGCATGTGGCGCCGGCGCGCGAGGTGTCGATGCTCTTCGCGGCCCTGATCGGCGGCCACCTGCTGCGCGAGGGCGACCGGCTCCTGCGCGTCGTCGGCGCGCTCTTCATCGCCGCGGGCGTCGCAGCCCTTGCGCTCGGATGACGCACGCGTCCACGGGGCTGCTGCTGGGTTGCGACTTCTCCAGTGCGCCGAGTGCGCGCAAGCCGATCGTCGTGGCCGTGGGGCGCCTGCGCGGCGACGAAGTCCACCTCGATGGCCTCGAGACTTTCGCCACGCTGGACGGCTGGCAACACTGGCTGGCTGCGCAGCCGGCCTGGGTCGGTGCGTTCGACTTTCCCTTCGGCCTGCCGCGCGAACTGGTGGAAACGCTGGATTGGCCGCTCGACTGGGAGGCGTGCATGCGGCACTACGCGTCGCTGTCGCGTGCGGAGGTTCGCCAGACCTTCGCCCGCTTCTGCGCCGGCCGACCCGTCGGCGGAAAGTTCGCTCACCGTTGCACCGACGGGCCGGCGGGCGCCAGCCCTTCGATGAAGTGGGTCAACCCGCCCGTGGCCTACATGCTGCATGCCGGCGTGCCGCGGCTGCTCGCCGCCGGTGCGCGGCTGCCGGGCCTGGGCGGTGCGGCAGGGTCGCGTCGCGTCGCGCTCGAAGGCTACCCCGGCCTGCTGGCCCGCGAGCTGATCGGGCGCCGGAGCTACAAGAGCGACGACCGCGCTCGCCAGACACCCGAGCGGACCGATGCCCGTCGTGCCTTGCTGGCGGCAATGGAGGCCGGCCGGTCGCGTCTCGGCCTGCGGTTGGTGCCCTCGCGCGTTCAGGCCCAGGCGCTGCTGGCCGACCCCAGTGGCGACCTGCTCGATGCCGCCTCGTGCCTCGTCGAGGCCGCGTGGGGCATGTTGCGGGCCGACAGTCCGGGGCCGGGGTACGGGCTGCCGCCGGACCTCGATCCTCTCGAGGGCTGGATCGTCGGCGCCTGAGCGCGCTTACCCACTTGTCCTACATCGGCTCGCGCCGCGCGCGCGCTCCTGCCGGGTGTCGGCCTTCCTACATTGGCTTCGGGCGGTCGACCGGCCGCCGACACCCTCTCATGGAAAGGAATCCATCATGAACAAGGACCAGGTTGCAGGACGCGTGGAAGAGGCCAAGGGCAAGCTCAAGGAAGTCGCCGGCAAGGTGACGGGCAACGAGCGACTCGAGGCCGACGGGGTGACCGACCAGGCGGCCGGCAAGGTGCAGAGCACCTACGGCGATGCGAAGAGCAAGGTCAAGGACACGGCGCAGAAGGCCGTCGACAAGCTCTGAACACCCGCGGCAGACAGGGAGTACATCCGATGACCATCAATACCCATCCATTGCTTGGACGCCTGGCGCTCGCGGGCGGGGCTGCTGCCGTGGCCCTGGCGCTCGCGGGCTGCGACCGTGCCGACAACAAGACCGCCGGCCAGCAGTTGGACACGGCCATCGCCAAAACCGAACAGGCCGCGCGAGATGCGAAGGCGACGACGGAGTCGCTAGCTGCCGACGCCAAGGCCAAGATCGACGAGAAAGCGCCGGCGGCCGAATCGGCCGTGAAGGACGGCGCTGCCCGGGCCAGCGAGGCCACGCGCGAGGCGGGTGCCGCGATCGCCGGGGCGGTCGACGATGCCACCATCACGGCCACCGTGTCGGCCGGCCTGGCCAAGGACAGCGAGCTCAGCGCCCTGCGCATCGATGTCGACACCAAGGCAGGCGTCGTCACGCTCAAGGGGCCGGCCCCGAACGCTGCAGCCAAGGCGCGCGCCGAAGAAATCGCGCGCAGTGTCAAGGGCGTCAGCCGCGTGGACAACGCGCTTGAAATCAGGGCCTCCTAACCGGGGGCCGCAGAACACGTGCGGCGGCCGCGACGACCAAACAAAAGCCCGGCGTTGCCGGGCTTTTTTTGTGTCACGGCAGGGGCCGTGTCACTTGGTCAGCCAGTCCTTCAGCTCATCCGCGTGCTCTTCCTCGTCGGTCAGGATCTCTTCCAGCATGCGGCGCGTGGTCGGATCCTTGTCGCCGATCAGCGCGATCATCTGGCGGTAGCTTTCCACCGCGATGCGTTCGGCCTTGAGGTTGGCACGCACCATGGCCTGCAGGTCCGAGGACTCGTCGTAGTCGGCATGACTGCGCTCGAGGAGGTGATTGGGTGCGAAGTCCGGGTCGCCGCCGAGCTGGACGATACGCTCGGCGATCTTGTCCGCGTGGGCTGACTCCTCGTTGGCGTGGACTAGGAACTCGTCCGCGATGGCGGGCGACGACACACCGCTGGCCGTGAAGTAGTGGCGCTTATAGCGCAGCACGCAGACCAGTTCGGTGGCCAACGCGTCATTGAGCAGCTTGACGATGTCGTCACGCCACGGGCCGTAACTGGGCGTCACGGCGCCTTCGTCCAATTCCTTGCCGGCAGCTTCGATGGCGCGCTCGTCAAGTTGCAGTCGTTGGCCGTCAGTGCCTGCGGGCTTCTTGGCATTCATGGTTCTCGGTCCTTTCGTGGGGTTGGTTTCTTCTTGTGCATCAGCGTTGTCACCACATCGGCGACGTCGGATGTCTTGAGCACCAGCGCCAGCAACGCCGTGGCCGACAACAGTCGCCAAGGCTTCACGATGACCAGCGCGGCGCCGGTCGCGGCTGCCGCGAGCATCAACTGAGCCGGCTGCTCGCGCGCGCGCCGCTCCAGGGCGGGGCGTGCCAACTGGAGCACCGCGTTGGCGGGGTGCCGCCGCCACCAGCGCTCGGCCACGCGCCGTCCGAGCGGCACCCAGGGAAGGGCGGCAGACCACCCGTCGAATCCGAACCGGCGGTGTTCGCCATGAATCGGCGCCTGGGGCTCCGCGACGGGAGCGTCGCCAGACAGCTCTGCCATCAGCGCAGCGCGAGAAGCCGCCAGGCGTGCCTTGGGGCTGTTGGGTTGGCGTGAATCAGCCATGGCCACCTTCCTGCAGCGCACGCAGGGCTCGCACATCGGCCTGGAACTGCGCGCCCAGCTCGTCAAAACTGTGGAAGGACGCGGGCCGAAACGCGATCCAAGCTCCGATGACGGCCACCGCTACCGCAACGCCCGGCACCACCGCCAAGACCCATGAAAATTGACCGTGGAGCACGCCGAGCATGATGGCCGTGCCCGTGAGGCACAACGCGGTCAGGGCGCTGACTGCAGCCACCGCGCCGGCGATGACACGCGACACGACGCCATGCGTGGCAATGGCCAATTCATCGCGAACCAGCGCGCCGTAGTTGGCAGCGTGGTCGGCGAGAAGATCAGGGTGCCGCAGTGCCGCCGAAAAGAGGGGATGCCACATGGCGGCGCTGCGAAGGGTGCGCGCTCGATCAGTAGTCGTCGCGGCTGCGTCGGGTGGCCAGCACCAGCAGCGCGGTGATGGCGGCGCCGGCCGCGGCGGCCACCAACACCGAGCGAACCGGCTGGTCGGCAATGTAGCGCGTCGTCACCTGCGCCGCTTCGCCGAAGCGCTCCTGGGCACGGACGCCGGTCTTGGACGCAGCTTCCAGACCACGCTGAACCGCCTGCTGCACTCGCGATGCGATCTGCTCGACGGCGGGCTCCATGTCGCTGCGCAGGCTGCGCACCTTCTGACCGGCCGCATCGACGGCATTCTGTGCATAGGCGCGCGTGCTGTCGACGGCATCCTGTGCGGTGCCGCGCAGGTCGTCTGCCAGTTGCGAGGGGGTCTTGGCGGTCGAGTTCATGAAACTTCCTTTGCGATGAACAACAGATGAAAAGGGGAGCGCTGAATGCTAGCGCGCCTGGCCATGGCGCATCAGCCCGGCGATGAAGCTCGCGATCGTCAGGATGGCGAAGATCACGAAAAGAAGTTTCGCAATGCCGACGGCGCCTGCGGCAATGCCTCCAAAGCCGAACAGCGCTGCCACCAGGGCAATGACGAGAAAAACAATGGTGTAGTGCAGCATGTTGCGCTCCTCTGGCGACTGGGTGGTGGTTTCGGATGCGGCCGCCGCCGAGGGCAGCTTGTGGCACCAACCGATGCGATGCACAGAGCTTAGAAGGCACGCCTTCCGCCCCCTGTCAGCTGCCAAGGGGACGGGCCGTAGGAAAGCACCGAATCGCCCTTGTCGAAGGCAGGCTCAATGCACGCGTGTGGGGAGCATCGCCTGCAGGCGTGTGCCCTCACCGGGCGCCGAATTCACGGTGAGCTTCCCGCCCGCCGCCTCGACGCGGTGGCGCATCCCCGCCAACCCGTGGGTCGACGGCCGCGCGAGCTGGGCATCGAAGCCGCGGCCGTTGTCTGTGACTTCGACGATCAGATGGTTGTCGTAATTCTTCAGCACGATCGTCGCTTCGGTGGCCTCGGCGTACTTGCCGATGTTGGTGAGGCCCTCCTGGATCATGCGGTAGACCGTGAGCTGACGTGCCTCGTCGATGACCACCGGTTCGAGCACCATTTCCACCTGGATGCCGGAGCGGTCGGCGAATTCGCGCCCGAGGATCTCCAGCGAGGCCACCAGGCCGAGGTTGGAGAGCGAGGAGGGCCGCAGGTCTTCGATGATGCGGCGCTTCAGCGCAATGCCGGAATTCAGCAACTCGGTCAGGTGCTGCAGGCGCTGCGTGGCCTCGGGCGAGTCGGCCAGTCGCGACTTGAGCCGCGCGACATCGAGCTTGGCCGCCGTGAGCAGGGCGCCCAGTTCGTCGTGGAGTTCCCGCGCAAGAAAGCCTCGTTCCGTTTCGCGCACTTCCTGCAAATGGGTGGCGAGCTCCGCGAGCGACGCGGTGCGCTCGCGCACTTCAGCTTCCAGGCTGTTGCGCTCGCGCTGCAGCGCCAACTGCTGACGCTCGCCCGCCGACTGCAGCGCATGCGTCTGCCTCAAATAGAGGAAAAACGCGAGCAGCCCCGCCAGCGCGATGAGGCCGATGCCGCCGCGCGCCAGCGTCAGCGCCCGCGCGATCTGCTCCTGTCCTGACTTGAGCGACTGATCGCTCAGGGTCGACAGCGCTGCGGCCTGCTCCCGGATGCGGATCATCTCCTCGCGGCCGACGTCGGTGGTCAGAACGAAGCGGGACGCATCGGCATTGCCCTCTCGCGTGAGCCGCAGGCTCATGTCCATTTCGGCGAGTTTGCGGGAGAGGTGATCGGCCAGTTGGGCCAGCTGTGCCTGCTCTGCCGGCCGGCCCGCATAGAGCACGCGCAAGCGGGCGAGATGAACGCCGATGTCCTTGATCGCGTTGTCGTAGGGTTCGCGGTAGCGTGCTTCACCGGTGAGCAGGTAGCCGCGCTGGCCGGTCTCGGCATCGAGAACATCCTGCAGAAGCGCATTGATCGCAAAGCGCGCCTCCTGCGCCTGGCTGATTTCGGCCAAGGCCTTGCTCGACTGGCGATAACCCGCTTCGTTGATCCCGACCAGCACCAAGGCGGCCAGCAGCGCCAGGCCCAGGCTCCAGAACAGCTTCGAGAACAACAACCGGCGCATCAACATGCCATCGAATCCGTCACGCGGACAATTTCATGAATAATGGTTAACAACTTATTCGCGGCATGGGATGGCATATCGGTATGCCACCTGATGGAGAGAGCGACAGATGATCAAGATCGGCATTGTGGACGACCACGCGATCGTGAGGTCCGGGTTGAAGCAGTTTTTCTCCGAGCACGTGGACCTGCGCGTCGTGGGCGAGGCCTCCACCGGACGCGAGGCCATCGAGCTCGTGCGGACCACGGAACTCGACGTGTTGGTGATGGACCTGTCGATGCCCGGGCAGAGCGGGATCGACGCACTGGCGATGATCCGCGCCAAGGCACCCGACGTCGGCATCCTGATCCTCAGCGGTTATCCCGAAGAGCACTATGCGATGAACCTGATCCGCCAGGGCGCATCGGGCTACCTGAACAAGGACTGCGAGCCGCTGGAGATCGTCAACGCGATCCGCACCATCGCCATGGGGCGGCGCTATATCACGCCCGCGGTGGCTGAACTGCTGGCACGTCAACTCGACCGCAAGGACGATGCGGCGCCGCATGAGCAGCTTTCGGAGCGTGAATTCCAGGTCTTCCTCAAGCTGGCCAAGGGCGAGACGGCGGGCGAGATTGCCAAGACGCTGTCGTTGTCGGTGAAGACGGTGAGCACCTACCGCACACGGCTGATGGAAAAGATGAACCTGTCGTCCAACAGCGACCTGACCTACTACGCGCTCAAGAACAAGCTCATCGACTGAGCCACTCAGCGGTGTTGCCTTCGCGGGCCGGATGCGCCGCGAGGGGCTTGGGTCAGGGGCGGTGATCGCTCGACGTCGCGGCTTGCTGGCTGTGCGCAATGCAGAAGTCGACCAATGCGTCGATCTCGTTGGACTTGTCGAACACGGCGTCGACGCCCAGCTGGGCGCAGCGCTTGCGGATGTCGGAGGTCGCGTAGTTGCTCAGCACTACCACCTTCTGGTGCGGCCTCCGTGTGGCGCAGGCTTGCAGCACACCCAGGCCGCTGCCTTGCTTCAGGAACAGGTCCACGATCGCCAGCTGCCAGTCGTCGCCGTGATCGCGCAACCACCGCCGTGCATCGTTCTCCGTTTCGGCAAAACCGATGGCGTTCACGTCGGTCAGTTCTTCCAGCGTGCCGACCAGGTTTTCTCGAATCGTGAGGTTGTCCTCCACGATGTAAGTGTTGAGTCTTTGGCTCATGGCTCCAAGCACAGGATTCGAGCCCGCGCCATCCCCTGCAGCTGATTTGCCTCAGTCTGTAAAACCATGGTCTGCATGCTACGAGCTTGTGCCCGCTACCGCATGCAAGGTTCGGCGGCTTGAAGTTGTAGGAGTGGTCTGACAGCTCCCTGGGCCCAGGGTAGGCCTTGGCGCACACCGGCTGCGGTGCCGGGCTGACCGGGGGTGCTGGCAAGTTTTCCTACGCTTTGCTTATCCCCCGAGAACTGTTCGGGCATGGTGCTCGGGCTCTACGAGCCGAGTCAGCTTCCAACCAATGCAAGAGGATCGACAGCCATGAACGGCATATCCGGTTTCGTCATCGTAGGCACCCTTGCGCTGCTCGCGGCATTGGCGACGGTGCTTGGCGAGAACGGGATGGCAGATGTGCATCTGGCGAATGCCGCCCGGGGTGACGTCATGATGTCGTTGGACGCGTTGAGGGCGGTAGGCCGCTGACGGCGAAGCGATTCCATGAACACAGCACCGGCACAGCTTCCTGGACTTTCGCGAACCGCGCGGCGCGTCGTGCTCGCAGTTGCGGTCTTCCTGCTTGGCTTGGTTCTGCTGGTGCTGTTCTTTCCATGGGACATGTTGCGCGGGCCGATCAACCGCTATGTGAGCGACAAGACCGGCCGTCATTTCGAGATCACTCGAAGACTCGATGTCAGTGTGGGACTGAGGCAGGCGACCATCCATCTGGACGGCATCGAGTTCGCCAATCCGGCCTGGGCGAGAGCCCCTTACCTGGTGAAGGCCGACCGCGCGGACATCGACCTGCGCCTGTGGCCGCTGTTGCGTGGCAAAGTCATCCTCCCCGGCGTGCGACTGGCTGGCCCGCAACTCGGCCTGCAGATGGAGGCCGACGGGCGTCGCACGTGGGCGCTCGGCAAAGGCGACGGCGGCGAGGCGGGCAAGGGCACCGTCCCGACCATCGGCCTGCTCCAGGTCGACAACGGTGCCCTCGACTTCCTGGCGCCGGCCTATGGCGTCGACCTGCAGGCTGAGTTCAGCTTCGATCCAGGCCGCGGCGACCTGCCGCTGAACTACCGCATGAAGGGCCGCTACCAGCGGCAGCCGCTGACAGCGGAAGGCCGCACCGGCAACGTCCTGCAGATCGACCAGGTCGGCCAGCCGCCGTTCCCGATCGAGATCAAGGCCGCGGCCGGGCGCACGCGGCTGAATGCCAGCGGGACGGTGGGCTCGCTGACCGAACTGGACAGCATCGACGCCAAGTTCGACCTCAAGGGCCAGACCCTGGGCGATCTGTTCGGCCTGCTGGGGGTGGCGTTGCCGCAGACCTCGCCCTACGCCGTGCGCGGCGAGATCCGCAAGCGCGGCAAGGTGTGGGACGTGTCATCGATCGCCGGCCGGCTGGGCCTGTCGGACATCGGCGGCCAGCTCAGCTTCGACCAGGGCGCGGCGACGCCCAAGCTCAGCGGCACGCTCGGCTCCAAGGTGATGGACATGGACGACCTGGGGCCGCTCATCGGCCTGCCGCCTACGGAGCGCAGCGCCAAGGCCGTGGACGGCGTGGCGCCGCCGCCCACCGTCGAGCAGGTCCAGCGCCGGCGCGGCGACGGCAAGGTCCTGCCCACAACACCGCTGGATTTCGAGCGCCTGCGCGCCATGAACGCCGACGTGCGCTATACGGCCGATCGCATCCGCAACGTGCGTGATATTCCGTTGGACCGCGGCAGCGTGCACGTGAAGCTGCAGGACGCGGTGCTAACCCTCGATCCGCTGGACCTCGGTGTCGCGGGCGGCAAGATCGTGGGCGCGATCCGCATCGGCGCCGCCACCCAGCCGGCGGACATCCGTGCAGCGCTGGACCTGCGCGCGCTGCAACTGGCACGGCTGGTGCCGAAGCTGGAAGCCTCGGGCAACAGCGTCGGGCGCATCGACGGGCGGATCAACATCTCGGGCGCCGGCAGTTCCGTCGCCACCTGGCTCGGCGGCGCGTCGGGCGACGTGGCCCTGCTGATGGGCGCCGGCCAGTTCGGCAACCTGCTTCCGGTGTTCGCAACGCTGGTCGGAGGCGACATCCTCAAGTTCCTCGTGCGTGGCGACAAGGACGTGCAACTGCGCTGCGCGGCGGTTGCCTTCGACGTGAACAAGGGCGTGATGGACGGTCGCACGCTGGTGCTGGACACCAGCAACGCTGTCTTCATCGCCACCGGGCAGGCCAACCTGGCCAAGGAAACGCTGGACTTCACGATCCGTCCGGAGCCCAAGAGCAAGAGCATCCTGTCGATCCGGACGCCCCTGACTGTCGGCGGCACCTTTGCGAACCCGCGCCCGGGTGTCGAGGTGGCGCCGCTCCTGGCGCGTGCCGCGGGCGTGGTGGCGGGTGCCACGATCAATCCGCTGCTGGCGCTGGCGGCCACGCTCGAAACCGGACCGGGCAAGGACGCGGATTGCGGCGCCGTGCTGCAGGACGCCCGCACGCCCGACAGCCGCAGCGCGAGCCAGGGCGCTGCGCGCGCCAAGGCCATTCGGCCTTGAAGTGTCGACGACCGTCGGCGCTGGAAGTTACAAGAAAAAATGAGCTCCAGCGCCCGTCCAGCCTGCGCAAGCCGCTATTGATTTCGTAGCAATTTCTCGGTCACGCGTGGCGCTGGCTGCAGACGGGGCAGCGCGGGTCCCGGCGCACGCGCATCGTCTCGAAGCTGCTGCTTCGGCCATCGAACATCAAGAGCCTGCCCACCAGCCCGCCGCCGACCCCCGCCAGCAGCTTGAGCGCCTCGTGCGCCTGCAGCGTGCCGATGGTGCCCACCACCGGGCCGAAGACGCCGAGCACGGCGCAGCGGGTTTCCTCGAACTGCGCGTCCGGCGGGAACAGGCAGGCGTAGCAGGGCGATTGCGGATCGCGCGGTTCGTACACGCTCAACTGGCCGTCGAAGCGAATGGCCGCGCCGGCGACCAGCGGCTTGCCATGGGCCACGCAGGCCGCGTTCACTGCCTGGCGGGTCGCGAAGTTGTCCGAACAGTCCAGCACCACTTTGGCCTGCGGCACGCGCCGCGCGAGCAGGGCGGCGTCGGCGCGCGCGGATTCCACCTCCACCTCCACTTCGGGATTCAGCGCGTGGATAGCCTGCCGCGCCGACGCCACTTTGGCCTGCCCCACGCGCGCCGTCGTGTGGGCGATCTGGCGCTGCAGGTTGGTCAGGTCGACCGTGTCGTCGTCGACCAGGGTGATGCGCCCCACGCCGGCCGCCGCCAGGTACAGCGCCACCGGCGAGCCCAGCCCGCCGGCTCCAATGACCAGCGCGTGCGCGGCCGACACGCGCGCCTGGCCGTCGATGCCGAACTCCTCCAGCAGGATGTGGCGCGAATAGCGCAGCAGGTCGTCGTCTTCCATGGCGGCCGATGATCGCAGAGCCCCCCGCAAAGAGATCGGCCTCCGCGAGGGAGGCCGATGCAGCGGGGAGGGCGGTGTGCGCTCAGTTGTCCTTCTTCTCGTCCTTGTTCTCGACGATCACCTGCGTCTTGCTCACCACCACGGGCTGGCCCTTGAGCTGGTTGATCGCCTGGATCAGCGGGAAATCCTTGTCGCTGCCGAACTCGGGCGTCTTGCGATCCTGGGGCGGCTTCTTGGCCTCTTCCTCAAGGCGCTTACGGGCTTCGTCGCGCGCCTTCTCGCGCTCCGGGTCCTTCACCTCGGGACCCTGGCCGCTGGACAGGTGCTTCTCCAGGTCGGCCTCGCGCATGCGCAAGGCGGCATAGGGGCTGCCTTCGGCGCTCTCGTCGACCAGCACGTTCGGCACGATGCCGCGCGCCTGGATGGAGGTGCCGCTGGGCGTGTAGTAGCGCGCCGTGGTGATCTTCAGGCCCGTGTCGGGGCCGAGCGGGCGCACCGTTTGCACCGAGCCCTTGCCGAAGGTCTGGCTGCCCATGATCGTGGCGCGCTTGTGGTCCTGCAGGGCGCCGGCCACGATTTCGCTGGCAGAAGCCGAGCCTTCGTTGACCAGAACGATCAGCGGAACGCTCTTCAGGGCTGCCGGCAGGCTGCGCAGCGGGTCCGAGCCCGAGCGGCGCTGGTAGTCCTCGGGGATGGCCTTGTAGACCTGCTTGCTCTCGGCGAGCTGGCCATCGGTCGTCACCACCGTCGAGTTGGCGGGCAGGAAGGCGGACGACACCGCCACGGCCGCGTCGAGCAGGCCACCCGGGTCGTTTCGCAGGTCGAGCACCAGGCCCTTGAGGTTGGGGTCCTGCTTGTAGATCTCGTCGATCTTCTTCACGAAGTCGTCGACCGTGCGCTCCTGGAACTGCGACAGGCGAATCCACGCATAGCCCGGCTCGATCACCTTGCCGCGGACCGACTGCGTGCGGATCTCCTCGCGGGTGATCGTCACCGGGAAGGTGCGGCTCTCGTCCTTGCGGAAGATGGTGAGCAGGACCTTGGTGCCCGCCTCACCGCGCATGCGCTTGACGGCCTCGTTCAGCGTCAGGCCCTTGACGGCCGTGTCGTCGATCTTGGTGATCAGGTCGTTGGGCTTGATCCCGGCGCGGTATGCCGGCGTCCCTTCGATG
>JAFEEH010000118.1 GCA_018241185.1 Pseudomonadota bacterium | reverse complement strand
TACGCCACCTGGAAGAACGACTCCGGCCTGTACGTGGACGGCGTGCTGCAGGCCGGTCGCCACCGCTACACCGTGAACCCCACCCTGGCCTTCTCCGGCAGCGGCAAGGGCGACAGCCTGCTGGCCTCCATCGAAGTCGGCCAGGCGTTCAATATCGCCCCCAACTGGACGATCGAGCCCCAGCTGCAACTGGTGCACCAGCGCCTGAGCCTGGACGACACCTCCATCACCGGCGCCTGGGTGCACCAGAACACCGATGGCGGCTGGATGGCCCGCGCCGGCGTGCGCATCAAGGGCGAGTTCCAGACCGGCATGGGCACCTTGCAGCCCTACGCCCGGGTGAACGTCTACAAGCGCAGCAGCGGCACCGACACCACCAGCTTCATCGGCCCGGCGGCCAGCACGCCGATCCTGACGAGGACGGGCGGCACGAGCAGCGAGGTGGCGCTCGGGGCGACCTGGCAGCTGAGCCAGAGCACCAGCGTGTACGGCGAGCTGGGCAAGCTGTGGGCCTCGGGCGGGGATGCGCGCACCAAGAGCGGCGTCAACGGCAGCCTGGGGGTGAAGGTGCGCTGGTAAGCGGCGCACCCCACCGGGCTCAAGCCGAAAGTGGCTGCAGCGCCCGTCCAGCGGGCGTGGGCAGCTATGAATTCAGGAGCGTTTGCTGTGTGCTGTGGTGCGACGAAAGCGCAAGATGCGTGAATTAGTTCACTGAATTTTTGGCGATGTCTTGCGCGCGCAGGGCCGCTGCAACCGCTTTCCTTTCGAAGGTGTCAGGCGGCGGCGAGGCCGGCCCTTAGACTCCCCGGCCATGTTCTCCCGCAGCCGTGCACGTTCGGCGGCTGGCGCGACCCCCGCTCCCCCGGCGCAGGCCGAGCGCGTCGAGCGGTGGATGCGGCGGCGGCTCCTGTCCTTCGCCCGAAAGACCTTTGTTCCCCACGCCCTGTCGGCCCTGCTGGTCGCCGGGGTCTATTGGTCGCTGACCCACCGCCGTGCCGTGTTCCTGTGGCTGGGGCTGGCCGCTCTGGCCCTGGTGGCCCGTCTCGCCGTCGCGCTCGTCACCGAGCGGCGCTTTCCCGAAGCCGACCATCCCGACGGACCGCCCGGCGGCGAGCGGCCCTACATCGGGCCACTGCTGGCGCTCTCGGCCGTGTGGGGGCTCGCGCCCTTCCTGCTGCTGCCCGCGGGCGCATTGAACGTGGAGCTGGCGGCCCTGCTGGGCGTGGCGATGTGCGCCATGCTCATGGGGTCGGTGCCGGCCGTGGCGCTGTGGCGACCCGCGATCGCCGCTTGGCTGGTTCCGCTGACCATCGGCATGGCCGTGTACGGGGCCCTGCACGGCGGGCCGGCCGGCTGGTTCCTGTGCCTGGGCATCGTTCTCTTCTCGACATGGATCGCACGCCTGGCGCTGGCCCAGCGGCACATGATCGCCCACAGCGTGGCGATGCAGTTCCAGATGGAAGCACTGAGCGAACAGCTGACCGCGCAGAAGGGCGACCTGGAGCGGCTCAACGAGGAGCGCACGCGCTTCTTCGCCTCGGCCAGCCACGACCTGCGCCAGCCCGTGCACGCGCTGGCGCTGCTGTCGGACGCGATGCGCCGCGAACTGGCCGATCACCCGGCGCGGCCCATGGCCGAGCAGGTCGCCGCAGCCACGGCCTCGGTCGGCCACCTGCTCGACGCCATGCTCGACATCTCGCGCATCGATGCCGGCACCGTGCAGGCGGTGCCGAAGCCGGTGGCGCTGGTGGATGTGTTCGCACAGCTGTCGCAGATCCAGGGCCCGCGCGTCGAGGCGGCCGGCCTGAGCCTGCGCGTGCAGGCCAGTGGCCACACGCTCGACACCGATGCGGCGCTGCTGCTGCGCGTGCTCTCCAACCTGGTCGACAACGCCATCAAGCACGCGCCGCGCGCGCTCGGCGGGCGCCGCATCCTGGTCACGGCGCGACGCCGTGGCGCCGGCCTGCGCATCGCCGTGCGCGACGAGGGGCCCGGCGTGGCGGCCGAGCACCTGCCGCGGCTGTACGAGGAGTTCTACCAGGTGGGCAACCCGGAACGCGATGCCGCGCACGGGCTGGGCATCGGCCTGGCGATCGTGCGCCGGCTGGCACTGCTCCTGGGCGGGCGCACCGGCGTGCATTCGGTACCCGGCCGGGGCAGCGCGTTCTGGATCGACCTCCCGCTGGCGGCGGGGCAGGGTCCGGTTTCGGGCTTCGGCGACAGCACGCTGGCGCCGATGGCGGCCGACACCAGCACGCCCATGCACCTGGAGCCCGTGCATTCGCACACGCACAGCCTGGATGCACGGCGGCCCAACGTGCTGCTGCTGGACGACGAGCGCGCCGTCGGCGATGCCATGCGCCTGTGGCTGGCGCCCTACTGCAGTTCGGTGCACGCGACGCGCACCCTCGCCGAGGCGCAGGCCGTGGTGGCGCGAGAGGGCGCCGCGCTCGACGTGATGCTGGTGGACTTCCGCCTGTCCGGTGCGGTCAACGGCATCGAGGCCGTGCAGCGCCTGCGGCGCGCAGCCGGGCGCGAGCTGCCGGCGATCCTCATCACCGGCGACACCGAGCCGGCGCGCGTGCGCTCCGCCTACGAGAGCGGGCTGGCCGTCGTGTTCAAGCCGGTGCAGCCGCAGCTGCTGGCGCAGATGCTGCAGGCGGCGGCTGCAACACCCGGCTGAAGACGTCGGCATCGACATTGCCGCCCGTGAGCGCGACACCGATCCGCCGGCCGGCCCAGCGCCCGCGCTGCTGCCAGGCCGCGGCCAGCGCGGCGGCGCCGGCGCCTTCGGCCACGTTGTGCGTGGCGCCGTAGAGCAGGCGCATCGCGGACGCCACTTCCTCGTCGGTCACGGCCACCACGTCTTCGGCCTCGCGTCGGATCAGCGCCAGCGACTCGGGCACCGGCGTGCGGCAGGCCATGCCGTCGGCCAGCTGCGTGCTGACGGGTGCATCCAGCGGCCGGCCGGCGCGAAAGGAATCGAGGTACGCCGTGGCGTGTGCCGATACCACGCCCACCAGCTTCGTCTTCACGCCCACATGGGCCCGCGCCGCCGCCGCGCCCGCGAAGCCCGAGCCCAGGCCGATGGGCACGAACAGCACCTCGGGCGGCGCGTGCTCGAGCGCTTCGAAGAACTCGACATACGCCGTCGCCACGCCACGCACCAGGTCGCGGTGGAAGGAGGGGACGCGGTGCAGCCCGTGCGTCACCGCCAGCGCCGCCGCATGGTCGGCCGCGGCCTGGAAGTCGTCGCCGTGCTCGACCAGGGTCACGCCCAGCGCACGCATGGCCGCGTTCTTCTCGACCGAGTTGCCGTGCGGCACCACGATGGTGGCCGCCAAGCCGTGGCGCCGCGCTGCGAAGCCGACCGACTGGCCATGGTTGCCGCGCGTGGCGCTGATCACATGGCGCACCTGCGGCTGCAGGCGCGCCAGCCCCTCGAAGTAGGTCAGGCCGCCGCGGATCTTGAACGCGCCCGCGGGCGTGTGGTTCTCGTGCTTGACCCACACCTGCGCGCCCAGTGCCTCGGCCAGCAGCGGCCAGGCGTACTGCGGCGTGGGCGGCAGCGCCGCGTAGACGGTGCGCTGCGCATCGGCGATCTCGTCGCGGGTGAACTGCATCGGCGCCGCACTCATTTGCGGTCCGGCCAGGCGATGCGCACCGCCAGCAGGGCGAGCACGCTGCCCATCACCCAGCGCTGCGCGCGCAGCCAGGCCTCGCTGCGCGACAGCCAGGCCGTGATGCCCGCCGCGCCCATCACCAGCGCGCAGTTCACCGCGCCGCTGATGCCGATCTGCACCACGCCCAGCTGCAGGCTCTGCAGCAGCACCGAGCCCTTCTCGGGGTGCAGGAACTGCGGGAAGAAGGACAGGTAGAACATCGCGACCTTGGGGTTCAGCACGTTGGTGACGAAGCCCATGCTGAAGAGCTTGCCGGGTGGATCGTGCGGCAGTTCGCGCGCCTGGAATGGGGCCGTGCCGCCGGGCCGCACTGCCTGCCACGCGAGCCACATCAGGTAGGCGGCGCCGGCGAGGCGGATGGCGTCGAAGGCCAAGGGCACGGCGGCCAGCAGGGCGGTGAGGCCCAGCGCCGCCGCCAGCAGGTGCACCACGAAGCCCAGCAGCACGCCGCCCAGCGAGATCAGCCCGGCCGCGCGCCCCTGGCACAGCGCGCGGGAGACGCAATAGATCATGTTCGGTCCCGGCGTGAGGACCAGCACCAGCGCAGCGAGGGAGAAGAAGAGGAGGTCGTGCAATGAAAGCATCACAGTCCTTGCGATTCGAGGGTGACCGGGCCCTTGGGCGTCATCAGTCGAGCGGCGAAGTTCGGCGCACCGGCTTCGACGGTGACGAGGTCCTGCGCGCCGATGGCCGACAGCGCCGACCGCAACGCCTCCGGCCGCGGATGCGTCGCGGTGAGCGCCAGCAGGCTCAGGCCAGAGGGGGCGAAGTGGTCCGCCGGATGCATGGCGCCCCATTCGATCAGCGTCGGCAGCGCACCGTAGAACAGGCGCTGGCCGTCGTCGCGCACGGTGATCTCCCAGCTCAGCCGACCCTGCGGTGTGTCGCGCGACGCCGCCAGCACCTGGCCGCGGTCGACGTGCATCGGCTCCGAGGCGAGTGCGTGCACGGCGGCCCGCGCATCCGGCACGCGCGCCACCCAGTGCACCAGGCGCGGCCCGTCCTTCGCCAGCGCGGCCTCCAGCACCGGATCGTCGAGGTCGAACCACCGCCGCTGGTGGCGCGCACGCGCGGGCACGGCCGCCGGGTCGATGGCGATGATCTCCAGATAGCAGCGCGGAATGCGCTCGCCGCCCAGGCCCAGCAGCCGGTTGTGCGTGCCCATGAGCGGGTGTTGGCCGCCCGGGCCAGGCGCGACGCCCAGCGTGGCCTCGCACCAGGCGACGCCTTCGTCGAGCGTGGCGGCGGCCACGACGAGGTGGTCGATCTGCGCGCCGGGCGTCACAGCGTCACCCGGCCTTCCACGCAGCTCACCGAATGTCCGCCCACCCACACCTGGTCGGCCGCGTCGCGCTCGATGAAGACGCGGCCGTCCCTGTCCAGGCACTGGCCCTGGCCGGCGACGTAGCGCGCGGGCAGGTGACCATCGGCGATCAGCCATTGCGCCAGGCCGGCGTTGAGGCTGCCGGTGACCGGGTCCTCGTCGACGCCCACGGGCGCGGCGAAGGCGCGCACTTCCAGACCCACGGTGGGCGCGGTGCCGCGTTCGGCGACCGCGGCGGCACCACCGCCGAAAGCGCGTGCCTCCCGGTTCGATTTTGCTATCAAAAGAGGAGCTGTTTCCGCAGGCGGGACGCCGGCTACGCCCACTTTTTGCCCCAACTCACGCAGCGCCCGGTGGTCGGGCCGCAGCGACAGCACGGCCTCGTCGTCGGCCAGCAGCAGGCCCAGCCACACGGGGCCGTTGTCGAGCAACTGCGCCGCGTTGATCTGTGCCGCCTTCAACCCGAGGGCGTTCGCGACCTTGGCCAGCAGCATGGGACTGGGCGCGCTGCGCTTGAGGGGCGGCGCGGCGAAAGCCAGCCGCTCGCCGGCCGCGTGACCGGTCTCGCGCCGGATCTGCACCAGTCCCGCGCCGCACTGCTGCACCACGCGGCCCGGGGTCGTCGGCGCGCCGCCGGCGCGCAGCCATGCATGGCAGGTGCCCAGCGTGGGATGGCCAGCGAAGGGCAGCTCGCCACCGGGCGTGAAGATGCGCACCCGGTAGTCGGCCGCCGCGTCGGTGGGCGGCAGCACGAAGGTGGTTTCCGACAGATTGGTCCAGCGCGCGAAGCGCTGCATGGCCGCGTCGTCGAGGCCCTCGGCGTCGAGCACCACGGCCAGCGGGTTGCCGCGGTAGGGGGTATCGGTGAAGACGTCGACTTGCTGGAACGGACGGGAGCGCATGGCAGGAGCGGTGGGTCGAGGAAGGGGCGGGGTCATTCGAGGGGCAGGTCGAGCACGCCGCGCGCGCCGGGGCGCTGCAGCATCTGCGCGAACCAGCGTTCGAGGTTCGGCCAGCTCGGGCGGCGGTAGTCGGCTGCCGGCAGGCCGAACCAGCGGTGCACCTCGCAGCCGATCGGGATGTCGGCCATGGTGAAGCGCTCGCCGGTCATGAAGCTGCGCGTGGCCAGGTGTGCATCGAGCAGCGCGAAGAGCGGCTCCGTGGCGCGCACGGATTCGTCGATCACGGCCGCATTGCGCTGCTCCGGCGCCACGCGCACCAGTTGCACGAAGGCGCCGCCGCTGGCGCGGTTGAGCGTGGTCTGCTGCCAGTCCATCCAGCGCTCGGCGTCGAAGCGCTCGGGCAGCTGCTCGGGGTACATCTGGTACGTCCAGTGCCTGGCGCAGAGGTAGCGCACGATCACGTTCGATTCCCAGAGCACCACGCGGGCCTCGCCCTCGCCGTCGTCGATGGTCGGCACCATCGCGTTCGGGTTCATGGCCCGGTACTCGTCGGACTGGACGATGCCGAACTTGCCGCCGGCCTCGGTGCGCTGGAAGTCGAGCCCGAGTTCCTGCGCGCACCACACCACCTTGCGCACGTTGATCGAGCTGATGCGGCCCCAGATGTTGAGCATGTCGCGTGTTCCTTGAAGTCGTGTCAGGCCGAGATCATGCGCGCGGTGCCCGACACGCGCACGGACGCCCCGGCCTCGGGCGGGATGTCGACGTGCAGCCGGCAGACGACGCCCATGTCCTCGCCCTGCACGATGTCGATCGCGCCGCCGTGCGGCCAGCCCAGGTCGCGCAGATAGCCGCCCAGCGCCGCGGCCGCCGCGCCCGTGGCCGGGTCCTCGACCACGCCGCCGCCGGCGAAGGCGTTGCGGGCGTGGAAGCGCTGATCCGTCTCGGCGTGCACGAGCGCGATGGTCGCCAGGCCGGCGCGCTGCATCAGTTCGCGGCCAGCGTCGAAGTCGTAGCGCATCGCGGACAGTGCGGCGCGGCTGCGCAGGGCCAGCACGAAGTGGTCGGCGCCGCCGTGCGCGAGGGCCGGCGGCAGGCGCGGGTCGAGGTCGTCCTCGGCCAGGCCGAAGAGCGCGAGTGCCTCGGCCCGCAGCGCCGGTGCGAGCGGCTGGCTGCGCGTGGGTGGCGATTGCAGCGCGGCGTTCACCAGCGCGCCGTCGCGGCGGCCCGCGACGGTGATGCGCGCGTGGTTGATCGTGAGGTCGAACACGCCGTCGCCCTGGGCACGCGCCAGCGCGGCACCGAGCGCGATGGTGGCGTGGCCGCAGAAGGGCACTTCGGCGGCGGGCGAGAAGTAGCGCACGCGCCAGCCGCCATCCGGCAGCGGGGCCGCGAACACGCTTTCGGAATAGCCGAGCTCGGTCGCGAGCTGCTGCATCTGCGCGTCGGGCGGCAGGCTGTCGCCGATCACCACGCCGGCGGGATTGCCGCCGCGCGTGTCGTCGGAAAAGGCGGCGATGTGCTGGACGTTCATGGGATGGAATGAAGAAAGACGAGGAGGACTCACACAGCAGCCGGGCGCGCCATCACCAGCAGCCGCAGCGCCAGCCCGAACATCACGCCCGCGAGCAGCCGCTGGCGCAGGCGCGCGCCGCGCTCGCTGGCGGCCACGCGCCGTGCAATGACGCCCGCGGCGCTGCCCAGCGCGGTGTTGAAGAGCAGCGACACCCCCGACATCACCGCACCGAGCTGCACCATCTGTGCGCTCACCGATCCCTGCGCCGGATGCACGAACTGCGGCAGGAAGACGATGAAGAAGACCAGCGCCTTGGGGTTCATCAGCGTGTTGACGAAGCCCATGCGCGTGACCCGCGCAAGGCCGGCGGGTGGTGCGTTGGCCGCACGCGCGCCCGGCGTGCCGGCGCGCAGCGCCTGCACGCCCAGCCACACGAGGTAGGCCGCACCGGCCCAGCGCAGCAGGTCGAAGGCCGGCGCCCAGGCCGCCATCAGCGCCGCCACGCCGCTGGCGGCCGCCAGCGCGAGCACGACGTCGGCGAGCGCGATGCCCACCGCGCCCGCGAACGCAC
>JAFEEH010000117.1 GCA_018241185.1 Pseudomonadota bacterium | reverse complement strand
AGGGATGAAGCGCAGCGGTTCAGGGCGGTGGTCGTGGGCCTGCGGGCGCAGGCGCCATTCGCGGCGCCGTGCAGTGCCTCGAGCACGTCGATGGACAGCGAGCACACAGACAGCACGACAAGCCGGTCAGCGCGAGCCTGAGCCGAAGAACGCAGGCCCGCGGCCGCCGCCAGCGCCCCAGCCGGTCGTGCCGGCCGATCCACCGGCAGCGCCGGAATCGGTCCCCATCAAGAGCCCAACGCAAGCCCATCCAAGAAAGTAACGAACGTGACGATTTCGGCCGCAACGCAGACACAGCGGGCGCCACAGCCCGATTGCACTTTCAACTTCCAGCACGCCAGGGCAGAGCATCCGCTCATCCCCATACCGGTGCACTCCCGCTGGCACGCGCTTTGCAAGCAAATCTGACCAGTTGCTCTGATTAAGCGGTCAAAGTCCCATGCGCGTGCTTGTCGTCTACTGCCACCCGGTCGAAACCAGCTTCGCCGCCGCCCTCCACACCGAGGTGGTGCAGCAGCTGCGCGGTGCCGGGCACGAGGTCGACGACTGCGACCTGTACGCCGAAGGCTTCAATCCGGTGATGTCGCGCGAGGAGCGGCTGGGCTACCACGACGTGCCCGCCAACCGCGCACCGCTGCAGGGCTACATCGACCGCCTGCACCGGGCCGAGGCCATCGTCTTCTGCTTCCCGACCTGGTGCTTCGGCCTGCCCGCCATGCTCAAGGGCTGGTTCGACCGGCTGCTGATGCCCGGCGTCGCCTTCGACCTGTCGGACCCGGCCAACGTCAAGCCGATGCTCACCAACATCCAGCGCATCAGCGCCGTCGTCACCTACGGGCGGCCGCGCTGGATGGCCTGGTACATGGGCGACCCGCCGCGCAAGATGGTCACGCGCTACATGAAGCGCCTCACGGCCCAGCAGGCGCGCGTGGACTACCACGCCCACTACCACATGAACGTGGCGACGCGCTCGCAACTCGAGCGCTTCAAGGCCCGTGTCGGGCAGGCGATGGCGAGGTTCGCATGAACGTGCCCGCCGCCCTCGAACGCGTGCGCCTGCCGCGCTGGCTGCTGCCGGCGGACTGGCCGGTCGACGGCGTGGGCGCGCCGGCGCTGGCGCGCCTCTCGCTGGCGCAGGGGCGCTTCACCTCGGTTCGACCTTCGCTCGGCCGCGCCGGCCATGGCGACTGGGACGTGCAAGGCGCCCTCGCACTGCCCGGCTTCGTCGACGCCCACGTGCACCTGGACAAGACCTTCACGCTACCGCGCATCCGCCACATCGAACCGGGCCTGCTCGGCGCCATCGACGCCATGCTGGCCGACCGCGCGGGCTGGACGGCCGCCGACGTGCGCCAGCGCGCGGAACGGGCCCTGCAGTGGGCCTTCGAAGCCGGCAGCACACGCCTGCGCACCCACGTCGACTGGTGGGAGGCCGATCGCACGCCCGTCGCCTGGCCCGTGCTGCGCGAGCTGGCGCAGGACTGGCGCGGCCGCATCCGGCTGGAACGCGTGAGCCTCATGCGCCTGGCCTTCTTCGAGGACGCCGCCGAGGCCGAGCGCCTGGCGCGCAGCGTGGCCACGAGCGGGCCCGATGCGCTGCTGGGCGGCTTCGTTCACACCGCGCACTGGAACGAAGCCGGCCTGCGCCAGCTGTTGCTCGCCGCGCAGCGCCATGGGCTCGACGTGGACCTGCATGTGGACGAGGAGCTCGAGCCCTCGGCGCACGGCCTGGCGACCATCGCCCGCATCGCGCAGGAGATCGGCTTCGACGGCCGCATCGTCTGCGGCCATGTCTGCGCGCTGGCTGCGCAGGACGAGGCCGCGGCGCTGGCCACGCTCGACGCCGTGGCACGCGCGCCGATCACGCTGGTGTCGCTGCCCGCCACCAACCTGCTGCTGCAGGACGCCGTCACCGGCCGCACGCCGCGCCAGCGTGGCCTCACGCTGGTGAAGGAAGCGCGCGAGCGCGGCATCCCGCTGCTGCTGGCCAGCGACAACGTGCAGGACCCGTTCTGCCGCGTCGGCAGCTACGACCCCATCGACGCGCTGGCGACCGGTGCGCTGGTGGCTCAATTGCCCGCGCCTTTCGACGCCTGGTCCGAGGCGATCTGCCGCGGCGACTGGCTCGACCGCGCGCCCGCCGCGCAACCCACGCTGGCCGGCGCGCCGGCCGACCTGGTGCTCTTCCACGATGCCGATGCGCACGGCTTCCCCTCGCGCACCGCGCGGCGCGTGGTGCTGCGCGACGGCCGCGTCGTGCACGGCGACCTGCCCGCCGGCCGGATGGCCGGCGCGGCCTTGCCGATTCCTGCCCTCACCTGAGAACCCAACGCCATGCTCCACGGCTACATCCCTCCGCACCGCTTCCTGCCCTACCTGAGCTGGACCGAGATCGACGCGCTGCCCGACCGCGAGAACACCGTGATCGTGCTGCCCTGCGGCGCGATCGAGCAGCACGGCCCGCACCTGCCCTGCTCGGTCGACAGCGTGATCTCCTCGGGCGTGATGGGCAAGGCGCTCGAGCGCCTGCCCGCCGAGGTGCGCGCCTTCGCGCTGCCCACCATCACCTACGGCAAGTCGGAAGAGCACCTGCACTTCCCCGGCACCATGACGCTGACCGGCACGACGCTGCTGTCGACCATCGTCGAGGTGGGCGAATCGGTGTACCGCTCGGGCTTTCGCAAGCTGCTGTTCGCCAACGGCCACGGCGGCCAGCCGCAGGTGCTCGAGATGGCGGCGCGCGAGCTGCGCCTGCGCCACGGCGACTTCGTGGTCGTGCCGCACGGCGTGTCGCGCCTGCCCAGCGCCGCGAGCAAGCAGGTCAGCGAGCAGGAGAAGAGGCTCGCGATGCATGCCGGCCATTCGGAGACCGCGCTGATGCTGGCGCTGGCGCCCGAGACGGTGCACATGGAGCGCGCGGTCGCCAACTTCCCGCCGCCCTTCCCGATCAAGTTGCTGTCGGCCGATGGCCGGCCGGCCTGCGCCTGGACGGCGCGCGACTTCGGCCCCACCGGCGTCATCGGCGACCCGACCTCGGCCACGCGCGAGCAGGGCGAAGAGATCCTGAGCACGCTGGCCGACAGCTGGGTGCAGGCGCTCACCGAGCTGTACCAGCTGCGCTGGGTGGTGCGCGACGAAGCCACCTGGGAGCGCGGGCAGTACACCGGTCACATCGAATCCGCGCGCGGTCCGGCTCTTGCTTGACGCCCGGCCGCACCCTTTCCGCACTTTCCTCTCCCTGCACTGATTTGTCTGACTTTTCCAGGAGCCCTGCCTTGACCCCTCGCATCACCCGCTTCGCCGCCCGCGCCGCCCTGGCCCTGGGCACCACCGTGCTCGGCCTGGCCGCCACCGGCGCCCACGCGCAGGAGAAGTTCACCTACATGACCAACTGGTACGCGCAGGCCGAGCACGGCGGCTTCTACCAGGCGGTGGCCACGGGCATCTACAAGAAGTACGGCCTGGACGTGACCATCAAGATGGGCGGCCCGCAGGTCAACATCCTGCAGATCATGGGCGCGGGCCAGGCCGACTGCATCATGGGTTCGAGCGACCTCCAGATGATGATCGCGCGCAGCGGCGGCCTGCCGGTGGTGACGGTGGCGGCGTTGTTCCAGAAGGACCCGCAGGTGCTCATCGCGCACGAGGACGTCAAGAGCCTGGCCGACATGAAGGGCAAGACGATCCTCATCGCGCCCTCGGCCCAGCGCGGCTACTACGCCTGGCTGAAGGCCAAGTTCGGCTTCACCGATGCGCAGACCCGCCCCTACACCTTCAACATCCAGCCCTTCGTGGCCGACAAGAACGTGGTGCAGCAGGGCTACCTCACCTCCGAGCCCTTCGCGGTGCAGAAGGCGGGCGTCAAGGCCAACACCTTCCTGCTCGCGGACAACGGCTATCCCTCGTACGCCACCACGATCTCGTGCATGGACAAGACGGTGAAGGAGCGCAGCAAGGCGGTGGACGGTTTCGTGAAGGCCACGGCCGAGGGCTGGAAGTCCTACCTCGCGGACCCGGCGCCGGCCAACGCGCTCATCAAGAAGGACAACCCCAACATGACCGACGAGCAGCTCGCGTACAGCGTGGCCAAGCTCAAGGAGATGGGCATCGTCGCCAGCGGCGACGCGCTCAAGCAGGGCATCGGCACCATGACCGAGGCGCGGGTGAAGCAGAACTACGACTTCGCCGTGTCGGCCGGCCTGATCGACGGCAGCAAAGTGGACCTGGCGCAGGCCTTCGACCTGAGCTTCATCAAGACCGCCAAGGTCTTGCCCTGAGCGCCCCGTGCGCGATCGGGTTGAACCCATCCATCCGTTCGCGCTGGGCTTGTCGAAGCGCCGCGCGAGGCGTCGACAGGCTCAGCCCGAACGGTTCCAGTCGAGCGACTGCAAGTCCGCCAGAACTCAGTGAGAACGCGATGAACGACACCGCCCCCGTGCCTGCGATCGAGGTCCTCTCGGCGCAGAAGACGTATCCCAACGGCACGATCGCGCTGCAGCCGGTCGACCTCACGATCCAGGAGGGCGAGTTCGTCACCCTGCTCGGCCCCTCGGGCTGCGGCAAGAGCACGCTGCTGAAGATGGTGGCCGGTCTGCTGGAGCCCACCGACGGCCGGCTGCTGCTGTGGCGCAAGCCGGTGGCGGCCGCGCAGGACAGTGACACCAAGAAGATGGCTTTCGTCTTCCAGTCGCCCACCTTGATGCCCTGGGCCAGCGTGCAGGCCAATGTGCGCCTGCCGCTGGACCTGGCCAAGGTGCCGCGCGCCGAGGCCGACGCCCGCGTGGCCGAGGCGCTGGAACTGGTGGGGCTGGCCAAGTTCGCCAAGGCGCTGCCGCGTGCGCTCTCGGGCGGCATGCAGATGCGCGTGTCGATCGCGCGCGGGCTCGTCGTGCAGCCCAACCTGCTGCTGATGGACGAGCCCTTCGGTGCACTCGACGAGATCACGCGCCACAAGCTCGACGCCGACCTGCTGGAGCTGTGGCGCAAGAAGAAGCTGACGGTGGTGTTCGTCACGCACTCGATCCACGAGGCGGTGTTCCTCTCCAGCCGTGTGGTGATGATGGCCGCGCGCCCGGGCCGCATCGTGGAAGAGGTGCGCATCGACGCGCCCTACCCGCGCAGCGCCGACTTCATGGTGAGCCCCGAGTTCACCCACTACGCCAAGCACCTGCAGCGCAGCCTGCTGGCGGCCAGCCAGGCCAACGAGGAAGAGGCGCTGTCATGAGCATCACCTGGAACGCGCCGGTCGCCTCGCGCGACGCCTCTGCCTCCTCTTCCGCCCCCGCACCGAGCCCCGCCGTGATCGCACCCGCCCCCAGCCAGCCGCCCCGCCCCGCCGCCCCCGTGCCCCTGCTGCGACAGCCCCGCGTTCAGCGCGTCCTGCTGCCGGTGCTGGTGGGCCTGGTGCTCATCGGCGCGTGGCAGGCGCTGGTGGTGGGCATGGAACTGCCGCCCTACCTGGTGCCCTCGCCGGCGCTGATGATGAAGACGCTCTTCACCGACTGGGCCACGCTGGGCATGGCCCTGCTGGTGACGCTGAAGATCACCGTGCTGTCCTTCGTGGTTGCCACGGTGGTGGGCGTGCTCATCTCCTTCGTCTTCGTTCAGAGCCGCCTGATCGAGACGGCGCTGTTCCCGTATGCGGTGCTGCTGCAGGTCACGCCGATCGTGGCCGTGGCGCCGCTGATCATCATCTGGGTCAAGGACCCGACGGCCTCGCTGGTGATCTGCGCGACATTGGTGGCGCTGTTCCCGATCATCAGCAACACCACGCTGGGCCTGCGCAGCATCGACCCCGACCTGCAGGCGTACTTCAAGATGAACCGCGCGACGCGTCTGCAGACGCTGGTGCGGCTGCGTATCCCGAGCGCGCTGCCCTACTTCTTCGGCGGCCTGCGCATCTCCAGCGGGCTGGCGCTGATCGGCGCGGTGGTGGCCGAGTTCGTCGCCGGCACCGGCGGCGCGGCGACGGGCCTGGCCTACCAGATCCTCATGGCCGGCTACCAGCTCAACATCCCGCGCATGTTCGCCGCGCTGCTGCTGATCTCGCTCACCGGCGTGGCGCTCTTCGCGCTCATGGCCTGGGCGACCAAGGCCGCCCTCGGTTCGTGGCACGCCAGCGAACTGTCCCAAGACTGACCCCTTCCTTCTCTCCGCATGAATGCCCCCGTGACCCCCATCGAACAGCTGCACCTCGAACTGCCCGAGCTGGACTGGATCACCGATCCCGGCCGCATCGAACGGCTGTCGCAGGACTTCTCCTGGTTCAGCCCGGTGCTCAAGCGCCAGCTCGACGGCAAGCTGGCCGACAGCGTGGTGCGCCCGCGCACCGAGGACGAGATCCGCCGCCTGGTGGGCGCCTGCGCCCGCCTGAAGGTGCCGATCACCATCCGCGGCAGCGGCACCGGCAACTACGGCCAGACCACGCCGCTGGCCGGCGGCGTGGTGCTCGACATGACCGGCTACAACCAGCTGCTGTGGGTGCGCCCCGGCGTGGCGCGCGCGCAAGCCGGCATCCGCCTTAACGACATCGAGAAGCAGGCGCGCACGCAGGGCCAGGAGTTGCGCTGCATGCCCTCGACCTACCGCAGCGCCACGCTGGGCGGCCTCTTCGGCGGCGGCTTCGGCGGCGTGGGCTCGATCAACTACGGCCCGCTGGCGGCGCCGGGCAACGTGCTGGGCGTGAAAGCCATGACCATCGAGCCCGAGCCGCAGGTGATCGAGCTGCGCGGCGCCGAAGCGATGCGCATGCACCACCTCTGGGGCACCAACGGCCTGGTGCTGGAGCTGGAGATCGGCTTGGCGCCCGCGCAGCCCTGGCTCGAGACGCTGACCACCTTCACCGACTTCGACGCCGCGCTGGCTTTCGGCGATGCACTGGCGCGCGCGCCGGGCCTGGCCAAGCGCGAGGTCGCCTTCTTCGCGAGCCCGGTGTCCGACCACCTGGGCCAGTTGTCGGAGTACCTGCCGCGCGGTTGCCACGCCGTGCTCTCGCTGGTGGCCGAGGGCGGCGAAGAGGCCCTGAAGGAACTGGTGGCCGCGCATGGCGGCACGGTGACCTACCGCCGCACGGCCGAGGAGGTGCACAAGAGCAATCGCACGCTGATGGAGTTCACCTGGAACCACACCACGCTGCATGCGCTGCGCATCGACAAGGGCCTGACCTACCTGCAGACCAGCTTCACGCCGGGCCAGTACGTGCAGCAGATCACCGAGTTGAGCCAGCGCTACGCCGGCGAGGTGCTGATGCACGCCGAGTTCCTGCGCGGCATGGATGGCCTGATCAACTGCAGCGCGCTGCAGCTGGTGCGCTTCAGCACCGAGGAGCGCCTCGCGCAGATCATCCAGGAGCACCGCGACTATGGCGTGCGCATCAACAACCCGCATGTCTTCGTCGTCGAGGACGGCAAGGCCGGCGGCGACCTGCCGCCGGAGATCCTGGCGATGAAGGCGCGCTTCGATCCGCTCGCTCTGCTCAACCCGGGCAAGCTGCGCGGCTGGCCGGTGGCGGCTTGAGAATTCACTAAGATTTGTCTTAGCAATTTCGCAAATAAAATCGGCCTTCTACGCCCACTGGACGGGCGGCACCAGCTATCGATTTGATAGTAAAGCGGACCGCCTTCAGCTGCGACGGCGGCGCGCCGCCGCGATGCCGATCGCACTGCCCAGCAGCGCCAGCGCCCACAGCGGCCACAGCCCCGCGCGCGACACCCACCAGGCGAAGGGCGTGATGCCCGCACGGCCTTCGACTTCGGCCTCGAGGACGCCGCGCGTGAGCCGCGGCAGCTGATGCGTGACGCGCCCGCGGTGGTCGATCACCGCCGTCGCCCCGGTGTTGGTGGCGCGCAGCATCGGCCGCTGGAACTCGAGCGCGCGCATGCGCGAGATGGCCAGGTGCTGGTCGATGGCGATCGAGTCGCCGAACCAGGCGATGTTGCTCACGTTCAGCAGGATCGTGGGCGCCGTCGCTTCATCGCGGAAGGCCGCGCCGATCTCGTCGCCGAACAAATCCTCGTAGCAGATGTTCGGCGCGATGCGCTGGCCCTGCCAGTCGAAGCGCGGCTGCGGCAGCGCGCCGCGGGCGAAGTCGCCCAGCGGGATGTTCATCATGTCGATGAACCAGCGAAAGCCGGTGGGGATGAATTCGCCGAAGGGCACGAGGTGGTGCTTGTCGTAGCGGTAAGGCGTGGACTGGCCGGGCGCGAAGGCCAAGACGGCGTTGCTATACGTCGGGCCAATGACCTCCGACAAGGAACCTCGGGTAGCTGCATTGCGCAGTGGCAAGCCAACGATGGCCGCCTGCTCGCCAGTGCGATAGCGTTCGGCGATGCCCTGCAGATAGCCAGCCGGCAGTTGTGAGGGCAGCAGCGGGATCGCGGTTTCCGGCGTAATCGTGAGCGAAGCCTTTGGCGCCGCCAGTTGCTCACCGTACCAGCGTAACGCCGTTGCGATGCCGCTGCCGGGAATGAACTTCTCGTCCTGCGGGATGTTGCCTTGCAGGAGCGCCACGCCCAGGTGGCCGCGCGCGTTCGCTTCACCGCCGTCGTCGTGCAACAGGGCCAGCCCGAGCGGCGCCGCCAGCAGCAAGGCGGCCGCGCCGGCGCTCCAGCCTCGCGCGCGACGCGGCGCGCGCCACGCCAGGCCTACGGCAGCAGCGACCGCCGACGCCACCGCGCCCACGCCGTACACACCCAGCCAGGGCACGTCGCCCGCCAGCGGCCCGTCGACATGCGCGTAGCCGCCCGCGCCCCACGGAAAACCGGTGAACCAGCTGTTGCGCAACAGTTCGGCCAGCAGCCAGAGCGCGACGAAAAAGAGAACGGCGCGCGCCCGGCTGGCGGGCGCGAACACCACGAAGGCCGCACAGGCGGCGGCGTAGTACAGGCCCAGCCCCGCCGCGAGCGCGAGCACCGCGATGGCGGCCAGCGGCGAAGGCAATCCGCCGTAGGTGTGCATCGAGATGAACAGCCACCAGAAAGTGCCCGTGAGCCAGGTGGTGGAAAAGAGCCAGCCCCAGAGGCCCGCGCGTCGCCAGCCGGCGCCTTCGCCGCGAAGGCCATCCAGCAGTGCGACCAGGCCCGCGAGGGACAGCAGCTGCAGCCACCATTGCGGCTGGCCGTTCCAGGGGCTGGCGATGGAGAGGGCCTGCGCCAGGCCGGCGGCGCCGAAGCCCAGCGCGCGCAGCAGGGTCGCTTTCAATCGGCCGCGTCTTCGCCGCGGGCGGGCGAGACCTTGAACCAGCGCACGGCGCCGCCCTTGGTGTGCAGCACGACGAAGTCGAAGCCGCCCACCGTGTAGCGCTCGCCACGCTTGGGCACGTGGCCCATCTCGTGCGCGATCAGGCCGCCGATGGTGTCGAAGTCCTCGCTGAGCTGCTCTTCGTCGAAGGTGATGCCGAAGGCCTCGCCCACGCGCTCGATCGGCGTGTCGCCGCTCACCCGGTAGGTGTGGTCGGCCAGGCCGAAGATGTCGCCCTCGTCCTCGGCGATGTCGAACTCGTCCTCGATCTCGCCGACGATCTGCTCGAGCACGTCCTCGATGGTGATCAGGCCGGCCACGCGGCCGAATTCGTCGATGACCACGGCCAGGTGCTGCCGGTTGCCGCGGAACTCGCGCAGCAGGTCGTTCAGGCCCTTGCTCTCGGGCACGAAGGTGGCGGGCCGCAGCAACGCACGGATGTTGAGCTCGGGCGAACGCTGCAGCTTGAGCAGGTCCTTGGCGAGCAGGATGCCGATGATGTTTTCCTTGTCGCCCTCGTACACCGGGAAGCGCGAGTGCGCGGTGTCGATGATCAGGTGGATCAGCGCCTCGTACGGTGCGTCGATGTCCACCAGGTCCATGCGCGGGGCGGCCACCATCACGTCACCAGCCGTCATGTCGGCCATGCGCAGCACGCCTTCGAGCATCACGCGGGACTCGGCGCCGATGACGTCGTTGTCTTCCGCGTCGGCCAGGGTTTCGATCAGCTCGTCGCGGGAGTCGGGGCCCGGGTTGATGAATTCGACGAGCTTCTGGAGAAAGCTGCGCTTGTCTTCGCGGGATGCGGAGGCGCGCTCAGGATGGGGGTCTGCCACTGCGGGAGGGCGGTAGTTGGGGAAGGGCAAGGATACCGGAAGCCCCGTGACACCGCGACCGCAGGCCGGATCGGGCCTCGGTGCGCGGCTTCAGGGCGAAGTGCGGTCGCGCGCTTCGCGCACGCCGCTGCGCACTTCCTGCAGCCCCGACAGGAAGGACCAGAACTGCTTGGCGCGCGCCTTGAGCTGGTAGTCGACCTGCGCGAAGTGGTCGAGCGCGATCTCGTTCATGCGGCTGTCGAGAGTGGCTTCGGGCAGCTTGAGGAAGGCTTCCGATTCGGAACCGCTGCGCTCGACTTTCGCGCCCGCGTTGCGAGCGATCTTGAGCATGGCCGTGTTCTCGCTCAGCGCATGGATGAAGAGCATGCCCACGCCTTCGTTCCGGGCCGACACCACGGCACGTTCGAACAGGCGCGCGCCGTAGCCGCGGCCGCGCGCATGCGCCGACACCGAAACGCCGAATTCTGCGCAGTCGTGGTGCTGGTCGCCCGGCGCGAAGGCGAGGTGCGCCATCGCGATCAGGTCGAGGCGGCGGTTGTGGATGCCGAAGATCTCGTCACGCTCGAAATCCAGGTTCTCGACGTAGCGCCCGATCTGTTCGTCAGAGGCTGCGTAGCCGAAGCGCAGGTAGCGGTCGCGCTCGGACAGTTCGAGCAGGTGCTTGAGGATGCGGCCGCGTTCGCGCGGGCCGATCGAGCGGATGGGCACGAGTACCGGCTGTGCAGCGCGCGGCGCGACCCCGCCGGCCGCGCGCGTCTCCACCACCGGCGGGCGCAGGAAACTGCCGGCACCGACAAGGGCTTGGGAAATGGCCTGAAAGGTACGCATGGCTGGGATTTTAGGGTTTTCCCTAATCATCCACGGGGGTCGAGGACACTCTTGGGACAACTGTGGCCCGATTGGTGACGAAATGCCAGTGGGGCGTGGCGCTGTGGCAACCGGACGGGGCGGCAGCGGGCGTGGCTCCGCGACAGACCCGCGGGGCCGCACAATGGCGGCCCCGTCCATCTGTCATACCCGCCTTTCGAGGGAGAGCCCGCATGCACCGACGCCGCCTTGCCCATGCCCTGACCGCCGCCTTCACCCTGTCGGCCCTGTTGCTGGCGGGCTGCGCCACCCCGGGCGGCCCCTCCGCTGCGACGTCGCATCTCGACGCCGTGCAGAAGGCCGCGCAGTTGCGGGTGTGCACGCCCGGCGACTACAAGCCGTTCAGCTTCCAGAAGCCCGACGGCAGCTACGAGGGCATCGATGTCGACCTGATGGCCAGCTTCAGCAACAGCCTGGGCGCGAAGCCCGAGTGGGTGAAGACGACATGGGCCAACCTGCTGCCGGACCTGGCGGCCGGCAAGTGCGACATCGCCGTCGGCGGCATCTCGGTGACGACAGAGCGGCAAAAGCGCGCTTTCTTCAGCGCACCGTACATGGTCAACGGCAAGACGCCTATCGTGCGCTGCGCCGACGTGCGCAAATACCAGACGGTGGCCGACATCGACAAGCCGACCACGCGCGTGATCTTCAATCCGGGCGGCAGCAACGAGCGCTTCGCGCGCGCCAACTTCAAGCAGGCGAAGCTGACGCTGCACGGCGAGAACATCACCATCTTCGACGAGGTGCTGGCGGGCCGCGCCGATGTGTTCGTCACCGAGTCTGCCGAAGCCATCGTGCAGAGCCGGCTCAAGCCGGGGCTGTGCGCCGTCAATCCCGACAAACCGCTGCAGTACGGCGAGATGGCCTGGATGCTGCCGCGCGACGATGTGTCCTTCAAGGCCTACGTCGACCAATGGCTGCATCTGCAGCAGGCGGGCGGGGACTTCCAGCGCACGATGGATCGCTGGCTCAAGTGAGCAGGCACGCTGATTGCGGCCCTGGCATGCGGCTCACTCCCTAGTCCGCGTCCGCCAGGGCCAGCGTCTCGCGCATCACCCGGGCGTCGAAAGCCATTTCGACGTGCGCCAGGCCATGGGCCGGGCGGTTGTCGGCACCGGGCAGCGTGGCCGTCGGCGTGGGAAAGACGATGTTGTCGCAGTTGGAGTACCAGCAGGTGAAGCGCACTTGGCGCGTACCCTCCGCATCCGCCGCCATGCGCTGGAGCCATTCGCCGCCGATGCGCATCTCGCGGCCATTGGCCGAACGGCCGAAGCGCGCCAGCCACGTTCCCGCGTGCGGCGTGCCGAGCGTGACGATGCGATGCACCACCCCCGCGCACCCGTGTTCGCGCCACCAGGCCCGCGCCGCCAGACCGCCCATGCTGTGGCACACGAGCATCGGCGCCTGGCCGGTTGCGCCGCGCACGCGCTGCACGGCGGCCTCGATGGTGTCGACATAGCGGTCGATCGAGCCGAAGGGCGGCTCCAGGTTCACGGCCACATAGGCGCGGCCTTCGCGGCGCAACGCACGCAGCCAGGGCGTCCAGAACCCGCGGTTGCAGCAGAAGCCGTGAATGAAGACGATGCCCCGGCGCCCGTCGCCGTGTGGCAGTTGGTCGGGGACGGCATCTGCACGAAAGGGCTGCCACCAGCCGAAGACCTGCACGGCCAGCCGGCTCTCGGCGACCCACGCGCGCAACAGCGCGGCGGCACGAGGAGCGGGAAAATGACGGCGATTCACACGCCAGCATGCTATGAATTCGATAGCTAGCCACGCCGTGTGGGCAAGGACTGCAGCCACAAAACCCATCAAGGCAAGCGCGGGCGCGCGACGCACCCAGTACGCGCACCAGGCGGCAACGACCAAGGCGGCGACGACGAGCAGCGCGCGCTGGAGGCGGGCGATCATGCGTTCACTATCGCACGTGCGACAGCCACCGCTTTCTCCTTAGGACAAGCCCCGGGACTGCTGCGGCGGCGCCGCATCCACAATGCCCGCCACCCAGGAGAGAGACCGGAGAAACGCATGCTGCCGTCAGCGCTGAAGAACTACCCCGAGGGCGTGCCCCACGACGTCCACCCCGAGCAGTACCGCTCGCTGGGCCAGATGTTCGAGGAGGCGTTCCAGCGTCACGGCGAGCGGCCGTTCTCCGTCTGCATGGAACGCTGGATGTCGTACCGCGAGTTGGACGCGCTCTCGCGCACGTTGGGTGCGTGGCTGCAGTCGCTGGGGTTGGAGCCGGGTGCGCGGGTGGCGATCATGCTGCCCAACGTGCCGCAGTTCGCGGTGACGATGGTGGGTGTGCTTCGGGCCGGCTACACCTGCGTCAACGTCAATCCGCTGTACACCGCGCGCGAACTGGAGCACCAGCTGAACGACTCGGGTGCGACGGCAATCGTCATCCTCGAGAATTTCGCGGCCACGCTGGAGCAGGTGATCGCGAAGACCGCCGTTCGACATGTGCTCGTCACGGCGATGGGCGACCAGCTCGGCGGGGTGTACGGCAAATGGATCACGGCGGCCGTGCGGCACCTCGCGAAGATGGTGCCTCCGTTCAAGCTGCCCGTGGGCGGCGGCCGCACGGTCACGCCGTGGCCGAAGGCGATGGCGGCAGGCCATGGCCGCCCGCTCGCGGCGCCCGACACGTCGACGCTCGATTCCATCGCCTTCCTGCAGTACACGGGCGGAACGACCGGGCGCTCGAAAGGCGCGGTGCTCACGCATCGCAACATCGTGGCGGCCACGCTGCAGGCCGAAGCCTGGTTCACGCCTGCGCTTGCGCGCGCAGGCGACCTGTCGAAGGTCAACAGCATCGCCGCGCTGCCGCTTTACCACATCTTCGCGCTGACACTTTCGCTGCTGGCCATCCGCCAGGGCTCGCACCTGACGCTGATCCCCAACCCGCGCGACATCGGCAAGTTCATCGCGGTTTTGAAGAAGCGCCCATTCCACATGCTGCCGGCGGTCAATACGCTCTTCAACGGGCTGCTCATGCATCCGGAATTCAAGACCGTCGACTTCTCCAGCCTCTTCGTCTCTCAGGCGGGCGGCATGGCGGCGTCCGAGGGCACGGCGCAGCGCTGGATGGAGGTGACGGGCTGCGCCATGATCGAGGGCTGGGGCATGAGCGAGACCTGCGCCATCGGGACCAACAACCCGGTGATGAACACGAGTT
>JAFEEH010000116.1 GCA_018241185.1 Pseudomonadota bacterium | reverse complement strand
GAAGCCAAGGAAGGCGTGGACATCCAGGCCGAGAACCAGACGCTCGCCTCGATCACCTTCCAGAACTACTTCCGCCTGTACAACAAGCTGGCGGGCATGACCGGCACGGCCGACACCGAGGCCTACGAGTTCCAGGAGATCTACGGCCTCGAGACCGTCATCATTCCGCCCAACCGCCCGAGCAAGCGCGACGACCAGCTCGACCGCGTGTACAAGACCACCAAGGAAAAGTACGACGCTGCGATCCAGGACATCCGCGAGTGCTACGAGCGTGGCCAGCCGGTGCTGGTGGGCACTTCGTCGATCGAGAACTCCGAGATCATCGACGGTCTCCTGACCCAGGCCGACCTGCCGCACCAGGTGCTCAACGCCAAGCAGCACGCACGCGAGGCGGACATCGTCGCCCAGGCCGGGCGGCCCAAGATGATCACCATCGCCACCAACATGGCGGGCCGCGGCACCGACATCGTGCTGGGCGGCAACGTGGAGAAGATCGTCGAGGCGATCGAGGCTGACGACAGCAAGGATGAGGCGACCAAGCAGGCCGAGATCGCGGACCTGCGCGCCAACTGGCAGAAGGACCACGAGTTCGTCACCTCGCTCGGCGGTCTGCGCATCATCGCCACCGAGCGCCACGAGTCGCGCCGCATCGACAACCAGCTGCGCGGCCGCTCGGGCCGCCAGGGCGACCCGGGCTCCTCGCGCTTCTACCTGAGCCTGGACGATCCGCTGATGCGCATCTTCGCGGGCGATCGCGTGCGCGCCATCATGGAGCGCCTGAAGATGCCCGACGGCGAAGCCATCGAAGCCGGCATCGTCACGCGCAGCATCGAGAGCGCGCAGCGCAAGGTCGAGGCCCGCAACTTCGACGTGCGCAAGCAGCTGCTCGAGTACGACGACGTGGCCAACGACCAGCGCAAGGTCATTTACCAGCAACGCAACGAAATCCTCGATGCCACGGCCCTCACGGCCCAGATCGCGGCGCTGCGCGAAGGCTGCTTCACCGACCTCGCGCGGCAGCACGTGCCGGCCGAGTCGGTCGAGGAGCAGTGGGACCTGCCGGGCCTGGAGCAGGCGCTGGCCAACGACTGGGGCATCGAGCTGCCCCTGGTCAAGGAGGTCGAGGCCTCCAGCGCCGTGTCGGACGAGGACGTGGTCGAGAAGGTCGTCGCCACCGCCAATGCCGCCTATGACGCCAAGGTGGCGTCGGTCGGCCAGGAAAACTTCACCCAGTTCGAGCGGATGGTGCTGCTGCAGAGCATCGATACCCACTGGCGCGAACACCTGGCCGCGCTGGACTACCTGCGCCAGGGCATCCATCTGCGCGGCTACGCGCAGAAGCAGCCCAAGCAGGAGTACAAGCGCGAGGCCTTCGAACTCTTCGGCCAGCTGCTCGACTCGGTGAAGAACGAGGTGACCCGTCAGCTCATGAACGTGCGCGTTCAGTCCAGCGAGCAACTCGAGCAGGCCGCCGATGCGATGGAAAGCCGCGGGGAGAACATCTCCAACATCACCTACACCGCGCCGACCGAGACCGGCGAGGCCGAGGTGCGTGTCGACGAGGAGAGCCAGCGCCGCATCGCCGCCGCCGCGCTGCCGGCCGGTGCCGCGGCGTTCGCGCGGGTGGGCCGCAACGACCCCTGCCCCTGTGGCAGCGGCAAGAAGTACAAGCACTGCCACGGCAAGCTGACCTGACCCGACCTTCTTTCATCTTTCCAAGGCCGACGACGACCATGCCCGTTCATCTCTCGCCCCCGGATCCCGGCGCCCTCCATCCCGTCGCCGGCGTGCGCATCGGCGTCGCCGAGGCGGGCGTGCGAAAGGTGAATCGCAAGGACCTCACGGTGATGCTGCTCGACGAAGGGGCGGCCGTGGGCGGCGTGTTCACGCAGAACCGCTTCTGCGCCGCACCGGTGCAGGTCTGCCGCGACCACCTGGCACGCGACTTCGGCATCCGCGCCATCGTCATCAACACCGGCAATGCCAACGCGGGCACCGGTGCCGACGGCCTGGCCCGCGCGCGTTCCACCTGCATCGCGCTGGCGCGCAAACTCGAGGTGGCGCCCGAGCAGATCCTGCCCTTCTCGACCGGCGTGATCATGGAGCCACTGCCCACCGACCGCATCGAGGCCGCACTGCCCGCCGCACTGGCAGATGCGGCGCCCGACCACTGCGCGCGCGCCGCCGAGGGCATCATGACCAGCGACACCGTGCCCAAGGCCTTCAGCCGGCAGGTGCAACTGGGCGGCGCCACGGTCACCATCACCGGCATCAGCAAGGGCGCCGGGATGATCCGCCCCAACATGGCGACCATGCTGGGCTTCCTGGCCACCGACGCGCGCATCGCGCCGGCGCTGATGCAGCCGCTGGCGCTGCGTCTGGCCGAAGGCTCCTTCAACCGCGTGACCATCGACGGCGACACCTCGACCAACGACTCCTTCGTGGTCATCGCCACCCAGAAGGCTGCGAACGCGCCCATCGATTCGCTCGACAGCGACGACGGCGAGCAGCTGGTCGCGGCCATGGAAGCCGTGGCCCGCGACCTGGCCCAGGCCATCGTGCGCGACGGCGAGGGCGCCACCAAGTTCATCACCGTGCACGTGGAAGGCGGCCGCGACGCCGCCGAGTGCCGCCAGGTCGCCTACGCCATCGCGCATTCGCCCTTGGTCAAGACCGCCTTCTATGCCAGCGACCCGAACCTGGGCCGCATCCTCGCGGCCGTCGGGTACGCCGGCATCGCCGACCTCGACCAGACCGGCATCGAGCTGCACCTGGACGATGTGCACGTGGCGACGCAGGGCGGCCGCAACCCCACGTACCGCGAGGAAGACGGCCAGCGCGTGATGAAGCAAAGCGAGATCACCGTGCGCGTCGGCCTGGGCCGGGGCAGCGCGAGCGACACGGTCTGGACCTGCGACCTCAGCCACGACTACGTGTCGATCAACGCCGACTACAGAAGCTGAGCGGCGCGCATGTCGCCGGCAGCCCCTGCATCGCCCGCTGCATGCGGGCGCTTTTCCTTCCCTTCGAGACGACCGTCGTGAACGAGAAATTTGAGCGTCTGATCGAGCGCGCCGAGGCGCTCATGGCCCGCATCGAATCGGTGCTGCCCCAGCCCCTGGCCGCGCCCGCCGACTGGGGCGCGTCGATCGCCTGGCGCTACCGCCGCCGCAGTTCGGGCCACGGCACGCTGGAGCCGGTGCGCCACGTGGCGGCGATGTCGCTCGAGTCGCTCAAGGAGATCGACGTCCAGAAGGAGAAGATCGAGCGCAACACGCGCCAGTTCGTCGAGGGCAAGCCGGCCAACAACGTGCTGCTGACCGGCGCGCGCGGCACCGGCAAGTCCTCGCTGGTGCGGGCCTGCCTGCATGCCTTCGCGCCCCAGGGGCTGCGGCTGATCGAGGTCGACAAGGCCGACCTGGTCGATCTGCCGGACATCGTCGAGGTGGTGGCCGGCCGACCCGAGAAGTTCATCGTCTTCAGCGACGACCTGAGCTTCGACGAGGGCGAGCCGGGCTACAAGGCGCTCAAGTCCATCCTCGACGGCTCGGTGGCTGCATCGACGGCCAACGTGCTGATCTACGCCACCAGCAACCGCCGCCACCTGCTGCCCGAGTACATGAAGGAGAACCTCAGCTACACCCACACCGACGATGGCGAAGTCCATCCCGGCGAGGTGGTGGAGGAGAAGATCTCGCTGTCGGAACGCTTCGGCCTGTGGGTCAGCTTCTACCCCTTCAACCAGGCCGAATACCTCGCCATCGTCGCGCAGTGGCTGTCGTCCTTCGG
>JAFEEH010000115.1 GCA_018241185.1 Pseudomonadota bacterium | reverse complement strand
TGAACGACCGATCGCCACCCGCCTTTGCCTTCCCCACCTCGGAGCACCCTGCGCAGGCCGAGAAGGTCGCCACCACCCGCACGCCCCAGCCGGACGACGACACCCTCGACCAGGCGATTGCCGAGTCCTTCCCGGCCAGCGACCCCGTGTCCGTCTCCGTGACCGAGCCCCCCAGCGCCGCACCGCGCACCCGTGCGCCCGCGGCCGGCGTCGACGCGCGCCCTGCATGGCGTCGACCCGCGCCGGTGGCGCTGGCGTCCTCGGCCGTCATCGGTCTGGGAGCGATGGCCTGGTGGGCCTACGGCGCCTGGCAGCGCAGCCACTCGCCGCGGCGCCGGTTGGCGCGCTTCGGGCTGCGCTGAACCCCGGCCATCACACGCCGGGCAAATGCAGGCGCGAGGAGGTCTTCACCTCCTCCATCACCGCATAGGTCCGCGTCTCGCGCACGCCCGGCAACTGCCACAGCACCGAGCCGGCAAAGCGGCGGTAGTCGTCCATGCCGGCGCTGCGCGTTTTCAACAGGTAGTCGAAGCCGCCCGCCACCATGTGGCACTCGAGGATTTCGGGCCGCGTCTGCACCGCGGCCTTGAACTGGTCGAACACGTTGGGCGTCGTGCGGTCCAGCAGCACCTCGACGAAGACCAGCATGCCCGCGCGCAGCTTTGCAGGGTTGAGCCGCGCCTCGTAGCCCAGGATGTAGCCCTCCTGCGTGAGGCGCTGCACACGCGCCAGCACCGCCGTGGGCGACAGGCCCACCGCCTCGGCCAGCTTCACGTTCGGCAACCGGCCGTCGGCCTGCAGGGCAGCGAGGATGCGGAGATCGAGGCGGTCGAGGTCGGCCATGGCGGGCAGTGAATCGTTCGGCGAGTTGGGCGATTTTCGACCGGAAATTCTGCGCATTCTGCGGAACCATCGAGCAATCCACACCCAATGCTCGCCGCCATGACCGCTGACCCTGCCCCTCGCCCCGATGCCCCCTTCGACCTGCAGGTGCAGGCCCAGGGTCCGCTGCGCTGCGCCATCTCGGCGGCTTGCCGCTGCCCTGAGCCCGAGCAGGTCGCCGCACTGCTGTCCGAAGCGCGTCTGTCGCCCGAGCAGGCGGAAGCCGCCCACACGCTCGCGCGGCGCCTCGCGGAAGGGCTGCGTGCGCATCCGCAGGTCGGCAAGGCCGGGCTGGTGCAGGGCCTGCTGCAGGCCTATTCGCTGTCGTCGCAGGAAGGCGTGGCGCTGATGTGCCTGGCCGAGGCGCTGCTGCGCATTCCCGACCGCGCCACGCGCGACGCCCTCATCCGCGACAAGCTGGGCCCCGGTGACTGGCAGGCGCACGTGGGCCGCAGCCCGTCGCTCTTCGTCAATGCCGCGACCTGGGGCCTCATGCTCACCGGCAAGCTGGTCGCCACGCACAACGAGACGGCGCTCGGCGGCGCGCTCGGGCGTGTGCTGGCGCGCGGCGGCGAGCCGCTGATCCGCAAGGGCGTGGACATGGCCATGCGCCTCATGGGCGAGCAATTCGTCACCGGCGAGACCATCGCCCAGGCGCTGGCCAACGCCCGGCGGCAGGAGGCGCGGGGCTTTCGCTATTCGTACGACATGCTGGGCGAAGCGGCCCTGACCGATGCGGATGCGCGGCACTACCTCGCGGCCTACGAGGCGGCCATCGACGCCATCGGCGCCGCCTCGGCCGGGGCGGGCGTGGTTCGCGGGCCGGGCATCTCGATCAAGCTCTCGGCCCTGCACCCGCGCTACAGCCGGGCGCAGCGCGAGCGCGTGATGGACGCGCTCTACCCGCGGCTGCTCGCGCTGGCCGACCGCGCGCGCGGCCACGACATCGGCCTGAACATCGACGCCGAGGAGGCCGACCGTCTCGAGCTTTCGCTCGACCTGCTCGAGCGCCTGTGCCACGAACCGGCGCTGGCCGGCTGGCACGGCATCGGCTTCGTCATCCAGGCTTATCAGAAGCGCTGCCCGCACGTGATCGACTGGCTCGTCGACCTGGGGCGCCGCAGCGGCCACCGGGTCATGGTGCGGCTGGTCAAGGGCGCCTACTGGGACAGCGAGATCAAGCGCGCCCAGGTCGACGGCCTGGCCGGCTACCCGGTCTACACGCGCAAGGCGTACACCGACGTCGCCTACATCGCCTGCGCCCGCAGGCTGCTCGCGGCGCCCGACGCGGTGTTCCCGCAGTTCGCCACCCACAACGCCCACACGGTGGCGGCCATCGTGCAGCTCGCCGGCCCGGACTTCCACGAGGACCGCTACGAGTTCCAGTGCCTGCACGGCATGGGCAAGCCGCTGTATGAGCAGGTCGTGGGCGCGCACGGGCTGAACCGCCCCTGCCGCATCTACGCGCCCGTGGGCACGCACGAAACCCTGCTGGCCTACCTCGTGCGGCGCCTGCTGGAGAACGGCGCCAACACCTCCTTCGTCAACCGCGTGGCCGACCGCAGCCTGCCCATCGACGCGCTGATCGTCGACCCGGTGCAGGCCATCGAAGCGCAGGCGCGCGAGGAGGGCGCCGTGGGCTTTCCGCATCCGCACATCCCGCTGCCGCGCGCGCTCTACCCCGACCGCATCAATTCGCAGGGCCTGGACCTCGCGAGCGAACCCGTGCTGGCCGGCCTGGCCGTTGCCTTGCGCGAGGGCGCCGCGCGGCCTTCGCATGCCGCACCCCTGCTCGCGATGCCCGTGGCGGCCCGCGCCGCGCGCCCGGTGCGCAACCCCGCCAGGCACGACGACATCGTCGGCCAGGTGCAGGACGCCGCCATCGAGGACGTGCCGGTCGCCATCGCGGCCGCGCAGGCCGCCTTCGCGGACTGGCGCTCCACGCCGCCCGCGGACCGCGCCGCCATCCTCGAGCGCGCCGCCGATGCCTTCGAGTCCACCATGCCCCGGCTGCTGGACCTGTTGGTGCGCGAGGCCGGCAAGACGCTCGCCAACGCCGTGGCCGAGGTGCGCGAGGCGGTCGACTTCCTGCGCTACGACGCGGCGCAGCTGCGCGCCGGCTTCGACAACGCCACGCACCGGCCGCTTGGCCCCGTGGTGTGCATCAGCCCGTGGAACTTCCCGCTGGCCATCTTCACCGGCCAGGTCGCCGCGGCGCTCGCCGCCGGCAACACCGTGCTGGCCAAGCCGGCCGAGCAGACGCCACTGGTCGCAGCCGAGGCGGTGCGCCTGCTGCATGCGGCCGGCGTGCCGCCCGGCGCCCTGCAGCTGCTGCCCGGCCCGGGCGAGACGGTGGGCGCCGCGCTGGTGGCCGACGCGCGCGTGCAGGGCGTGCTCTTCACCGGTTCCACATCGGTCGCGCGGCTGCTGCAGCGCGCGCTCGCGGGCCGGCTCGGCGACCATGGCCAGCCCGTGCCGCTGATCGCCGAGACCGGCGGGCAGAACGCGATGGTGGTCGACTCCTCCGCGCTGGTCGAGCAGGTGGTGACCGACGTGGTGGCTTCGGCCTTCGACAGCGCGGGCCAGCGCTGCTCGGCATTGCGCGTGCTGTGCGTGCAGGACGATGTCGCAGAGCGCTTGCTGGCGATGCTGCGGGGCGCCATGGCCGAGCTCGCGCTGGGCGAGCCGACTCGGCTCGCCACCGATGTCGGCCCCGTCATCGACGCCGAGGCGCAGCAGGCCCTGCTGGCCCATATCGAGGCGATGCGCGCGCGTGGCTTCGATGTGTTCCAGGCCGCGCGCGATGCGAGCCCCGATGCGGGCCGCGGCACCTTCGTGCCGCCCACGCTCATCGAGATCGACGGCATCGAGCGGCTCGACAAGGAAGTGTTCGGCCCCGTGCTGCATGTGCTGCGCTTCGCGCGCAGCGAGCTCGACACGCTGCTCGGCCGCATCAACGGCACCGGCTACGGCCTGACGATGGGCGTGCATTCGCGCATCGACGAGACCATCGAGCGCGTGGCCGCGCGGGCGCAGGTCGGCAACCTCTACGTCAACCGCAACATGGTCGGCGCCGTGGTCGGCGTGCAGCCCTTCGGCGGCGAAGGCCTGTCGGGCACGGGCCCCAAGGCCGGCGGGCCGCTGTACCTGTACCGCCTGCTCGCGCAGCGGCCCCGCGCCACGCCGCTGCCGCCGCGTGGCCACGCGGCCGGCGACGGCGCGCCACCGGCGCGCGCCGCACTGC
>JAFEEH010000114.1 GCA_018241185.1 Pseudomonadota bacterium | reverse complement strand
TGGCGCTGATCGTACATGACGCCAAAGCACCGATCAGCGAGCCGGGTTTCAAGCCAAATCGGCCTCCAACGCCCGTCCTGCCTGCGCGAGCAGCTCTCATTTCGATAGCGATTCGGGCCACGAGGCCGAGCGCGGACAATCGCGCTCTCCCTTTCTTCCAGCCAGCAGCCAGCGCCCCGATGACGATCCAGTGGTTCCCCGGTCACATGAATGCCACCCGCAAGGCGATCGCGGAGCGGCTCAAGACCACCGACGTCGTGATCGAGCTGCTCGACGCGCGCCTGCCGGGTTCCAGCGCCAACCCGGCCATCGAGGGCATGACCTCCGTCAAGCCGCGGCTGAAGATCCTCAACAAGCAGGACCTGGCCGACCCCGCCCGCACCGCCGAGTGGCTGGCCCACTACCAGGCGCAGAGCGCCACCGGCGCCATTGCGCTGGACGCCAGCCAGACCGCGCCGGCCCAGCGCCAGGCCATCATCGACGCCTGCCACCGGCTGTCGCCGAGTCGTGGCGGGCTGGCCAGGCCGATGCGCGTGCTGATCTGCGGCGTGCCCAACGTGGGCAAGTCGACCCTCATCAACACCCTGAGCCTCAAGCGCCAGGCCAAGGCGGCCGACGAGGCGGGCGTGACCAAGCAGGAGCAGCGCATCCTGCTGGCCGACGACTTCTACCTCTACGACACGCCGGGCATGCTGTGGCCCAAGATCATCGTGCCCGAGAGCGGCTACCGCCTGGCCATCAGCGGCGCGGTGGGCCGCAACGCCTACGACGACGAGGAGGTGGCGCTGGAGTTGATCGCCTACCTCAAGGCCCAGTACACCGAGGCGCTGCGCGGCCGCTACAAGCTGGCCGCCGACACGGCCCAGGCGGCGCTGTGCACCCAGGCGGACGAGGAGGTCCTCGACGCCATCGGCCGCAAGCGCGGTGCCCTCGTCAGCGGGGGCCGGGTCGACCGACAGAAGGCGGCCGAGGCGCTGATCACCGACTTCCGCAGCGGCGCGCTCGGGCGTATCACGCTCGAGACGGTCAACCAGTTCACCAAGTGGTTGAGCGACGGCCGCAAGGCCGAGGCCGAACTGCGCAAGCGGCGCGAGGCCGCGCTCAAGGCCAAGAAGGGCACCGGCCGACGCGCCGACGACGACGCCGCGAACGACGAAGAAGCGGCCGACTGAGAAGGTGTGGGCTGGCCGCCGCGGGGGCGCGGACTGGCCATCCGGCAGATGGGCAGCGCGCGAGGCGTTGCCCACAATGGTCCGCCCCTTCCGGACCTGCCTCGCGCCCCATGGCTGCCTGCTCCGCTTTCGTTCTCCTTCACGCGCTCCGCCGCCCAAGACCCCGGAGGCCCTGAGCTTGCCGGCCTACACAACGCCCGGCGTCTACGTCGAAGAGACACCTTCGCCGAGCCGCACGATCGCCCTGGTGCCGACCCACGTCGCCGCCTTCGTCGGGCCGACCCGCCGCGGGCCCCTGGCGGGGGCGCCGCCGATGCTCACGAGCGTGGTGGAGTTCGAGCGCATCTACGGCGGCGCGCAGCCGCTGTGGCTCGACGACGGCGCGGGCGGCGTCGCGCCGCAGACCAACCACATCGCCCTGGCCGTGCGGGCCTTCTTCGACAACGGCGGCGCGCAGCTGTACGTGCTCCGCACCGCAGGCAGCGCGACGGCGGCGCGCGCGCCGCTGCACCCGGACGGTGCCCCCGAGGACCGGGCCATCGTGATTCACGCCGCGACGCCGGGCCGCCTGGGCAACGGCACCGTGCGGCTGCGCGAGCATGCCAGCCCGGTGACTTTGCGGGCCATGACCCATGCCGAGCCGGGCACGCTGCTGCGCACGGCCAACTCGGACGGCACCTTCGAGTGCGTCGCCGATGCCCAGGGACGCTGGCACGACCGCCAGGGCCGCCGGGTGGTGCATGGTCGCGTCGGCGCGAGCCGGATCCTCACCATCGATGTGGCGTGCTTCGACGCCGAGGGCCTGCCGCTCGACGCATGGACGGGGCTGGCCTTGTCCGCGCTGCACCCGCGGTGGGTCGGCGCCGTGCTCTCTCGCGAAGCAGCCGCAGCGGGCCGCGCTGCGGTCTGGTGGGCGCTCGGCGCAGCGGCCGATGCCTGGGTGCTGCTGGACGCCGTGCGCGCGCTGGCGCCCGGTGCCGACGGCGAGGCGACCGTCCCATTGGCCGGTGGCACCGACGGCGGCCTGCCGCCCCTGGGCGCGGCGGACGAGCCCGGCAGCTACGCCGCCGCGCTCGCCACGCTGGCCCGCCTGGGCGATGTGCGCATCGTCGCCGCGCCTGGGAGCAGCCTGCGTGCCGACGGTGCCGCGCTGCGCGTCGCGCTGGCGGCGCATGCCGGTGCGACCGGGGCTTGGCGCATGGCCTTGCTCGACCCGGCGCCGGGCCTGGCGGTGACGGGCGTGCAGGCCCAGCGCGCCGAGGTCGAATCGCCGCACGCCGCGCTGTACTGGCCCTGCCTGGTGGTACGCGACCCGCTGCCGCCGCCGGGCGTCGTCGGCGCGACGATCACCGTACCGCCCAGCGGCGCGGTGGCGGGCCTGTATGCGCGGTCGGACCTGAATCGGGGCGTGCACCAGGCACCGGCCAACCTGGCGGTACAAGGCGTGGTGCGTGCCGAGCAGCCCGTGAGCGCGCACGAGCAGGACCAACTCAACCCGCGGGGCATCAACTGCTTTCGCGAATTCATCGGCCGCGGCCTCGTGCTGTGGGGTGGCCGGACCCTGTCGTCCGACCCGCAGTGGCGCTATGTCAGCCTGCGCCGCTACGCCGATGCCCTCGAAGCCTCGCTCGACGCGGGGCTGCGCTGGGTCGCGTTCGAGCCGCAGGGAGAGGCGCTGTGGACGCAGGTGCGCACCAGCGTCGACGAGTTCCTGCGCGGCCAGTGGCGCGAGGGTGCGCTGCAGGGCAGCCGTGCGAGCGAGGCCTGGTACGTGCGGTGCGGCCCGGGCAGCACCCTGACCGCCGACGACGTCGCCCAGGGCCGCGTCGTGTGCGAGATCGGCGTTGCGTTGCTTCAGGCCGCGGAGTTCGTGGTGCTGCGCTGGACCGGCGCCGCGGCCGGCGCCCTGCAGCCCGGCGGATGACGCGCCAGAATGGCGCAATGACCCACACCCCACCCCCGCTCCCCACGCTCGAAGTCACGCCCCGCGACCTGTCGGCCTACAAGGCCGGCAACACCGGGGTCGACTACGTCCACCGCTTCGAATCCGGCCGCCCCGGCCCGCACGTGCTCATCAACGCGCTGACCCACGGCAACGAGATCTGCGGCATGGTCGCTGCCACCCACCTGCTCGACACCGGCGTGCGGCCCAAGATCGGCACGCTCACCGTCAGCTTTGCCAACGTGGCCGCGTACGAGAGCTTCGACATCGAAAAGCCCTTCGACAGCCGGCAGCTGGTGCACAACATGAACCGCATCTGGTCCAGCGAGTGGCTCGACGGTGCCGAGGACAGCCCCGAACTGCAGCGCGCCCGTGCCATGCGCGGCGTGGTCGACGCGGCCGACCATATCCTCGACATCCATTCGACCAGCCAGGACGTCGTGCCCTTCTGGGTGTACCCCGCCTTCGAGCGCAACGGCGCCGTCGCCATGGCCATCGGCCGGCCGCCGGTGCACCTGGTCATGCCGCAGGGCCTGGGCTCCGGCATCCCGCTCATCCAGTACGGCCGCCACGGCAACGACGGCCCCGGCCCCGGCACCGCCATGGTGGTCGAGTGCGGCCAGCACTTCAAGGCATCGGCCTCGCAGCTGGCCACCGCCGTCACGCTGGACTTCCTCGCCCACTTCGGCCTCATCGACGCGCCCGAGCCCACGGCGCCCCAGGAGCCGCAGCGCCGTTACGAGCTGCTGCAGACGCACATGGTCCACACGACCGAGTTCCGTTTCGAGCGCCCGCTGGTCGGCTTCGAGA
>JAFEEH010000113.1 GCA_018241185.1 Pseudomonadota bacterium | reverse complement strand
GAAAGCACGTCGATTCCAGGCGAGCACATCCGTCGTGCCGCACGACAGTCAGCGCGAGCCTGAGCCGGAGAACGCACACCGGCGCCGCCGGCCGGGTTCAGCCCCACAGCGCTCGTACCGACCGGCCGACCCTCCGACCCTCCGACCCACCGACCAGCCGAAGAGCCCAAGCGATCCGATCAACAGCACAAAAACCCAAAAGTGCAATCACCCGCCAGCGCAAGCCAGCCGGGCGCTGCGCCCAAACTCGTCACAAACGTGACGATCCGGAATCCCGCCTCAGAACAGCACCCGGCTGCGGATCGTCCCCGGCACCTTGGCCAGCGCCTCGAGCGCCACATCCGACGATGCGGCGTCGATGTCGGTCACCACGTAGCCGACCTTCTCGTTGGTCTGCAGGTACTGGGCCGAGATGTTGATGTGGTGGTCCGCGAACACCTGGTTGATCGCCGACAGCACGCCCGGCACGTTGTGGTGCACGTGCAGCAACCGGTGCTTGCCCGGGTGCGCCGGCAGCGCCACCTCGGGGAAGTTCACGCTGCTCGTGGTGGTGCCGTTGTCGCTGTACTTCACCAGTTTCTCGGCCACCTCCACGCCGATGTTGGCCTGCGCCTCCATCGTCGAGCCGCCGATGTGCGGCGTGAGGATCACGTTGTCCAGCCCGCGCAGCGGCGACTGGAACTCGTCCTTGTTGCTCTTGGGTTCGGTCGGGAACACGTCGATCGCGGCGCCCAGCAGCTTCTTCGCCTTCAGCGCCTCGGCCAGCGGCTCGATCTCCACCACCGTCCCGCGCGACGCGTTGATCAGGATCGCGCCGGGCTTCATCGCCGCGATCTCGGCCGCACCGATCATCCATTGCGTGGACGGCAACTCGGGCACATGCAGGGTCACGATGTCGCTCTGGCCGAGCAGCTCGTGCAGGCTGCGCACCTGGCGCGCGTTGCCCAGCGGCAGCTTGGTCACCACATCGTAGAAAGCGACGTGCATGCCCAGCGCCTCGGCCAGCACCGACAGCTGCGCGCCGATGGAGCCGTAGCCCACGATGCCCAGCGTCTTGCCGCGGATCTCGAAGGCGTTGTCGGCCGACTTGAGCCAGCCGCCGCGGTGCGCCACGGCGCTTTTCTCGGGCACGCCGCGCAGCAGCAGGATCGCCTCGGCCAGCACCAGCTCGGCCACCGAGCGCGTGTTGGAATACGGCGCGTTGAAGACCGCCACGCCGTGCTCGCGCGCGGCGCCCAGGTCGATCTGGTTGGTGCCGATGCAGAAGGCGCCCACCGCCACCAGCTTGGGAGCCGCGGCAAACACATCCGCCGTGAGTTGCGTGCGCGAGCGGATGCCCAGGAAATGCACGTCAGCCACCTTGGCCTTGAGTTCCTCGCCCTCCAGCGCGCCTGTGAGCGCCTCGACCTGCGTGTAGCCCGCGGACCGGATCAGCTCGACGCCGGAGGGGTGCACACCTTCCAGCAGGAGGAACTTGATCTTGTTTTTGTCCAGCGAAGTCTTGGTCATGACTGCAGTCCACAGGTCCAGAAGAAGGGCCGAGGAGCCTAGCATGGTGCGCTGCAGCACGCTGGCGGTGCGGTCTTGTAGGACGGCACCGGGCAGGCGGTCGCCGTACAGGCACCAAAAGGGTTTCCCCGCTACGCCGGGCGTCGTGTGCCGTGCGACAAACACCCGCCGCCGCGCTGTCACACAAAGCGAATAGCATGCGCGGCTTTGTCATTTTCAGCAGGAGTCTTTGCATGCGATTCAACACGCTCACCTCGGCCGCCGCACTGGCCGTCGCGTTCGCCCTCCCGGCGCACGCCCAGACCGAGATCCAGTGGTGGCATTCCATGAGCGGCCCGCTCGGCGAATGGGTCAACGACCTGGCCAAGCAGTACAACGAGAGCCAGAAGGACTACAAGGTGGTGCCCACTTACAAGGGCCAGTACGACGAGTCGATGACCGCCGCCATCGCCGCCTTCCGCGCCGGCAATGCGCCGGACATCCTGCAGGTGTTCGAAGTCGGCACCGCGACCATGATGGCCTCCAAGGGCGCGATCAAGCCGGTCGGCGAAGTCATGACGATGGGCGGCGCCAAGTTCGATCCCAGCGTCTACATCCCCGCGGTGGCCGGCTACTACACCGCGCCCAACGGCCAGATGCTGAGCTTCCCCTTCAACAGCTCGACGACCATCTTCTACTACAACAAGGACGCCTTCAAGGCGGCCGGCCTGGACCCCGAAAAGGCGCCCACCACCTGGCCTGAGGTGTTCGCGGCGGCCGACAAGCTCAAGGCCAGCGGCCACAAGTGCCCCTTCACCACCAGCTGGATGAGCTGGACCCAGCTCGAGAGCTTCTCGACCTGGCACAACACCCTGTACGCGACCGAGAACAACGGCTTCGGTGGCACCAAGGCGCGCCTGGCCTTCAACTCGCCGCTGCAGGTCAAGCACTTCGAGAACCTCGCCAAGATGGCCAAGGACGGCACCTTCGTCTACAAGGGCCGCAACAACACGGCCGACGCAGCCTTCCCCTCGGGCGAATGCGCCATGATGACCGGCTCCTCGGGCCTGTATGCACGCGTGGCCAAGGACGCGAAGTTCAAGTACGGCATCTCCACCCTGCCCTACTACCCCGACGTGAAGGGTGCGCCGCAGAACACCGTCATCGGCGGTGCGAGCCTGTGGGTGATGTCCGGCAAGTCGCCCGAGAAGTACAAGGGCGTGGCCAGCTTCTTCACCTTCCTGTCCGACACCAAGGTGCAATCCGAAAGCCACAAGCGCACCGGCTACCTGCCCATCACCATGGCCGCGTACAAGCTGACCGAGGCCTCGGGCTTCTACCAGAAGAACCCGGGCACCGACGTGGCCGTGACGCAGATGATCCGCAAGACCACCGACAAGTCGCGCGGCATCCGCCTGGGCAACTTCGTGCAGATCCGCACCATCGTCGACGAGGAAACCGAACAGATCTGGAGCGGCAAGAAGACCGCCAAGGAAGCACTGGACACGGCGGTGAAGCGCGGCGACGAGCAACTGGAACGCTTCCAGAAGGCAAACAAAGGCTGACGAAACCTGACGCCTTCGCAGCCTCAGGGCGCAATGTCGCACTCCCTCCCTGCCCTCCCCCGCCAAGCGGGGGAGGGTCCTGCCGGTGACTTGAGGCCGCGCACGGCACAGTAGACTCGCACCCCGCCGCGCCCCCCAGCCGGCGGGTTTTTGTTTTCAGAGGCTTCATGGAAAAACGCGTCCTCTTCCGATCCGGCTGGCTGCCCTGGCTGCTCATCGCACCGCAGATGGCGGTGATCCTGGTCTTCTTCTTCTGGCCGGCCAGCCAGGCCATCCTGCAGTCGATGCAGTCGGAAGACGCCTTCGGCACCTCGATCACCTTCGTCGGGCTCGAGAACTTCAAGACCCTGTTCGCAGACCCGGCCTACATCGACTCCTTCAAGGTCACGGCCCTGTTCTCGGTGCTGGTCGCGGGCTTCGGCATCGCGCTGTCGCTGGTGCTGGCGATCTTTGCCGACCGCATCCTGCGCGGCAGCCTGTTCTACAAGACCTTCCTGATCATTCCGTACGCGGTGGCGCCGGCCATCGCGGGCGTGCTGTGGGTGTTCATGTTCTCGCCCAGCATCGGCGTGGTGGCCTACGGGCTGCGCAAGATCGGCGTCGACTGGAACCACCTGCTCAACTCCAACCAGGCGCTCACGCTGATCGTGGTGGCCGCGGTGTGGAAGCAGATCTCGTACAACTTCCTGTTCTTCCTCGCGGGCCTGCAGTCGATCCCCAAGGCGCTGATCGAGGCGGCCTCCATCGACGGTGCCGGCCCGTGGCGGCGCTTCTGGAGCATCCAGCTGCCGCTGCTGTCGCCGACCACCTTCTTCCTGCTGGTGATCAATGTGGTGTACGCCTTCTTCGACACCTTCGCGATCGTGCATGCGACGACCGAGGGCGGCCCGGGCCGCGACACCTCGATCCTGGTCTACAAGGTCTGGCACGACGGCTTCAAGGCGCTGGACCTGGGCGGCTCGGCCGCGCAGTCGGTGGTGCTGATGGTGATCGTCGTCGCGCTCACCGTGATCCAGTTCCGCTACGTCGAGAAGAAAGTCCAATACTGATGCGCTCCCCTGCCCCTCTTTTCGCCCGGAGGCCCGCCCATGGTTGAACGCCGCCCCGGCCTCACGCTGCTGTCGCACCTGGTGCTCATCCTGGGCATCGTGATCGTCGTGTTCCCGATCTACCTGGCCTTCGTCGCCTCCACCCACACGCGCGACGAGATCCTGAAGGTGCCGATGCCCATCACGCCTGGCTCGCACCTGATCGAGAACTACACCGCCGCACTCACCGGCGCCGACACGCAGGGCGCCCGCGTGGTGGTGGGCCGCATGATGTGGATCAGCTTCGTGACGGCCATGGTCATCGCGGTGGGCAAGATCGCCATCTCGCTGCTGTCGGCCTTCGCGATCGTGTACTTCCGATTCCCGTTCAAGAAGATCGTCTTCTGGATGATCTTCGTGACGCTGATGCTGCCGGTGGAGGTGCGCATCCTGCCCACCTACAAGGTGCTGGCAGACCTCAACATGCTCAACACCTATGCGGGCCTGACGGTGCCGCTGATCGCGTCCGCCACCGCGACCTTCCTGTTCCGGCAGTTCTTCCTGTCGGTGCCCGACGAGCTGGTGGAGGCGGCGCGCATCGACGGCGCCGGGCCCATGCGCTTCTTCAAGGACGTGCTGGTGCCGCTGTCGCAGACCTCGATCGCGGCGCTGTTCGTGATCCAGTTCATCTACGGATGGAACCAGTACCTGTGGCCGCTTCTGGCCACCACCACCGAGGACATGTACCCGGTGGTGATCGGCATCAAGCGGATGATCGCCAGCGGCGACGCCGCGGTGGACTGGAACCTGGTCATGGCCACCGCCATCCTGGCCCTGATCCCGCCCGCCATCGTCGTGGTCCTCATGCAGCGCTGGTTCGTCAAGGGCCTGGTCGACACCGAAAAGTAAGAACGCGAGAACAAGAGAAAAGCATGTCCGGTATTTCCCTTCGCAACGTCATCAAGCGCTACGGCAAGGGCGCCAAGGCCAACCAGGTCATCCACGGCGTGAGCGCCGACATCAAGGACGGCGAGTTCGTCGTCATCGTCGGCCCCTCGGGCTGCGGCAAGTCGACGCTGCTGCGCATGGTGGCCGGGCTGGAAGAAGTGTCCGCCGGCGAGATCGCCATCGGCAGCCGCGTGGTCAACGACGTCGAACCGGCGCAGCGCGACATCGCGATGGTCTTCCAGAACTACGCGCTGTACCCGCACATGTCGAACTTCGACAACATGGCCTACGGCCTGCGCATACAGGGCGTGCCCAAGGACGAGATCAAGGCGCGCGTCGACAAGGCCGCCAAGATCCTCGAGCTGGGCCACCTGCTGGAGCGCAAGCCGCGCGAGCTCTCGGGCGGGCAGCGCCAGCGCGTGGCGATGGGCCGCGCCATCGTGCGCCAGCCGCAGGTCTTCCTGTTCGACGAGCCGCTGTCCAACCTCGACGCCAAGCTGCGCGCGCAGACCCGGCTGGAAATCCAGAAGCTGCACCGCGAGCTGGGCATCACCAGCCTGTTCGTCACCCACGACCAGGTCGAGGCCATGACGCTGGCGCAGCGCATCATCGTGATGAACGCCGGCGTGATGGACCAGTTCGGCACGCCCGAGGAGGTCTACAACACGCCCGCCACCACCTTCGTGGCCAGCTTCATCGGCTCGCCGCCGATGAACCTGCTCAAGCAGGCGCCGGGCGTGCGCACGGGCCAGATCCTGGGCATCCGCCCCGAGCACATCGTGCTCGACGACAGCGGCTGGACGGTGAACATCGAGCAGGTCGAGCTGCTGGGGGCCGAGCGCCTCATCTACGGCCGCATCGGCGACGAGCAGATCATCATGCGCGCCGACGAGTCGCAGCGCGCGCCCAAGGTCGGCGACACCGTGCGCATGGCGGCTCGGCCCGACAAGCTGCACTGGTTCGACGCCGGCTCCGGAAAAAGAGCCGCCGACTGATGGCTGCCGGTGCCCTGCCCGCGTGGCCGTACCCACGCTGGATCGCCCACCGCGGCGCCGGCAGGCTGGCGCCCGAGAACACGCTGGCCGCCTTCCGCCTGGGCGCCGAACACGGCTTTCGCATGTTCGAGTGCGACGCCAAGCTCAGCAGCGACGGTGTCGTGTTCCTGATGCACGACGCCACGCTGGACCGCACCACCGACGGCCACGGCATCGGCGGCGAGCAGCCCTGGCACGCGCTGTCGCGGCGCGACGCGGGCGGCTGGCACTCGCGACGCTACGCCGGCGAACCGCTGCCCACGCTGGCGGCGCTGGCGCGCTTCTGCATCGCCAACGGCCATTGCCTGAACATCGAGATCAAGCCGACGCCAGGCACCGACGACGCCACCGGCGCGGCCGTGGCGCGCGAGGCGGCGGTCCTGTGGTCGGACGCCGCGGTACCGCCGCTGCTCACGTCCTTCAGGCCCGACGCGCTGGCCGCTGCCCGCGAGGCCGCCCCCGCACTGCCGCGCGGCCTGCTGCTCGACACGCTGCACGAGGGCTGGCTCGACACGGCCCGCACGCTGGGCTGCCAGGCCATCGTCTGCAACCATGCCCTGTGGGACGCCGCCACCGTGGCCGCCGCCAAGGCGGCCGGCCTGCGCACGCTGAGCTACACCGTCAACGACGAGTGGGCGGCGCAGCGGCTCATCGACCTGGGCACCGACGGCATCATCACCGACCGGGTCGACCTGTTCGCGCCGGCTTGATCGCCGCGGCCGCGGCGCGGCTCAGGCGTCGAGCTTGATGCCGGCGTCGCGCGCGATGCCCTGCCACAACTTGAGGTCCTCGCGCACGAGGCGCCCGAACTCCTCGGGCGAGCGCTGCGGCGTGTTGTCGTCGAGGTTCAGGGCCATGCGGCGGTCCTTCAATTCGGGGGCGACCAGTGCGGCGCGCACATGGCGGTTCACGACCTCGACCACCGCCGCCGGCGTGCCCCTGGGCGCGAAGACGCCGTACCACGCGTCGGCGTCGAAACGGTAACCCTGCTGGGTCAGGGTCTGCACCTCGGGCATCTGGGGGCTGCGCTGCGTCCCGCTGAGCGCCAGGCAGCGCAGCTTGCCCGACTTGATGAGCGGTACCGAACTGCTGACATCCACCCACGCGATCTGGATGTTGCCTCCCTGCATGTCCTGGTAGATCTGCGGCATGGTCTTGTAGGGCACGTGGCGCAGGTCGAGCCCGGCCTTGGCCTTGACCCATTCCATCACGAGGTGTCCGGTCGAGCCCACGCCCCAGCTCGCGTAGTTGAGCGCGCCGGGGGGCCGCGCCTTCACGGCGGCGATGAACTCCTGCAGGTTGCGCGCCGGGAAGTCCGGCGTCACGACCAGGGCGATGCCGCCGACGCCGACCTGGACGATCGGCACGGTGTCGCGGGCCACATCGAAGCTCAGGTTGGGCTGCACGGCCTGGTTGATGACGGTGGAGGACGAGCTGAGCCAGCCCAGCGTGTAGCCGTCGGGTGCGGCCCGCACGAGCTGCTCGGCGGCCAGCACGCCGTTGGCACCCGGCCTGTTGTCCACCACCACGGGTTGCTTCACGGCCTGCGCCAGCGCGTCGCTGAACAGGCGGCACAGCAGGTCGGCGCCGCTGCCGGCGCCACTGGGCACGATCATGCGGATCGGCCGGGCAGGCCAGGCGCTCTCGGCGCGCACGCCGGTGGCGCCGGCGAGGCCGGCGGCGCCGAGCATGGCGAGCAGGCGACGGCGATGCAGGGGCTGGGAATGAAATGGCATGGGTGTCTCCTGGTCGTTGTCTTTGTGGTGGGCGCGAATGCCGGAGCGCCGGGCCGCACTCAGGCCGCCTCGGGCTGGCGCACGGTGCTGATCGACAGCCCGCCATCGGCGATCAGCACCTGCCCGTTCACGTACGAGGACTCGGACGAGAGCAGGAACAGCGTGCCGTGCGCCACCTCCCAGCCCGTGCCCTGGCGTCCGAAAGGCAGGGGCCGCGCGGCGCGGTTCGGCCGGTTGCGCGTGGCGTCGCGGCCCAGGGGCGTGTCGATCAGGCCGGGGGCGATGACGTTGGCGCGCAACCCGCGGCCGTGCGTGGCGTAGGCGGCCGAGCGGCACAGCGCCGCCAGCGCGGCCTTGGAACATTCGTAGACCGGCAGGCCGCTCAACGGCGAGATGGACGCGGTCGACGAGACGAACACCATCGAGCCGCCCTCGTCCATCACGGCCGCCGCCGCCTGGGCGCAGAGCATGTGAGCACGCAGGTTGACGTCCATCACCGCGTCCCACGATTCGGCCGTCTCGTTGCCGAAGCGGCTGCTGTTGCCGATGCCGACGTTGAGCACCAGGCCGTCGAGCCCGCCCAGCACGTCGACCGCTTCGCGCACCAGCCGCGCGATGGCCTCGGGCTGCGACACGTCGGCCTGCAACGCGTGCGCGCGCCCGCCCTCGCGGCGCGCCCAGTCGACGCTTTCCTGCGCGCTGGCCAGGTCGAGGTCGGCACAGGCCACCGTGGCACCTTCGCGGGCGAAGAGCACGGTCATCGCGCGGCCGTTGCCCACGGGTGGGGCGGCGTCGACGGTGCGGCGCTGGCCACCGCCCACCACCAGCACGCGGCGCCCGGCGAGGCGGCCGGCGGGCCGCGCGCGGCCCAGCGCCGGCGCGAAGATCTGCCGACCCGGATCGACCGGCGGCGCCTCGGCAGCGGCGGCCGGCGCCGCTTCGCGCGCGATGGTCAGCGGCGCGGCATCGGCGTCCTCGACCTCCAGCTCCAGGTTCTCGAGCAGGCGGCTCACCAGCATGTAGAAGCCGATGGTCACGATCACCTCCATCTGCTCCTGCGCCGAGCAATGGGCCGCGAGCGCGCGGTACAGCGGCTCGGGCGCCTTCACCTGGCGCACCACGGCATCGGTGAAGGCCAGCACCGCCTGCTCGCGGGCGTCGAAGAGCGGGCTCGCCGGATCGGCCAGGGCCGCGTCGATCTTGGCTTCGGCCATGCCCAGGCCACGCGCCACGCGCCGGTGCTGGTGCACCTCGTAACTGGCATCGCTCAGCGCGCCCACGCGCAGGATCACCAGCTCGCGCAGCTCGGGCGCCAGCGACGAGCGGCGCAGGATGGCGCCACCCAGGCCGAGGAAGCCCTCGGCCACCTCGGGCGCATGGGGCAGCACGCGGTACAGGTCGAGAGGTGGGCGCGAACGAAGAAGTTCGCCCAGCGGGCCGGAAACCTGCGACAGGTCGAGCAAGGGAAGGCGGGCCACGTGTGTCTCCAGAAGGTTCGGAAATCGTTTCCTGGATGCTCGTTCCGATCCGTCCGATACCCAATGGAAGCATCCCTACAATCGTTTTCCGAAATCCTGAAAACTTTTCAGCCATGACCAAGAGCGTCTCGGTCCTCGATGTGGCACGGGAGGCCGGCGTCGCGGCCGGCTCGGTGTCGCGCGCACTCAACGGCAGCAAGCACGTCAGCCCCGCGCTGCGCGCCCGGGTGGCCGACGCCGCACGCCGCCTGGGCTACCAGCCCAACGCGCAGGCGCGCGGCCTGCGGCTGGGCCGCAGCAACATCATCGGCATGCTGGTCAACGACATGCGCCACCCCATGTACGCCAGCATCATCGCGGGCGTGGAGCACGAGCTGTCGCTGCACGGGCGCATGCTGCTGCTGGCCGACGCGCACGGCGAGGCGGCGCGCGAACGGGCGATCTTCGACACCTTCCAGCGCTGCGCGCTCGACGGCGCGATCATCGGCGCCTCCTACCATCCGGACGTGATGCAGGCCGCGCACTACGCCGGCAACCGCCTGCCGCTGGTGCTGGTCGACCGCGACGTCGAGGGCCTGGACCGTGTGTGCCTGGAACGCCGCAACGCGCTGCGCGTGGCGACCCGCCACCTGCTCCACCTCGGCCACCGCCGCATCGCCCTGATCACGCCCGCGCTGGACCGCGTGCCCGGCGGCGAGCGCATCGCCGGCTACGACGACGCCTACCGCCAGGCCGGGCTGCCCGCGGAGCGCCGCTACATCCCGCGCATGAATTCGCCGCTGCAGGACGGCGGCGAAGCGATGGGCGCCCTGCTCGACTTGCCGCAGCCGCCCACGGCGCTCGTGTGCCTGGGGACGCGGCTGCTGTCGGGTGCACTGCGCACGGTGCGCAAGCGGGGCCTCGAGGTGCCGCGCGACCTCTCGGTCGTCGCCATCGGCTCGACCGACATGATGGAGTTCGCCAACCCGCCGCTGACCTGCCTGCGCGTGGACCTGATGAGCACCGGCCGGGCCGCAGCGCGCCTGATGCTGCGGCGCCTGGAAGATCCCGTGGGCTTCGTGCCGGAGCGCATCGAGCTGGAATCCGAACTGGTGGTGGGCGAGTCGTGCGGCCCGCCGCCCGCCTGAGGCGGATGGCCGACGCCTTCCATGCTACTTTTTTGATAGCTGGCCGCGCCCGCCACATGGGCGTTTCGGCCACTTTTGGCACATGAAACGGCGCTGCCTATGATGCCGGGCATGCGCGGAACGCTCCCTCCCTCGATCACCCTGCCGCTGCGGGCGCTGCTGCTGGCCTGGGTGTTCGCCGTCCTGCCGGGCCTGGGCTGGGCACAGCCCCAATCGCAGTCGCAGGCCCAGGCCCAATCGCAAGCCGCGCAGGACGCCGCCCCCCTGCCCGACATCGCCGACCTGCGCGACCAGCTCGCCAAGCTGCCCAGCGCGGCCGACACGTCGGGTGACATGCGTGGGCTGATGGGCCAGATCGCCGCCATCGGCGCCCAGGCCGACAAGTTCATCGCCGCCCGCACCGGCCAGCTCAACGACCTCAACGCCCGCCTTGGCGAACTGGGCAACCCGCCGCCCGCGGGCACCAGCGAAGACCCGGACATCACGCGCCAGCGTGCGCTGCTGACCAAGGAGCGCAACGCCGTCGATGCCGACGTGCGGCTGGCACGCCTGGTGGTGGTCGATGCGCAGCAGCGCGGCAACGACCTGCTGAACAAGCGGCGCGAGCTGTTCGAGGCGCAGATCAGCGAGCGGTCCGCCTCGCCGCTGGGCCGCACCTTCTGGCGCGAACTGGCCGAGGCCTGGCCCGACGACGTCGACCGCCTGCAGGCCCTGGGCAGCGAAGTGAAAGCCGGCGCCGCGCGGGCCCGCCAGGACGCACACCGCGGCCCGGTGCTGCTGACGCTGGCACTGGCGCTGCTGCTCGTCACCGTCGGCAACTTGCTGGCCGAGCGCGGCCTGGTGCTGCTGGCGCAGCGCCTGCTGCCGGGCGGGCGGCTGCGCCGTTCGCTGCTGGTGATCGCCATCGTCGGCGCCAACATGCTGATCGTCGCACTGGCACTTCGCACGTTGGTGTCGGTCTTTGACGCGCGCGGGCTGTTGGGCACGCAAACGCGCGAACTGGCCAAGGTGCTCACCAGTTCGCTGCTGTTCATGACCTTCGTGGTCAGCCTCGGCCGCGCCCTGCTCGCCAACGCGCGGCCCTCTTGGCGGCTGCCCCCCATCCCGGACCCGATGGCCAAGCGCCTGCGCGCCTTCCCTCTGCTGGCCGCGCTGACGATGGTGCTGGTGTGGGTGCCGGCACAGATCAATGCGCTGATCGATGCCAGCCTGGCGGCCGTGGTCGCGACGCACGTCATCACCGCGCTGGCGTTGACCGGCCTCATCGCCGCCATGCTGCTGCGCCTGCGCGGGCCCAAGCCCCACGACGCAGCCGATGGCGCCGACAGCAGCGGACCCGTGCCGCTGGAAGGTGCCGACGCGCCGCCCGCCGCGCCGGCACCGCACGAGCGCCCGCTGTGGGTGGCGATGCTGCTGGGCGCCATCACGCTGGTGCTGATCGCGATCTGGGTGCTGGTGGGCATGGGCTACGTGGCCCTGGCCAGCCTGCTGGCCGGCCAGCTGATGTGGACCGGCATCGTGGCCTGCGCCTTCTACGTGCTGTTCAAGTTCGCCGACGACCTGTTCATGGCCACCGTGTCGGCGAAAAGCGGCTTCGGCGGGCGCCTTCAGAAGAGCTTCGGCTTCGCGCCGGCCACGCTTGACCAGGCGGCCGTGGTGCTGTCGGCGCTGGCGCGCGTGGCGCTGTTCTTCTACATGGTGATCGCGCTGGTTGCGCCGCTGGGTACCGACCCCGGCGAGGTGTTCCAGCGCAGCGGCCAGTTCGGTGCCGGCGTGAAGATCGGCGAGTTCCAGCTCGTGCCCTCCGCCATCTTCAGCGCCATCGGCGTGCTGGTGGCCGGCTTTATCGCGCTGCGCGTGGCGCGCCATTGGCTGCAGGAGCGCTATCTGCCCACCACCACGTTGGAAGCGGGCATGCAGAGCTCGCTCACCACGCTGCTGGGCTATGCGGGCGGCATCCTGGTGGTGGCCTTCGCGCTCTCGGCGCTGGGCATCGGCATCAACCGCATCGCGTGGATCGCGAGCGCGCTGTCGGTGGGCATCGGCTTCGGCCTGCAGGCCATCGTGCAGAACTTCATCTCGGGCCTGATCCTGCTGGCCGAGCGGCCGGTGAAGGTGGGCGACTGGGTGGTGCTGGGAACCACCGAGGGCGACGTGCGGCGCATCAACGTGCGGGCGACCGAGATCGCGCTGGGCGACCGCTCCACGGTCATCGTGCCGAATTCGGAGTTCATCACCAAGACCGTGCGCAACATGACATTGGCCAACGCCGAGGGGCGCGTGCTGATCCGCCTGCCGATGCCGCTGAACACCGATGCGCAGAAGGTGCGCGAGCTGATGCTGGCGGCGTGCTCGGCCCACTCCGGCGTGCTGGCGACGCCGGCGCCGTCGCTCACGCTGGAAGGCATCGAGCACGGGCAGCTGATCTTCCAGGCCATCGCGTATGTGCCGAGCCCGCGGCTGGCGGGCGGGGTGAAGAGCGATCTGCTGTTCACGATGCTGGAGGAGTTCAGGAAGGCGGGGTTGGCGCTGGCGGTGCCGACGATGGTGATGGCGGCGCCTTTGCCTTCTTCGCCTGCGGCGGGCGTCTGAAGATTCGGGCTTCTTCTGGGCTTGCTCAGGGTTGAGATGCAGGAGCCGGGATGTCGCCCCGGCGGGCGACCTACTTTTCTTTGTCTCGCCAAAGAAAAGTAGGCAAAAGAAAGGCGACCCCACTGTCTGCGTCCCTCCGCTTCGCTGCGGGCAACCTGCGGTGCTCGCGGCTGGCGGGGTCCGCGCAAACTCGCCTGCGGCTCAAACATGCGCGGCCCTCTTTCCGCCAGCCGCTGCGCTCCTCGGCGCAGACAGAGGGGACCCGGGGCCCGGGTCAACAAGGCTGCTGCGCAGCCTTGTCCTTCGGCTTGGCTTTGCCCCCTCTCCCTCTGGGAGAGGGTTGGGGTGAGGGCGCGCGGCCTGGGCACGACACGCCTCATCCACCGCCCGGAGCCCTCACCCCGGCCCTCTCCCAGAGGGAGAGGGAGTCACAGCCAGCCGCGCAGCGGCTCGCCTTCCCACAGGCCGAGCGCAGCGATGGCCCGTGTGCTCTTGCCCTTCTGGATGCGCCTGCGACGCGGCGCTGGCGGGGTGGCAGCTGTGCCGCGTGCGGACACAGCTGCTTCGTGATCTGACTCGCTGCAGCTGTCTGAGCGCAGCGCGAAGCGCGTAGCGAGTTCTGCAGCGCACCCCGGCAGCGTCGCGGCGCAGGTTGCCCGTAGCGAAGCGGAGGGTCGCAGCCAGCAGGG
>JAFEEH010000112.1 GCA_018241185.1 Pseudomonadota bacterium | reverse complement strand
GCCACGGGAGACGGGCGCACCGTGGGCAGCCAGACCTTCACACCCATCTCTTCCAGCATCGCGCGCTGGCGTGCGTCGAGCACCAGGCTCATGGCCGGCCCTCCCGTCCCACGCAGCGCGATGGCCGGGTGTTTCGAAACAGCGGTGCGCGGTTCATCGCCGCAACGCTCCCCAGGCACTGGCCTGTTCGTTCAGGCGCAGGCTCATGACGATGGCGTCCTCGCGCCGGCCGCCCGCCGCGGGGTAGTAGGCCTTGCGCACGCCGACGCGGCGAAAGCCATGGCGCAGGTAGACGTCCTGCGCGCGCTCGTTGCTCGTGCGCACCTCGAGCCACAGCCACTGCGCGCGCTGGCCGCGCGCCCAGCCGCCCAGGGCCTCGAGCATCAGCGGCGCCCAGCCCTGGCGCTGGAACGCCGGCGCGACGGTGATGTTGAGCAGATGCACCTCGTCCACGCCCTGCATGGCGACGAAGTAGCCGAGCAACGCTTCGGGCTGGCCCGCCGAGCCGCCGCCGGTCAGGCACTGGCAGTGGTAACCGGCATGCAGCGAGTCGATGAAATTGCCGCGCGTCCACGGGTGTGAGTAGGACTGCTGCTCGACCGCGACCACCGCGTCCACGTGGGCGACGGTCATCGGCTCGAGCCGGGCTTCGCGGGCGTCGAGAACTGCACTCATGGACGAACCGCCTGCGCTTCCCTGGCCGCGGCGCGTTCGGCCGTGGTCTGCGCCACTTTGTCGCGAACGTAGAGCGGCCAGGCACGGTCGGCGGGCACGGCCGCGCCCGCCGCGAGCAAGGTCGGCGCCAGGCGCAGCATGGCCGCCGCGGTGGGCAGCGCCTCCTGGCGCGGCACGCCGGCAGGCAGGCGCTCGCCATACGCGGCGAAGGCATTGCCGGCGAGCGTCCAGCCGGGCGGCACGACGACGTCCTCGGGCGCCATCAGGCGCGCCTCGCCGGCGGCATCGCCCAGCGGATGCGGCGTGCCATCGAAGGCGAAGGCGGCGGTGTAGACCTCGTCCATGCGGGCATCGAGCACGGCCACGATGCGCGTGGCGCCGCCGAGCAGGCGGGCCTCTTCGGCCACCGCGTGCAGCGTGTCGACCGGCAGCACCGGCAGCCCGGCGCCATAGGCCAGCCCCTGCGCCACCGAGCAGGCGGTGCGCAGCCCGGTGAAGGAGCCCGGCCCGCGGCCGAAGCAGATGGCGTCGAGTTCGCGCAGCGCCAGGCCGGCTTCCGCCAGCAGCTCCTGCACCAGCGGGATCAGCGTGGCCGAGGCCTGCGCGCCGCCGGGCGCCTGGCGCGACCACACCGCATCGTCATAGCGAACGCCGACGCAGAGCTGGTCGGTGCTGGTGTCGAAGGCCAGCAGCTTAGGCATCGAATCGGCCTCCAGCGCCCACCGGTATTGCGCTGACAGCTACCTTTTTGATAGCAGCTCGCTGCACGCCGAACAGGATGCCCGCCGTCACCAGCGCCAGCCCGGCGAGCAGGGTCCAGTGCATCGGCTCGCCCAGGAAGAGCCCGGCGCCCAGGGCCGACAGGCCCGGCACCAGCGCCGTGATCATGGTGGAGCGCACCGGGCCGAAGTGGCCGATCATCTTCGTGAAGGTGATGCCCGACACGACCACCGAGCCGACGCCCTGGAACAGCATCTGGAAGGCGATCTCGCCCCAGGGCGCGGCGGGCAGCCGGCTGTGCACCGCGCCGGCCCAGGCCAGCACGGCGTAGACCGGCACGTAGGTCAGCAGCGCAAAGACGGTGATCGCGATGGTGGTGCGCACCGCATCGAGCGCATGGCGGCGCACGACGACGCTGTAGCAGGCCCAGCAGAAGGCCGCGCTCATGAAGAGCAGGTCGCCCTTCCACACGTCGCCGCCCTCGAAGGCGTGCAGCAGGCTGCGGCCGCCCACCAGCAGATCACCAAGCACGATGAGCGCCAGCCCGGCCGCGCGCATCGGCGTGATGCGGTCGCCCAGCACGAGCGCCGCCAGCAACGCCGTCCACAGCGGCAGGCTGCCGGGCAGCAGCACCGACGCATGCGCCGCCGGCGCGAAGAAGAAGCCGCTGTACGCCAGCACGGCGTAGGCGACGCCGCCGAAGATCCCGGCCAGCGCGCTCAGGCGCAACGACAGCGGCGAGAGGCCGAAGAGCGAGCCGCGTTCCGAGGCTGCGGCCCGGCGCTGCTGCGCCACCAGCCAGGCGCCCCAGGGCACCAGGATCAGGCTGGCGCCCACCATCCGGCAGACAGCGATGTCCAGCGGGCTGAGCGACCGCGCGGCCGACGCCCGCGCGATGATGATGAAGCCCGTCCACACCAGCACCGTGATCACCGCCGCGGCAATGCCCACGGCCCGGGGCGACGGGCGGAAGGTCGGGGGCACGGCGGCGGGCATCGGGGCATTATCGAGGGCGACCTTCGCCGCTGCCCGGGGCGGGACATCCTCGGCCGACGTGCGGCTGTCATCATGCGGCGCCATGGGCCCCACGGATGCACAGCTGCGCCAGGTGATCACGACGCTTCTGGCAGCGCGCGAGCCGCCGGCCACGATCTGCCCGTCCGAAGTCGCCCGCGCCGCCGCGCCGGATGCCTGGCGCCCGCTCATGCCGCGGGTGCGCGAGGTGGCTTTCGCCATGGCGCGCGACGGCCAGATCGAGGTCCGGCAAAGGGGCCAACCCGTGGCACCCGACCCGCCGCCGCGCGGGCCGATCCGGCTCGGCCACGTGAACGCTGCGACCGATGCCCACCCCACCACGCCCGACGGGCGCTACCTGGTCGTACGCGGGCGACTCTGGCGCAAGGCCGATCCGGGCCTGCCCGGAGACCTGCGGCAATCGCTCGTCCACGCGCTGATGGATGCGCGGCGCGCGCTCGCCCGGCCGCTGTCTCCGACCGAGCGTCGCGCGGCCCGCGACGAGGTCGACCGCGTCAAGCAGGCGCTGGGCGAGCGCGGGCCCGTGTGGTGGACCGACGGCGCGCCGGACTTCAACCGCAGGATGGCAAAGAACACGCCGTACCGCGACTGGTACGCGTCGCTCGCGCCCTGAGCGCCGGGCCGCATCAGGCCACCACCAGCACCGCCCCCGCTTTGCGCAGCGGCGCAAGCTGGGCCTTGGACGCTTCGGGCGCCACCAGCACGGTCGCTGCGGCATCGAGCGGCGCGATGACGTACGGCGATGCGGCGCCGAGCTTCTCGGACGAGGCCATGACGACGGTGTCGCCGGCCGCGGCCATGAGCGCGCGCTTGACGGCGGCCTCTTCCATGTCGGCCGTGCTGAGGCCGGCCTGGGCGTGCACGCCCGTCACGCCCATGAAGTACAGGTCGGCATGGATGCGCGCGATGGCCTCGACCGCGGCCGCGCCGACGGCAACGACCGAGTGCTTGAACAGGCGCCCGCCGATGAGCACCACGTCGACGCCCGGGTGCTCCACCAGTTCGACCGCCACCGAGGGGCTGTGCGTGACCACCGTGGCGCGCAGCGTGGGCGGCAGATGGCGCGCCAGCTGCACGGCGGTGGTGCCGCCGTCGACGAACACGACCTGGCCCGGCTGCACCATGGCGGCGGCGGCGCGGCCGATGGCGACTTTCTCCTGCGGCGCCAGGCGCTGGCGGCCGGCGAAGTCGGCCTCGGCCGGGGCCACGGGCAGCGCGCCGCCGTGCACGCGCTGCAGCCGGCCCTGGGCGGCGAGTTCGCGCAGGTCGCGCCGGATGGTGTCTTCCGACAGGCCAAGCGATTCGCTCAAGGCCTTGGCGACGACCTGGCCGTCGCGCCGAAGCGCCTCGAGGATGTGCTGCTGGCGCTGGCGGGTGAGCATGGGGGGATGGTAGCCGGCGCGCGCACGGTTTTGCACGATTTTTCTTGAATCTGCACGAATTGCCGCCTAGCATGCGCGGCATGGCCCACGTCAGCGAACGCGTGCGGGTGCGCGAAGTCACCCTGCTGTCCGACAACTGGTACACGCTCAAGACCACGCGCTTCGACTGGCGCCGCAACGACGGGCAATGGCAGGAACAGCACCGCGAGACCTACGACCGTGGCAACGGTGCGGCCCTGCTGCCCTACGACCTGGCGCGGCGCACGGTGCTGCTGGTGCGGCAGTTCCGCTACCCGGCCTTCGTCAACGGGCACGACGACCTGCTCATCGAGGTGGCCGCCGGGCTGCTGGACGACGAGGCGCCCGAGGTCCGAATCCGCGGCGAGGCGGAAGAAGAACTGGGCTACCGCCTGGGCGCCGTACGCAAGGTGTTCGAGGCGTTCATGAGCCCCGGCTCGGTGACAGAGAAGCTGCACTTCTTCGTCGCGCCCTACGACGCCGGCATGCGCATCGGCGACGGCGGCGGTCTGGCCGAGGAGGGCGAGGACATCGAGGTGCTGGAGGTGACGATCGACGAGGCGCTGGCGATGGTGGCCGACGGCCGCATCGTCGATGCCAAGACGATCCTGCTGCTGTACCACGCGCAACTGCACCTGTTCACTCCGGGCGCGCCGTAGGGCGCGGAGGGGGTTTGGATAATCCCCGACCATGCCGCTGCGCCCTTTCACCTTGCCTGCCCGATCCACCTTCGCTTCCACCCTGCGCTGCATCGCTGCGGGCGCCCTGCTCCTCGGCGCTGCTGCGCAGGCGCAGCAGATGCTCCCGCCCGAGGTCGATGCCGCGCTGGCGCGCGCCAAGGTGCCGCGCGACGCGGTGACGATGCTGGTGGCCGACGCCGAGGGCCTGCGCCCGCCGCGCCTGGCCTGGCGCACGCAGGTGCCGGTCAACCCGGCGTCGATCATGAAGCTGGTGACGACGTACGCCGCGCTCGACCTGCTCGGCCCGGCCTACACCTGGAGCACGCCGGTCTACACCGACGGCCGCGTGATCGACGGCACGCTGCACGGCAACCTCTACATCCAGGGCCGGGGCGACCCCAACCTGGTGGTCGAGCGGCTGTGGCTGCTGCTGCGACGCGTGCAGGGGCTGGGCATCCGCCAGATCGCGGGCGACATCGTGCTGGACCGCAGCGCCTTCGACACCACGGTGGACGGCGACCCGGCCGCCTTCGACGGCGAGCCGCTGCGGCCGTACAACGCCTCGCCCGATGCGCTGTTGATCAACTTCAAGTCGGTGGTCATGACCTTCACGCCGGGCGTGGGCGGCAACGTGGCGCAGGTGAGCTACGACCCGCCGCTGGCCGGCGTGGCAACGCAGGCGACGGTGCCGCTCACCGCGGGCGAGTGCGGCGACTGGCGCGGCGGCCTGCGGGCCGACCTGGTCGATCCCTCGCGCATCGGCTTCGCCGGCGGCCTGCCCGCGGCCTGCGGCGAGAAGAGCTGGGCCATCGCGTACGCCGACCCGCGCAGCTATGCATTGCGCGCCGTGGGCGGGATGTGGGCCGAGATGGGCAACACGCTGCGCGGCCAGGTGCGCGAGGGGCCGGTGCCCGCCGGCCTGAAGCCGGCCTTCGAGCTCGAATCGCCGCCGCTGGCCGAGGTGGTGCGCGACATCAACAAGTACAGCAACAACGTGATGGCGCAGCAGGTGTTCCTCACGCTCGGCCTGCAGCAGCGCAAGCGCGGCAGTTTCGAGACCGCG
>JAFEEH010000111.1 GCA_018241185.1 Pseudomonadota bacterium | reverse complement strand
CCAGCGGGTTGCTGTAGCGGCTCTCCCGTGCGGCAGCCAGTTCGCGGCGCATCTCGAGCAGCGTCTGTTCATTGCGGGCTGTCTGCTCACGCAAGGAGGCCAGCGCCTGCTCCAACGCTACCGTGCGCTGCGCGTCCCGTACCGCCTCCGGCGTCGGCACCGCCACAGACGGTGCGCTGGCAGCCGGCTGAGGCGCGGCCGCTGCGGCTTCGTTTCGTACGGGCTCGCTCGCAGCCGAGGTCGTCGGCACCGCGGTCGACGTTGCAGGGGCCTGGCCCGATGGCGACAGCTGCCCTGTGGCGGGCGAGGGTTCGGGTGCTGCCGCAGTGCGCGGCGCAAGCGGCGCCAGCGCGTCGATCTGAAGACGACCACCCGACGAAGAGCCGGCAGGCGCAGGGGTGCGCGCCGACACCGTCGGACGGCGTCGTGCGGCGGCTCCGGCGTTCTGTCGCTCGAGAGCAGCGCTGCGGGCCGCACGAGCGCCCGCGGCAGGCGCGCTCGCACGACCCCGTTGCGCGCTGCCGTCTCCGCTGCCTTCGGCACGCGCCGCACGTGCGACGCGTGCAGGCGAACGCTGAGCCAGCGCCGCCGGGGCGCCGCGGGGGCCTTCGCCCGAAGCTTCGATGGACGGCAGCGCCGCATCCACGGGCGGCGGATCGGCCAGGAGCACGACCTGCCGGGTCGAAGTGGCCGAACAACCGGCTTTGACCGTCACAGTGACGATGGGTTCTTCCACGGCGCGGCTGGTGCGCACGCGCAGCCTGGGGGCATCCGGCGCGGCACCAGGTTCGAGCGAGATGCTCACACGCCGCTCGTCCATGGACGCATCGCCCTGCACCACCTCCACCTGCGGGCAGAGCGAACCACCCACCTCGCTGCCGTCGAGCATGAGGGGGATGACGATGTTGAGTGGCTTGCCGATCCACGCCGCGCCTTGCGGGCGCCCGATCGTCAGCGCAGACGCGGGAAGCACGAACCCGAGTACAAACAGGGTCGCCGCAGCGTGACGGAATCGCACAATCGAAGGCTGCCAAGAAGAAGTCAAAAGTAGACACATTTTGACACCAACCTCAACAAAGTACATCTTTGGGACACATTTAGAAGATGACCGTGAAATTTTCGACCATCGCCATCGTGGGCACTGGCGCCATGGGAAGGGGCATCGCCCAGATCGCTGCCCAGGCCGGCAGCACCGTTCATTTGCTCGACGCACAGGAGGGCGCAGCCAAGAAGGCGTCAGGCGCCATCGTCGCCCAATGGGACAAGCTGGTCGAGAAAGGACGTCTCGATCCGGCACAACGTGACGCCTACGCGACACATTTGCGTCCCGTGGAGGCCCTTTCGGCGCTCAAAGGATGCGACCTCGTGGTCGAAGCGATCGTCGAAAAGCTCGACGTGAAGCGCCAGCTCTTCAAGGATCTCGAAGACATCGTGGCGCCAGATGCCGTGCTGGCCACCAATACCTCGTCCCTGTCGGTGACCGCGATCGGTGCCGGCCTTCGCCATCCGGGCCGCTTCGCCGGCTTCCATTTCTTCAACCCCGTGCCGCTCATGAAGGTGGTCGAGGTGGTCGCCGGCTTCAAGACCGAGCCGGCGGTGTGCGAGCGCCTGCGCGAGTACGCGCGCCAGATGGGGCACAGCGCCGTCCTGGCCCAGGACACGCCAGGCTTCATCGTCAACCATGCGGGCCGGGGCTACGGCACCGAGGCCCTGCGCATCGTCGGCGAAGGCGTGGCCGATTTCGCGACCATCGACCGCATCCTCAAGGACCAGGCCGGCTTCAAGCTCGGCCCCTTCGAGCTGATGGACCTCACGGCGCTGGACGTGTCCCACCCCGTGATGGAATCGATCTACCGGCAGTACTACGACGAGCCGCGCTTCCGGCCCAGCGTCATCACCGCGCAGCGCCTGGCGGCCGGTGCGCTGGGCCGCAAGACCGGGGAAGGCTTCTACCGCTATGCCGACGGCGCGGCTGCGGTGCCTGATGAGCCGGCGGTGCCTGCTGTCGACACGCTGCCGCCGGTGTGGATTCCGCCGCGCGCCACGCGCCGTGCAGAGTTGCTGCGGCTGGTCCACGCGTTGGGGGCGCAACTCGAGACCGGCGCCGCACCCTCCTCGCAAGCGCTGATCGTCGTCGCGCCGCTGGGCTTTGATATCACGACCGTCGCAGCGGTGGAGCGTCTCGATGCCACCCGCACCGTGGGTATCGACATGCTGGTCGACGACGCCGCGACGAAGCGCCGCGTGCTCGCCACCAACCCGGCCACGCGGCGCGACATGCGCGATGCCGCACACGCGCTCTTCGCGCGCGATGGCAAGGCCGTCAGCGTGATCCGCGACAGCGGCGGCTTCGTCACGCAGCGCGTGCTCGCCACCATCGTCAACATCGCCGCCGACATCTGCCAGCAGCGCATCTGCACGCCGGCCGACCTGGAGACCGCCGTCACGCTCGGCCTCGGCTATCCCCGAGGCCCGCTGGCGATGGGCGACCTGTACGGACCGACCAACGTGCTGGAGGTGCTGTTCAACATGCAGACCGTGTATGGCGATCCACGCTATCGCCCGAGCCCCTGGCTGCGCCGCCGTGGCGCGCTGGGCCTGAGCCTCAAGCACGAAGAAGAATGACACGCGTCACGTCAGGCGAACGCGAGACAGAGACAGACCGATGACTGCAGAACTCAAGAGCACCAGCGAAGGTCGCACCATGGTGCTGACGCTGTCCAACCCGAGCCAGCGCAACGCGCTGGGGCCCGAGATGTATGCCGCCGGCATCGAGGCCCTGGGGGGTGCAGAAACCAACCCGGATGTGCGCTGCGTCGTCATCGTCGGCGAAGGCGCGTGGTTCTGCGCCGGCGGTTCGCTGCAGCGGCTGCAGGCCAACCGCGAGCGCGACCCGCAGGTGCAGGCCGAGAGCATCGAGGCGCTGCACAGCTGGATCGATGCCATCCGCACCTTTCCCAAGCCGGTGATCGCCGCCGTCGAAGGCGCTGCCGCAGGTGCCGGCTTCTCGCTCGCGATGGCCTGCGACTTCGTCGTCGCCGAGCGCGATGCGGTCTTTGCCGCGTCGTACAGCAACGTGGCCCTGTCGCCCGACGGCGGCCTGAGCTGGCACCTCGCGCGGGCCCTGCCCAGGCAGCTCGCCAGCGCGTGGCTCATGAAGGGCGAGCGCATCGCGGCCACGCGCCTGCACGAGCTCGGCCTGGTCAACGAGCTGACCGATGCCGGCCATGCACTGAGCACGGCGATGGCTCTTGCGCGCGGCCTGGTGGAGCGTGCGCCGAACGCTCTCGCCAGCATCAAGGAGCTGATCAGCGAAGCGCGCGGCACCGGCCTGAATGCACAGCTCGCCAGCGAGCGCGACCACTTCGTGCGCAACCTGCACCATGCCAATGCCGGCATCGGCATCACGGCCTTCCTCGCCAAGAGCAAGCCGCACTACGAATAGGCTGCACGCGGCGCAGCACGACGAGCGGCCTTGGTCGCTCGTGCGACAACCCTCTCTCATCCAGTCGCGGAAAAGACAGACCAATGGACGACCCCATTCTTACCATCGAAGAAAGAGAAGCGATCAACGGTGGTCGCTGGTTCACATCACTTTCACCTTCGCTGCGGCACGACATCCTCCGATGCGCTTTCGTCAGACGCTACAAGGACGGCGAACTCATCGCCGCGCGCGGCGATCCACCCGATTCGTGGATCGCCTGCGCGAAGGGCGCAGTGCGCGTGAGTTCCACAGCCGTGTCGGGCAAGCAGGTCACGCTGACCTACGTCGAGCCGGGCATCTGGTTCGGCGATGTGGCGATGTTCGACGGGGACCGTCGCACGCACGACGCCTATGCGCATGGCGAGACCACCATCCTGTGCGTGGCGCGCGCCGACTTCCAGAAGATCCTGTCCTCGCACGTCGAGCTGTACGAGGCGTTGATGCGCTTGCAGGCGCGGCGCATCCGCACATTGTTCGGACTTGTGGAAGACCTCAACACCCTGCCCTTGCGTGCACGGCTGGCCAAGCAATTGGTGCATCTGGTGCGCAGCTATGGCGTGCCCAACCTGGCCGACGGCAGCCAGACACGCATCGGCCTGCAACTGGCGCAGGAAGAGCTGGCGCAATTGCTCGGCGCCTCGCGTCAGCGCGTCAACCAGGAACTGAAGTCGATGGAGCGCGAATGTGCGATCCGCATCGAGCCGGCAGGCCTGGTGGTGCTCGACCGCGATGCGCTCATGCGCATCTCGCAGGCCGACGACTGACGCACGTGATGCCCTGAAACGAACAACAAGCTCTCGAGACATGACGCAGGATTTCAGCAATTTCATCGGCACGCGCGCCGTCTCCTCACAGCACGCCTTCGACATTGAGGCGCTGTCGGGCTGGCTGAGCACGCATCTCGATGGCTTCCAGGGCCCGCTGACGGTCGAGATGTTCAAGGGCGGGCAGTCGAATCCCACCTACAAGCTCGTCACGCCGCAGCGCAGCTACGTGATGCGCGCAAAGCCCGGCCCGGTCGCCAAGCTGCTGCCTTCGGCGCACGCGATCGAGCGTGAGTACAAGGTCATGAAGGGCCTGGCCGGCACCGACGTGCCCGTGCCCGCCATGTACTGCCTGTGCGAGGACGAGTCCGTCATCGGCCGCGCCTTCTATGTGATGGCGTTCATGGAAGGCCGCGTGCTCTGGGATCAGTCGCTGCCCGGCTTCAGCAACGCCGAACGCGCCGCGTACTACGACGAGATGAACCGCGTCATCGCGGCCCTGCACACCGTCGATTTCGCCGCGCGCGGTCTGGCCGACTATGGCAGGCCCGGCAATTATTTCGAACGGCAGATCGGCCGCTGGAGCAAGCAGTACAAGGCATCGACCGATGGTGCCGGCGAGCTGTCCCAGCCCATCGAGGAGATGGAGCGCCTGATCGACTGGCTGCCCACGCACATGCCGGCCAGCGCGCGCGACGAGAGCAAGGTCTCGATCGTGCACGGCGATTACCGCCTCGACAACGTGATGTTCCACGCCACCGAGCCGCGCATCATCGCCGTGCTCGACTGGGAGCTGTCGACGCTGGGCCATCCCCTGGCCGACTTCAGCTACCACTGCATGTCGTGGCACATGCCGCCCACGACGGGTCGCGGCATCGGCGGCGTCGACGTCGCTTCGCTCGGCATCCCGACCGAGGCCGAATACATCCGCCGCTACTGCGAGCGCACGCGCATCAGCACACCCGAGGCGCTCGCGCCCGACTGGAACTTCTACCAGGCCTACAACCTGTTCCGCATGGCCGCCATCCTGCAAGGCATCGCCAAGCGGGTCGAGGCCGGCACCGCATCGAGCGAGCAGGCGGTGGCCTCCGCGCGCGGCGCACGGCCCATGGCCGCGATGGCCTGGCAGTTCGCCCAGAAGGCGTGACACCCTTTCCCACCTCCCTACCCCACCCCAGGAGACACCATGGACTTCGACTTTTCGGCCAAAACCAAGGAGCTCCAGAAGCGCGTGAGCGACTTCATGGACGAGCACATCTTCCCGGCCGAAGCCGAGTACACGGCCGAGTTGGCCGCCAACACCGCGGCGGGCAAGCGATGGTCCGCGCTCCAGGTCATCGAGCGGCTCAAGGAAAAGGCGCGTGCACAGGACCTCTAAAACCTGTTCCTGCACAACGACACTGCGCAGATCGCCAAGAAGAAGGGCGGCGGCCTGACCAACATGGAATACGCGCCGCTGGCCGAGCTGATGGGCCGAGTGCCATGGGCCTCCGAAGTCTTCAACTGCTCGGCGCCCGACACCGGCAACATGGAGACCATCGCCCGTTACGGCACCGACGAGCACCGCGAGCGCTGGCTGCAGCCGCTGCTGGACGGCAAGATCCGCTCGGCCTTCGCGATGACCGAACCCGAGGTGGCGTCGAGCGACGCGACCAACATCTGCACGCGCATCGAGCGCCAGGGCGACGAGTACGTCATCAACGGCCACAAGTGGTGGATCTCCGGTGCGGCCGACCCGCGCTGTTCGGTGTTCATCACCATGGGCAAGAGCGACCCGGACGGCCCGAAGCACTCGCAGCAGAGCATGGTGCTGGTGCCGGCCGACGCGAAGGGCATCCGCATCGTGCGCCCGCTCAACGTGCTCGGTTACGACGACGCGCCCCACGGCCACGTCGAGATGTACTTCGAGAACGTGCGCGTACCGGTCACCGACATCCTGCTGGGCGAAGGCCGCGGCTTCGAGATCGCCCAGGGCCGCCTCGGCCCCGGCCGCATCCACCACTGCATGCGCCTGATCGGCCTGGCCGAGCGCGCGCTCGAACTGATGTGCCGCCGCGCCTCTTCGCGCGTCGCCTTCGGCAAGACGGTGGCGCAGCAGACGGTGACGCAGGAGCGCATCGCCGAAGCCCGCTGCAAGATCGACATGGCCCGCCTGCTCACGCTCAAGGCCGCCTGGCTCATGGACGTGGCCGGCAACAAGGTCGCCAAGACCGAGATCGCGATGATCAAGGTGGTGGCGCCGAGCATGGCCTGCCAAGTGATCGACTGGGCCATGCAGGTGCATGGCGGCGGCGGCATGTGCGACGACTTCCCGCTCGCGTACGCTTACGCTGGCGCCCGCACGCTGCGCTTTGCCGACGGCCCGGACGAGGTGCACCGCAATGCCATCGCCAAGTGGGAGCTGGGCAAGTACTCGACGGACAAGCGCGAGAGCGCGCCGCCGGTCACGCGCTTCTGAGTTGCTCCCTCGGCTTGCTATATTTTCTAGAGCATTGGGCCCAAGGCGCCGTCGTAGCCTCATCGCCCCGCACGCCAGCACTGGCGCGGGTCAGCAGGCATCAGGCTATGCGCGAGCAGGCCCTGCAGGTGCCCCGCGCGCACGCGATCTCGGTTTTAGCGGCTGAAGCACAGTAGCTG
>JAFEEH010000110.1 GCA_018241185.1 Pseudomonadota bacterium | reverse complement strand
GTGCCGAATCCGGCGCGTCGCTCGGTCGCACGCCAGTCGACCTGGTGCGCCTGGCCGGCACCGTGGCCGAGGAGTTCTGGCAGGACGCCCGCATGGCGAACCGGCTGCACCTGAACGTGCCCGACGAAGCAGTGCCCCTGGCGCGCGGCGACGTCGACGCGCTGGCCATCGCGCTGCGCAACCTGATCGAGAACGCCCTGCGCTATGGGCGGGGCGGACGGGTGGAACTCGCGGTCGAGCTGCCCTGCACGCTGGTCGTGCGCGACGACGGACCGGGCGTCACCGCCGAGCAACTGCAGACGCTCAGGCAGCGCCATGTGCGGCACAGCGACGACCGGGCCGGCTACGGACTGGGCATGTCCATCGTGTCGACCATCGTGCAACAGCATGAGGCGGCCCTGGAACTCAGCTCGCCGCCGCCAGGGGAGCGCACGGGCTTCGAGGCGCGGATCGTGCTGCAGCCGGCCTGAAGGCACGGCGGCCGCTCAGGTCTGAACGGACACGATCTCGCGCAACCAGCCGGGCAGGTCACTGGCCTTCTGCTTGGGGAAGTCCACCCAGATGGTGGTGGCGCCGCCGGCGGCGCAGATCACGTCCGGTGCATCGCGCCGCGCCATCGTGGCCCAGCTCTCGAAAGTGGTGCGGCCCGGATCGCTCACGTACATCTTCAGCAGCACGTCGCCCGGATATTCGATCTGCCGGTAGAAGTTGCAGAAGGCGTTGACGATCACCATGCCTTCGCCACCCGGGTCGGGCTGGAAGCCGATCGAATGCATCCAGTCGATGCGCGCGGTCTCCATGTAGCGGAAATAGGTGCCGTTGTTGAGGTGGCCCATCGCGTCCATATCACCCCAGCGGATGGGGATGACGGTCTCGTAGACCAGCTTCTTCGTCTCGGGAATCTCGATCTTCATGGGTATGCAGGAGGGGACCGACAGACGTCGAGGAGTCGCACCGGCGACGGGTCGGCCCCAGGGGGGTGCCGAATAGAATGCGTGAGGCCGCCGACGGGGCGGCCCGCGCCTGCCTCGAACCATTATCAGCGACACCCCCGATGACCCAAGACGAAATCCTCGCCCAGTTCGGTCCCCGCGAAGCCATGGAATACGACGTGGTGATCGTCGGCGCAGGCCCGGGCGGCCTGGCCACCGCGATCCGCCTCAAGCAACTGGCCGAACAGGAAGGCAAGGAAATCTCGGTCGTCGTACTCGAGAAGGGCTCCGAGCCCGGCGCGCACATCCTGTCGGGCGCCATCATGGACCCGCGCGCGCTCACCGAACTCATCCCGGACTGGAAGGAAAAGGGTGCGCCACTGAACCAGCCCGTCACGGCCGACACCTTCCTCTTTCTCACCGAGACAGGAGCCGTCCGCACGCCCAACTTCCTGCTGCCGGGCAACTTCCAGAACCACGGCAACTACATCATCAGCCTCGGCAACGTGGTGCGCTGGCTGGCGCAGCAGGCCGAGGCGCTGGGCGTGGAGATCTTCCCCGGCTTCCCGGCCGCCGAAGTGCTCTACAACGAGGACGGCTCCGTCAAGGGCGTCGCCACGGGCAACATGGGCGTCGGCAAGGACGGCGAGCCGACCGAGAACTTCCAGCTCGGCATGGAGCTGCATGCCAAGTACACGGTCTTCGCCGAGGGCGCCCGCGGCAACCTGGGCCGCCAGCTGATCAGCCGCTTCAAGCTCGATGCCAACAGCGACCCGGCCAGCTACGGCATCGGCATCAAGGAGTTGTGGGAAATCGACCCGGCCCGCCACGAGCCCGGCCTGGTGCTGCACGCGGCCGGCTGGCCGCTGGACCCGAACACCTACGGCGGCGCCTTCCTCTACCACGCCGAGAACAACCAGGTCATCGTCGGCTACGTGGTCGGCCTCGACTACCAGAACCCGTACATCAGCCCCTTCGAGGAATTCCAGCGCTTCAAGAGGCACCCGAACATCCGCTACTACTTCGAAGGCCAGGACAAAGGCCTGAAGCCTGCCAAGCGCCTGAGCTACGGCGCGCGTGCCATCAACGCCGGCGGACTGCTGGCACT
>JAFEEH010000010.1 GCA_018241185.1 Pseudomonadota bacterium | reverse complement strand
GCACGCGAATCGCTTTGCAGCCCAGTCCTTCAACCACCTTCATGTGGTCGACGCCGTAGTTCTTCTCCACCCCGGCGTCGGGCCCGGCGTTGATGTTCTCGAACGCGAGCTGGACACAGTAGTCCATGTCGAAGCCGCGCTGCGCCTGGCGGATCAGGCCGAGGTAGCTGTTGTTGACCACGATGTGGATGTAGGGCAGCTTGAACTGCGCGCCGACAGCCAGTTCCTCGATCATGAACTGGAAGTCGTAGTCGCCCGAGAGCGCAACGAGCTTGCGCGTCGGGTCCGCCGCCCGCACGCCCAGGGCGGCCGGGATGGTCCAGCCCAGCGGGCCGGCCTGGCCGCAGTTGATCCAGTGGCGCGGGTTGTAGACGTGCAGGAACTGCGCCGCGGCGATCTGCGACAGCCCGATGGTGCTGACATAGCAGGTGTCGCGGTCGAAGTTGTTGTTCATGCACTGGTAGACGCGCTGCGGCTTCATCGGCACCGTGTCGAAGTTCGTCTTGCGCAGCATCGTGCGCTTGCGGTCGCGGCATTCGCCGGCCCAGACGGCGCGATCCGGCAGGCGTCCGGCAGCTTTCATCTCCTGTGCCACCTGAACGAACAGTTCAAGGGCGGCCCGGGCGTCCGACACGATGCCGTAGTCGGGCGTGAACACGCGGCCGATCTGCGTTGGCTCGATGTCGACGTGCACGAAGGTGCGGCCCTTGGTGTACACATCGACCGACCCGGTGTGGCGGTTGGCCCAGCGGTTGCCGATGCCCAGCACGAAGTCGCTGGCCAGCATCGTCGCGTTGCCGTAGCGATGGCTGGTCTGCAGGCCGCACATGCCGGCCATCAGTGGGTGGTCGTCGGCAATGGTGCCCCAGCCCATCAGCGTCGGAATCACCGGCACGCCCGTGGCCTCGGCGAAGCGGACCAGCAGGTCGCTGGCGTCGGCGTTGACGATGCCTCCTCCGGCGACGATCAGTGGCCGCTCGGCGGCGTTGAGCATGGCGATGGCCTTCTCGATCTGCGCACGCGTGGCGGCCGGCTTATAGACCGGCAGCGGTTCGTAGGTGTCGATGTCGAATTCGATCTGCGCCATCTGCACGTCGAAGGGGAGGTCGATCAGCACCGGTCCGGGCCGGCCCGAGCGCATCAGGTGGAAGGCCTGCTGGAACACCTGCGGCACCTGGCCGGGCTCGCGTACGGTGACCGACCACTTGGTGACGGGCTTGGAGATGGTCTCGATGTCGACGGCCTGGAAGTCCTCCTTGTACAGGCGCGCCCGCGGTGCCTGGCCGGTGATGCACAGGATCGGGATCGAGTCGGCCCAGGCCGAGTACAGCCCCGTGATCATGTCGGTGCCCGCGGGCCCGCTCGTGCCGATGCACACGCCGATGTTGCCGGCCACGGCGCGGGTGTAACCCTCGGCCATGTGCGATGCGCCCTCGACGTGCCGCGCCAGGATGTGCGCGATCGTGCCCTGGGTCCGCAATGCGGCGTAGAGCGGGTTGATGGCGGCGCCCGGCACACCGAAGGCCTGCGTCACGCCCTCCTTTTCCATCACCAGCACGGCGGCCTGGGCCGCGGTCATCTTTGCCATCTGAAGTCTCCTTGGGATGGCATGACTCTAGGCAGGAGGGCCGCTCGCAGGAAGCATGGCGCCCACCATATGACCTATTCCCAGGTGGAATGAATGGGCCGGCGCGTCGCCACCGGCCATTGGATTTCAGGCCAGCAACGCCTTCACCAGATCGAGTTGACGGCTGCCGGCCTTCGGGTCGAAATGCAGGTTGTCCTCGATGCGCGTCAGGTGTTCGCACATGCTCGCTACCGCCGAGTCGATATCGCCAGCACGCGCCAGGCGCAGGAAATCGGCGTGTTCGTCCGACGAGCAGTGCGGATCGTTGGACGAGTCGTACAGCATCGCGATCAGCGAGGACCGGCTGACCAGCTCGCGCACCAGTTCCGCCAGCGTGTGGTTGCCGCAGGCTTCGGCCAGCACCACGTGGAAATCACCCAACAGCGATTCGCGCGCGCCGCCAGCGCGCGTGCCGCCGAGCGTGCTGCGCTCCACGGCCACATGCTGTTCCAGTCGCTGGTAGTCGGCGGGTCGTGCGCGGGCGATGAAAAGCCGGACCACTTCGGCTTCGAGCAGGCGTCGGACGGCGAAGATCTCGCGCGCTTCGTCGACGCTCGGACGGCTGACGAAGGCGCCCTTGTCGGGAATGATCTCGACCAGCTTGTCGCGCGACAGGGTCAGCAGTGCGGCCCTTACCTTGGTGCGGCTGACAGCGTAGACGCGGCCGAGCGCCTCTTCGCGCAGCCAGGTGCCCGGTGGCAGGCGCTTCTCGACGATCGCGGTTGCCAGGTCCTGGGCGATCGATTCGGCCGAATGGGGCTGGGCCGGCAAGGCGGACGCCGGTTTCGGGGAAGCGGGAGAGCGGGGCATGCCCGATTGTCGCCGGGCAGCCCTGCTCGCGGGCGCGCTACGCCGCGTGCCTGAACGACCTGTCCGGCAGGGTAAAAGGTGCGAGCAGGCCCGTCATCGGCTTGGCCGGCGGCGGCGCCAGCTCGCCGCGCTTGCTGGTGCGCAGTCGCAGCGAAGCCACCGCATCGACCAATTGAACACCGGCGGCCACACCGTCGATCACCGGCACGCCCAGTGCCTGGGAGATCGCATCACAGAGGTCCGCCATGCCAGCGCATCCCAACACGATCACATCGCAGCCGTCTTCGTCCAGGGCCCTGCGGCATTCCGCGAGGATGCGCTCGCGCGCGTTCGAGCCGGGTTGCTCCAGTTCGAGCACCGGCAGCTCGCAGGCCCGCACATTGGCGCAGAAGCGAGCCATCCCGTAAGTCTCGGCCAAGTGCCAGGCCTGGCCCACCGTACGCTCGAGCGTCGTCACGATGCTGAAGCGGGTGCCGACGAGGCTCGCCATGTGCATCGCCGCTTCTGCGATGCCGACCACCGGTGCGGCCGCCAGCTCGCGGGCGGCCTTCAGGCCGGGGTCACCGAAGCAGGCGATCACGTAGCCGTCGATGCCTTGGTCTTCGCCGGCCACGATCTCCGCCAGCAGGCCGGGCACGGCAAGGGCCTCGTCGTAGTGGCTTTCGATGGACGCCGGCCCCATCGACGGACTGACGGCGACGACTTCGGTGCCGGGCCGTGCGGCGGCGCGGGCGCAGGCACCGATCTTGTCGGTCATGCTCTGCGTGGTGTTGGGATTGATGACCTTGATGCGCATAGGACGGAACTCTTCAGGAACGGCGCGAGAGCACCGTGTAGATCACCAGGCCCAGCCCCATGCCGATGAACCAGGCGTAGTTGGCCGCACCGCGCCAGGCGGGCACCAGCACGCACAGGATGGGGATCAGGGCCGCCGGAATCATCGTCATCACAGCCCGCAGGTTGTAGCCGTTGCTGTACCAGTAGGTGCCCGTGGGCTTCATGGTGTAGAGGTCGTCCACCACCACATGCTGCCGGCGGATGAAGTAGAAGTCGGCGATCAGGATGCCGAACAGCGGGCCGATGAAAGAGCCCAGGATGTCCAGCGTGTAGTGAATCACTTCGGGGTTGTTGTAGAGGTTCCAGGGTGTGAGGAAGATCGAGCCCACGGCGGCGATCATGCCGCCCGTACGCCAGCTGATGTGCTGCGGCGCCACGTTGGAGAAGTCGAAGGCCGGTGAGACGAAGTTGGCGACGATGTTGATGCCGATGGTGGCGATCATGAAGGTGAGCGCGCCCAGCACCACGGCGGTGGTCGAGTCGATCTTTCCCACGGTGTGCACCGGGTCGGTGATGAGTTCGCCGAACACCGGCAGCGTGGCGGCGGTGGTGATGACCGTCAGCAGCGAGAAGAAGACGAAGTTGACCGGCAGGCCCCAGAAATTTCCCTTCTTCACGGCTTCGAAGCTCTTGCCGTAGCGAGAGAAGTCGCCGAAGTTGAGCATCGGGCCGCTGAAGTAGCTCACGACCAGCGCAATGGCCGACAGCATCACTGGCAGGGCATCCCAGCCTTGAAACTTCACGCCACCGAGGTTGAGATCGATGTTCGTCCATCCGGCCTTCCAGACGAGCCAGCCGCACAGGATGGCCATGACCACGTAGACCCCCGGGCCGGCCCAGTCGATGAATTTGCGGATGGCTTCCATGCCGTGCCAGAAGACGAAAGCCTGCAGCACCCACATGACCATGAAGGCCACCCAGCCCAGCGTCGACAGGCCGACGAAGCCGTGCAACGTCACGTCGGCGTAGGGCGCCAGGTTGGGAAACAGGTGCAACGCCAGCACCATGAAGGCGGCCGAGGCCAGGTAGGTCTGGATGCCGTACCAGGCCACAGCGATCAGCCCACGGATGATGGCCGGGATGTTGGCCCCCTTGACGCCGAAGGAGGCGCGACAGATGACGGGGTACGGCGTGCCCGTGACCTGGCTCGGCTTGGCCACCAGGTTGCAGAAGAACTGCACGATCACGATGCCGACGAGCAGTGCCACCAGCACCTGCCAACTCGACAGTCCGAGGGCGAACAGGCTGCCCGCGGTGATGTAGCCGCCCACGCTGTGCACGTCGGACATCCAGAACGCAAAGATGTTGTATTGGCCCCAGGTCTGTTGCTTGAGCGGCGCCAGGTCCTCGTTGGTGAGCGCCGGGTCGTAGCCGGGCTTGATGAGCGCGGGCGAGGCCGCGTGGGCATGAGCCAGGGGCTCGTTCATCGTGGCGGCAGGATTCATGAAGACCTCCGAATCAGGACGGATGGAAGACGACCGGCGGGACGACGGGAGCGGCCGGTGAAGCGCGGCCCATCGAATTGCACGCATTATTTGTATACAAAAATTGATATGCAAGCGCCGTCGGGCGGGTGGACATGAGTGGATTCCCTAGGGTCTCTGCCTGCCGGGACGGCATCGCCCGGCTGGCTCCACGCCTCGCTACGATGCGCGACGGTCGCCGTCGAACGGTGTCCGGCTGTGCCGAAGAAGAGGAAGAGTCATGGATCGATTGCAGGCGATGGAGATGTTCGTGCGCGTGGTGGAAACGGGCAGCTTCTCGAAGGCTGCACGCGAGTTCAACACCACCCAGCCCACCGTGACGAAGCAGGTGGCGGCCATCGAGGCCCGGCTGAAGGTGCGCCTGCTCAACCGCAATACGCGTGGCGTGAGCCTGACGGAAGCCGGCGCCCTCTACTACGACAAGTGCAAGGCCATCGTGCGCGACGTCGAGGAGGCCGATGGCGTGGTGCAACTGCAGCAGACTCAGGCGCGGGGGCTCCTGCGCATCGGCACGTCGGTGGCTTTCGGCCGGCGCGTCGCGGTGCCGCTGGCGCTGGCCTTCATGAAGCGGCATCCGCAGGTGCAGGTGGACCTGAGCTTCGAAGATCGCTACGTCGACCTGGTGGCGCAGGGCATCGACGTCGCGATCCGCATGGGCAAGCTGGCCGATTCGTCGCTGGGCGCGCGTTTTCTCGGCACCAATCCCTGGGCCATGGTGGCTGCCCCGGCCTACCTGCGCCGCGCCGGCACGCCGAAACGGGCGCATGACCTCAGTGGCCACACGGCGCTGATCTACAGCAGCGTGGTCGGCGACGACGTCTGGCGCCTGCGCACACCGCGGGGCGAGGCGTTGACCGTGTCCGTCACCGGGCGCCTGCGCTCGAACAATCTCTCCGCCGTGCTGGCGGCGGCGCGAGACGGCATGGGCATCGCGCTGATGCCGCGCTATGTCGCCAGCGATTCACTTGCGCACGGCAGGCTGGTTGAAGTGCTGCCCGACCACCCGCTGCCCGAGCAGGAGATTCATGCGGTGTTTCCATCGCCCAAGCTCGTGCCGGGCAAAGTGTCGACTTTCGTTGCCTTCCTGCAGGGCCACTTCGGGGACGGCTGGTGGGAAGCGCAGGCCTGACCGCGGCCGAACGCGTCCGCGCGTTCAGGGCAGCGGCGGTGCGTTTCCGTCCTCTTCATTGGAGGCGGCGTACAGGCTCCACACGGCCATGAAGAGCGCCGCGATCACCGGGCCGATGACGAAGCCGTTGATGCCGAAGATGGCCATGCCGCCGATGGTGGAGATCAGCACGATGTAGTCGGGCATCTGGGTGTCCTTGCCCACGAGCAATGGTCGCAGGAGGTTGTCCACCAGGCCGATCACGAACACGCCGACGAAGATCAGCACGAGGCCCTTCCAGATCACGCCGGTAGCAATGAACCAGATCGCCACCGGCGCCCAGATCAGGGCCGCGCCCACTGCGGGCAGCAGCGAAAGGAAGGCCATCACCACGCCCCACAGCAAGGCGCCCTGCACGCCCAGGAACGCGAAGGCCATGCCGCCGAGGAGGCCCTGGGCGGCCGCCACGGCCACGTTGCCCTTGATGGTCGCGCGGATCACGGTCGTGAACTTGTTGAGCAGATAGTGGGTGTGCGGCTTGGCCAGCGGAAGCGCGTTTCGGATGGTCTTCGACAGGTCGGCGCCGTCGCGCAGCAGGAAGAACAGCAGGTAGAGCATCACGAAGAAGCTCACGATGAAGTCGAAGGTGTTCTGCCCGATCGACAGGGCCTGCTGCCCGATGGCCTGGCTGGCCTGGGCCGCACCTGCAGAGAGCTTGGACAGCATGGCCTCCATGTTGCCGAGGCCGAAGCGGTCGAGCAGGCCCAACAGCCATTTGGGCAGTGCATTGACCACCTGCTGGAAGTAGGCCGCGAAATTCATATCGCCGGAACGGACACGCTGTGCCACTTCGGCCACGTCCTGAACCAGCGAGGCCGTGATCATGATCAACGGCAGGATGACGATCACCAGCACGATCCCCAGCGTGGCCAGGGCGGCCAGGGTGCGCCGCCTGCCCATCTTGGCCAGGAACCAACGGTACAGCGGCGTGAACAGGATTGCCAGCGCCATGCCCCAGAACACCGCGCCGAAGAACGGCATCAGGATCCAGCAGAAGGCCGCGGTGACGGCGAAGAGCAGGGCGAGGAAGACGCCGCGCTGGAGCGAAGGGGAGTTCATGGTGGGCCGAATGTAGCCGAGGCCCGGGGCAAGTTGCCGTCAGCGGACGCGCCGGAGCCGGGCCGCCGGGACGAAGGTCCGTCTGCTTCGCAAAGCCGGCGTGGAGGCGGCCGGCAGGGTCGGTTGCATCGATGGCCGACGCGGGCCTACCATGGAACACGCGTCCCCAATCACCACCATGCCTGCCAGCCACGCCCCGCGCGCCATCTCGCTGCCGAAGCTGGGTCTCGGCACCTGGGGAATGGGCGAGGTCGCTTCCCGGCGCCGGGCCGAGGTCGCCGCCGTGGGCGAGGCGCTGGCCATGGGCTACCGGCTGATCGACACGGCCGAGATGTATGGCGAGGGCGGCGCCGAAGTGGTGGTGGGCACGGCGCTTGCCGAGGCCCTGCGGGCCGGTGAAGTGCGCCGCGACGAGCTGGTCGTCGTGAGCAAGGTCTATCCGCACAACGCGACGCGCCGCGGCATGCCCGAGGCCTGCGCCCGCAGCCTGGAGCGGCTGGGCCTCGAACGCATCGACCTGTACCTGCTGCACTGGCGCGGGGCGGTGCCGCTGGCGGAGACGGTCGAGGCGCTGCTGGACCTTCAGGCGCGCGGCCACATCGGCCGCTGGGGCGTCAGCAACTTCGACGTGGACGATATGGAGGAGCTCTGGGCGCTCGACGGAGGCGCAGGCTGTGCCGCAAACCAGGTCTACTACTCGCTCGGCGAGCGCGGCCCGGCCCACAGCCTGCTGCTGTGGTTGCAGGCCCGCGGCGTGCCGCTGATGGCCTACAGCCCGATCGACCGGGGTGCGGTGGCCGGCGACGCCTGGCTGGCGACACGTGCCGCGGAACTCGGCCTGACCGCCGCGCAACTGGCGCTGACCTGGCTGGCGGCGCAGCCCGGGGTGGTGCCCATTCCGAAGGCGGTGCGATCGGCGCACCTGCGAGAGAACCTGGCGGCGGTCGAGCAGACGCTGGACGACGCCACGCGCGCCATGCTCGCCGAGCGCTACCCCATTCCTTCGCGCAAGCCGCCGCTGGCGATGATCTGATCGTTCGTGCAGCCCGGACCGGGGCCGCGCCCGTTCAGTGTGCCTCGGCCTGCTTGGCCGCCGCGATCGCGGCCTGCTCGTCGAACTTCGCGCCGTTGAGGAACATGTTCAGCAGCACCGCGCAGATGGACGTGAGCAGGATGCCCGACTCGATCAGCGAATGGATGCCGTGCGGCATCCATTGCTTGAAGTTGGGGGCGAGCAGGGGAATCATCCCGACGCCGATGGACACGGCCACGATCATGGCGTTGTGACGGTTGTGCTTGAAGTCGACGCCGCCCAGGATGCGGATGCCCGTGGCGAGCACCATGCCGAACATGACGATGCCCGCGCCGCCCAGCACCACCGTGGGCAGCGATTCCACCAGCGCCGCCATCTTGGGAAGCAGCCCCAGCACGATGAGGATGATGCCGCCGGCGACGCAGACGAAGCGGCTCTTCACCCCCGTCACCGCCACCAGCCCGACGTTCTGCGAGAAGCTGGTGTAGGGAAAGGTGTTGAACACGCCGCCGATCAGAGTGCCCAGGCCATCGGTGCGCAGGCCGCGCGCCAGATCCTGCTGGCTGATCCTGCGCTCGGTCATCTCGCCCAGCGCGAGGAACATGCCGGTCGACTCGATCATCACGACGATCATCACCAGCGTCATGGTCAGGATGAGGAAGGGATCGAAGTGCGGCATGCCGAAGTGGAAGGGCAGCACCACGTCCACCCAAGGCGCCTTGCCCACCTTCTCGAAGGTCATGAGCCCCATCGCGGCGGCCACGACGGCGCCGATCACGATGCCCAGCAGCACCGAGATGTTGGCGACGAAGCCCTTGGCGAACTTCACGATCAGCAGGATCGACACCAGCACCAGCGCCGAGATGCCGACGCCGCTGAGGTCGGCGTACTTGGGGTTGGGCACGGTCGGCACGATCGCCAGGCCCTTGGGCGCGGGCGGCAGCGAGGAGCCGGGCGAGGTCACCTCGGCCAGCCACTTGGCGTAGACCGGGTCGACCACCGCCGGGGCCGTCGGGCCGACCGGGTTGCCGAAGATCCAGTTGATGCCCACGCGCATCAGCGTGATGCCGATGACGGCGATGATCGTGCCCGTCACCACCGGCGGAAAGAAGCGCAGCATGCGGCTGACCAGCGGCGCGATGAGGATCGAGACGATGCCCGCGCCAATGATCGATCCGAACAGCAATTGGGCGCCGGCCTGGCCCGGGTTGGCATTGGCGATGGCCACCATCGGCGCGACCGAGGCGAAAGTCACGCCCATCATCACCGGCAGCTTGATGCCGAACCACTGCGTGGCACCCAGGGCCTGGATCAGGGTGGCGATGCCGCAGCAGAAGAGGTCGGCCGAGATCAGCAGCGCCACCTCGTCCGGGCTGAGCTTGAGCGCCCGGCCCACGATGAGTGGCACGGCCACCGCCCCGGCGTACATGACCAGCACGTGCTGCAGGCCGAGGGCCGTCACTCTGCCCAGCGGGAGGCGCTGGTCGACGGGGTGGACGGATGTGGACGCGGACGCACTCATGGCGACTCTCCTGGTCGAGGTGGAGCGGGATGCAGCAGGAAGCGCTCGCAAGAATAGGCCTTAGCTCCGGATCGAAAAAGAAGCACAATTCAATAAATCAATCGGATTGATCGATCAATCACGGCGCTGTCATGAGCATCAAGTCCTCGCTGCCGGAATTGCGCGTCTTCATGGCGCTGGCCGAGAGCGGACATTTCACGCGTGCGGCCGAGCGCCTGGGCATGTCGCAGTCCTCGCTCAGTGCAGCGCTCGGCAAGCTCGAGCGGTTGCTGGGCGCGCGGCTCTTCGATCGCCACACGCGCGCCTGCCGCCTGACCGACGCGGGCATCGCGCTGCTGCCGGCCGCACAGCGGCTGGTGGCGGACTGGGACCACCTGGTTGCCGACGCGCGGGACTTCACTCGCTTCGCGCGCGGCCGTGTGGCCATCGCCGCGCCCAACGCCCAGTGCGCGCTGCTGCTGCCGCCGGTGATCCGCCGCTTTCGCGACAGCCATCCGGGCGTGCGCGTGGAACTCCACGATGTGCCCGAGCACGAGGTGCATGCCCTGGTGCGCAGCGGCACCGCGGACCTGGGCATTGCCACCCAGACCGACGCGCGCAGCGACCTGGTGGCCACCCCGCTCAACACCGACGAGTTCATCGCCGTGATGGCGCCCTCGCATCCGGTGGCGGCGCGCCGCAGTCTCGAATGGGCGCAGATCGCACGCGAGGACGTGATCGGCTACCTGCCTGGCAACCCGGTTCGGCGGCTGCTGGAGGAGAAGCTGGCCGAGCGGGGCATCGTGCTGAACTACACCTTCGAAATCGCCTTGCCGTGGACCATGATGGGCCTGGCGCGCGAGGGGCTGGGCGTGGCCGTGGTAACCATGGCGCTGCGTCCGCTGGCGCAGTGGCACGGGCTGGAGGTGCGCACCGTTGGACGACCCCAGTTCGCCCGCACCATGACGCTGCTGCGCGCGCCCGGCAACTCGATGTCGCCGGCGGTGGGCGCTTTCCGCGACCTGCTGGTGTCCGTGGCCGGCTGAAGCGCCTGGCGCTGCGTGCTCAGCCCGCCGGTGGCTTGAGCGCCGATTTCGGCCGGAACGCCTTGCAGACCTCGTCGTTGGTCTGGAGGTAGGGGCCGCCGATCAGGTCGATGCAGTAGGGGACGGCGGCGAAGATGCCCGGCACCGCCTGCGATCCGTCCGCGTTCTTCAGCCCTTCCAGCGTCTCGGCGATGGCCTTGGGCTGCCCGGGCAGGTTCAGGATGAGCGCCTGGTGGCGGATCACGGCGACCTGACGCGAGAGGATCGCCGTGGGGACGAAGCGCAGGCTGATCTGCCGCATCTGCTCGCCGAAGCCCGGCATCTCCTTGTGCGCCACGGCCAGGGTCGCCTCGGGCGTCACGTCGCGCAGGGCGGGCCCGGTGCCGCCGGTCGTCAGCACCAGCGAGCAGCCGGCGTCGACCAGTTCGATCAGCGTCTGGCTGATGCGCGCCTGCTCGTCGGGGATCAGACGCGGCTCGAAGGTGATGGGGTTCTTCAGTGCCCGGGCGAGCCAATCCTTCAGCGCCGGGAGGCCCTTGTCCTCGTAGACGCCTGTCGATGCCCGGTCGCTCACCGAGACGATGCCGATCCTCACCGGGTCGAAGGTCGCTGCCGCCGTGTTCATGCGTCCTCCTCACGCGACTCGGCTGCAGCCTGCTCGCCGTGGTCGGCATCGCCATGGGTGGCAAGGTGGCCGCGCACGATCTGGAACACCTCGCGGTAGGCTTTGCCCTGGCGCGGTGCCTCGCCCGGCTTGCCGGCCTGCAGGTCCTTGCGCGCCTGACGCACGAGCGCGCGCAACTGCTGCGCGTCGGTGGCCGGGTGGGTCTCGATCCAGCCGCCCAGGGCGTCGTCGTCGGCGATGAGGCGGTCGCGCCATTGCTCGGCCTGGTGCAACAGGGCCGTGTCCTGCGCCGGGCCGCGGGCTTGTTCGTCGAGGGCGATGCGGGCGGCATCGAGCGTGGCGGCATCGAGCTTGCGCATCAGCTTGCCGATGTACTGGATTTGCCGGCGCCGGCCCTCGAAGTTCGTGATGCGTCTCGCCTCCGCCAGGGCGTCAAGCAGGCCGTCGGGCAATTCCAGTCGCGCGAGCAGGTCAGTGCGCAAGGTCATGAGCGACTCGCCCAGCGCCTGCAGGTCGGCGCTTTCGCGCTTGAGGTCGGTTTTGCTGACCTCGATGCCGCCCTTGAGCTCGCGCTTGAGCTCCTGGTCGAGTTCGCTGCCTTCGGCCACGAAATGGCCGCGGACGAAGTAGCCTTTTTTGGGTTTGCGGGGCATGTCGGGAGTTGGAATGGGCCGCCCGTCCTTCATTGGAGGGCGTCGCTATCATTGTCCCCCACATGACCTCTTCTTCCTCCCGTGCCGACAGCGGCTTCGCCTACAGCCGCGATTTCTTCGAAAACCTGGTCGACACCGCCCTGGCCCATGCCAAGAAGCTGGGTGCCACCGACGCAGGTGCCGAAGCCTCCGAGGGCTGCGGCCTGACGGTGTCGGTGCGCAAGGGCGAGCTGGAGAACGTCGAGCGCAACCGCGACAAGTCGCTCGGCGTCACCGTCTACGTCGGCAACCGCCGCGGCAATGCGAGCACCTCCGACTTTTCCGACGCGGCGATTGCGCAGACGGTGCAGGCCGCCTATGACATCGCGCGCTTCACCGCCGAAGACCCGGTGGGGGGCCTGCCCGACGAGGCCGACATCGCCAAGAATCACCCCGAACTCGACCTGTTCCACCCCTGGGCAGTGACGAGCGAAGAGGCCGCCAAACTGGCGCTCGAATGCGAGGCGGCGGCGCTCTCGACCGACAGTCGCATCACCAACAGCGAAGGTGCGGGCGTCTCGGCGCAGCAGAGCCACTTCTTCAGCGCCCATACGCACGGTTTCCGCGGTGGTTATGCCAGCTCGCGCCACTCGATCTCGGTGGCGCCCATCGCCGGCAAGGGCGACGACATGCAGCGCGATGCCTGGTACAGCTCCATGCGTTCGGCCGACGAACTGGCCAGTCCCGGGGCGGTGGGCCGCTACGCCGCTGAGCGGGCGCTGAGCCGACTGAAGTCGCGCAAGATCAAGACCACCGAATGTCCGGTTCTTTTCGAATCGCCGCTCGCGGCGGGCCTGCTCGGCGGCCTGGTGCAGGCCACCAGCGGTGGCGCGCTGTACCGGCGCAGCACCTTCCTGCTCGATTCGCTGGGCAAGCCGGTGCTGCCGAAGCACATCGACGTGCTCGAAGACCCGCATCTGCTGCGCGGCAAGGGCAGTTCGCCCTTCGATGACGAGGGCGTGGTGACGCGCAAGCGCAAGGTGGTCGACGGCGGCCGGCTCGAAGGTTATTTCCTGTCGACATACTCGGCGCGCAAGCTGGGCATGAAGACCACCGGCAACGCCGGCGGTTCACACAACCTCACGCTGAGTTCGCGCCTGACGAAGTCCGGCGACGACCTCGACGAGATGCTGCGCAAGCTGGGCACGGGCCTGTTCGTCATCGAACTGATGGGCCAGGGCGTGAACTACGTGACCGGCGACTACTCGCGCGGCGCGAGCGGCTTCTGGGTCGAGAAGGGACGCATCGCCTACCCGGTGCAGGAAATCACCATCGCCGGCAACCTCAAGGACATGCTGCTGGGCATCGAGGCCGTGGGCGCGGACGCCTACAACTACGGCGCCAAGACCACGGGTTCGCTGCTGGTCAATCGCATGAAGGTCGCCGGGTCCTGATGGGCCGCCGGGCCGTCACGGCCCGGCGTGTGCGCATGTGCGCGCGGTTCAGGGCGCCAGAGCGGCCCGCACCCGCTCGATGGCCTGGCGGTAGGGCAGGGCGAAGCCGTCCAGTGGATCGCCCGCAGCCAGCCAGCGGAAGGCGAAGACGAGGCCTTCCTCCTCGGGGCTGCCGACGGCGACGTGCTCGAAGCGCTCGGGCCAGACGGCATCACTGCGCATCAGGAACAGGTGCCAGCGCTGGTCATGGTCGTGTCGGTTGCCTTCGACGCCGCCGGCGCAGAAGCGGTCCAGCGTGCCCAGGGGCTCGAGCGGTCCCTCGAAGCGGATCCCCGACTCCTCGAGCAACTCGCGGCGAACAGCGTCTTCGGGGTGCTCACCGGGCTCGATGGTGCCCTTGGGCAACTGCATGCCGCCGTCGGCTGGATGATCGAAGACCAAAAGCCGGCCCCGCGAATCCACGAGGCACGCACAAGCCTTGCCGATCGGTTCGACGGCGTTGGCCATGGCGCTGCTCAGGCGCCCGTCAGGGCCGCCTTGACGGCCGCGCTGACCTGGCCCATCTCGGCCTTGCCGGCCAGGCGGGTCTTGACGACGCCCATGACCTTGCCCATGTCGCCGGGGCCCTTCGCGCCCAGTTCGGCGACGATGGCCTTCACCTCGGCCGCAACTTCGTCGGCACTCATGCGCTGCGGCAGGTAGGCCTCGATGACCTTGATCTCGGCGGCCTCCTTGTCGGCGAGTTCGGAGCGGCCGGCCTGCGTGAAGGCGGCGATCGAGTCCTTGCGCTGCTTGATCATCTTGTCGATCACGCCCACGATCGCGGCGTCGTCCAACTCGATGCGCTCGTCGACTTCCTTCTGCTTCATCGCGGCGAGCAGCAGGCGGATGGTGGCCAACCGCTCGGATTCCTTGGCGCGCATCGCGGCCTTCATGTCGTCGCTGATCTGTTGTTTGAGGCTCATGGGGTCTTCCTTCAGGGCACCCGGTCGACGGGCGAAAAACGAAAAGGCCGCGGCAGGTTACCCGGCGCGGCCTTCAGGTCACTGGCGGGGCCAGTGTCGGCGTGATCAGTACAGCTTCTTGGGCAGCTGCATGCTGCGCACGCGCTTGTAGTGGCGCTTCACGGCCGCGGCCTTCTTGCGCTTGCGCTCGGCGGTCGGCTTTTCGTAGAACTCGCGGGCACGCAGGTCGGTCAGCAGGCCGAGCTTCTCGATCGTGCGCTTGAAGCGGCGCAGAGCGACGTCGAAGGGCTCGTTTTCTTTAACGCGGATGGTGGTCATGGATACAAACAGTCTGTTGAATGTGGCCGGGGAAGATCGGGCCCCGCGCCGGGTGTCCTCAACTGAAATCGTGTGTGGCCCGCTGAGGGAAGGCCGAAGTTAGCCCGCGATTATAGCTTTTTTGTGGGGCCGTCCAGCCGCGCGAGTCTCACCGGGGCTGTAGCGCCTGCGCGCAGGCATGTGCGCTCGCCCAGGCCCACTGGAAGTTGTAGCCGCCCAGCCAGCCGGTCACGTCGACCACCTCGCCGATGAAATGCAGGCCCGGCTGCCGAGTGGCTTCCAGCGTCTGCGACGACAGCTCGCGCGTGTCGACGCCGCCGGCCGTCACCTCGGCCTTCTTGTAGCCCTCGGTGCCGTCGGGCGTGATCTCCCAGCGGGCGATGCGCTCCGCCAGCCGTGCCAGCGCCTTGTCCGCCGCTTCGTTGATCGGGCGCTGCAGGGCCGGGTCTTCGCCCACCCAGGCGTCGGCCAGGCGCGAGGGCACGAGCGCCGCCAGTTCGTTGGCGATGCGCTTGCGCGAGTCGCGCTTGGCAGCAACGAGCGCGGCGCCCACGTCCACGCCCGGCGCGAAGTCGATCGCGAGGGGCGTGCCGGGCTGCCAGTAGCTGGAAATCTGCAGCACCGCGGGGCCGGAGAGTCCGCGGTGGGTGAACAGCAGGTCTTCCACGAACTGCATGCGTGCCTTCTTCGCGCCGGTGGCGATCTCCACCGGCAATGCCAGCCCGGCGAGGCCGGCGTAGGGTGCCCATGCGTCGCCGCCGAAGGTCAGCGGCACCAGCGCCGGCCTCGGCTCGACCACGCGCAGGCCGAACTGCCTGGCGACGCGGTAGCCGAAATCGCTGGCGCCCAGTTGCGGGATCGACAGGCCGCCGGTCGCGATCACCATCTGCCGCGCGACGACGGTGCCCCGATCGCTATCGATTTGATAGCTGCCCGCGCCCGTCCCATCTGCGCTGGAGGCCGAAAAGGTCACGGAACGCACGGCGCAGGGTTGCCAGCGTTCGACACCGCCGGCCGCGCATTCGGCCAACAGCATGTCGATGATCTGCCGCGAGGGGCCGTCGCAGAAGAGCTGGCCCTTGTGCTTTTCGTGCCAGGCGATGCCGTGCCGCTCGACCAGCGCGATGAAGTGCTGCGGCGTGTAGCGTGCCAGGGCCGAGCGGCAGAAGTGCGGGTTGTCGCCGACGAAATGCCGTTGCGGCGCGCGCGGGTCCAGGTCGCGGTTCGTGAAGTTGCAGCGCCCGCCGCCCGAGATGCGGATCTTCTCGGCCACCCGCTCGCTGTGGTCGATGACCAGGACCTTCAGTCCGCGCTGCCCGGCCTGCGCCGCGCAGAACAGGCCGGCGGCGCCGGCGCCGACGACCACGACGTCGAAGAAAGCGGTGGCGGCACGGTCGGGGTTCGGCATCGGCTGGATTCGCGTCCCGGGTGAAAAAGGGCGCGCGTCAGACGAACAAGGCCTTGGCGCCCGAGGTGGCGATCTGCAGCCCGACGCAGAAGATGAAGAAGGCGATCAGGCGGTTGAAGATCTGCTCGCCGCGCGATCCCAGGTAGTGCTGCAGGCTCTGCGTGTTGAGGTAGAAGAAGTAGACCATGGCGCACATGACGACGATCGCCAACTGGATCGCGCCGAGGTTCAGCAGGGTGCGCTCCCAGGTTTCGGACGTGCCATGGGCGCTCAGCGTCAGCAGCACCGAGATCGTGCCGGCGCCGGTGGTGAGCGGGAAGGTCAGCGGGTAGAAGAGTTGGTCGTCGATGTCGGTGCGCTGCGCCGGTGCGGCCGCATCGTCGGCCGGCTCGCTCTTCTTCTTGTCGGACGCCAGGAATTCCCAGCCCATCTTGCAGATCATGATGCCGCCGCCAAGCTGGACGACAGGGATCGAGAGGCCGAACAGCTTGAGGATCCAGCCGCCGGCCACCAGGGTCACCGTGCACAGGCAGAAGGCGTAGAGCGTGATGAGCCCGACCGCGCGGCGTCGGCCGGCCGGGTCGAGCAGCGCCAGCGAAGGCATCACGACGAATGCCGTTCCCACCGGATTGACCACGGGGAACAGCGCCACCACGCCGATGAACAGGAGGTGGATGAAGGTGTGGATGTCGGTGCTCAACGCGTGTCTGCCCCGTCGGCCGTGATGACCGGCGGCGGGTTGTACTTGAGGTGGCCGACGTAGCGAAGCGGCCGGGTCGAGGGGATCGAGGGCACGTCGCCCTCGCGCATGTGCAGCAGGTCCGCCGGGCTCACCCAGCGCGGGTCGGCCGTGGTGATGGGCAGCCCGGCCTGGCGGTACGCCTCCAGCACGAACTGCGAGCAGAAGAACCGGTCGTCGCGGCTGGTGCCCAGCTGCACGGTGGCCATGCCGCTCACGCAGAAGTTGCGCACCGCGTCGGGCAGCAGCGGCAGCTCGCACATGCGGCGGTTGAGCACGAAGGGCGCCTGCAGCAGCACGCCGCCCGTGTTGTAGCGCGTGCCGACCTGTGACGCCGCCCAGGTGCGCATCTGCTCGGCGTGGGAGGGCGTCACGCCCGGCAGCCGGAAAGCGACCACCATCTGCTCCTCGGCCGTCACGGCCTCGAGCGGTCGGGCGCGCACGCCCGTCCCTACCGCCTCGGCGATCTGCCCGTCACCGAGGTAGAGCACGGCATGGCTCACCGGCGAGAAGGTGCCCAGGCGAATGCCGAAGGAGTTCACCGTCGCCACCGACGTGAGCAGGATGTCGCCCGGCTCCAGCACCGCGGCGCTCACCAGCTCGCCGCCGTTGCCGGGCGCGATGCCGGAGTTCTGGAAGCGCACCCCCAGCGGCGCCGCGGGCGACGGCGCCTGCACGCGCGAGGCGCAGCCGCCCAAGGTGACGACCAAGCCGGCCAGCAGCGCGACCGCGCCCGAGCGGGCGTCGAAGAAGCCGCGCATCTCAGCCCTTCCAGACAAAGGGGAACTTCAGTTGCTTGAAGAAGCCGTTGGGCACGTAGTCGCCCACCACGCCATAGCGCTCGGGCCAGAGCCGGTCGCTCTTCACGGCCGTGCCGAAGAGATAGTCCAGGAAGGCGTAGTGCGCCGCGTAGTTCTTGTCGATCGCCTCGTCGTCCTGGCTGTGGTGCCAGTGGTGGAAGTTGGGCGTGACGATGAGGTAGCGCAGCGGCCCCAGGCGCACGCTCACGTTGCAGTGGTTGAACACCGCCTGGAAGCCGACCACCACGATGTACGCATCGATCACTTCCTTGGAGAAGCCCAGCACGTAGATCGGCGCCAGCACCAGCGTGCGCGTGATCAGCAGCTCCAGGATGTGCTGGCGCGAGCCGGCCATCCAGTCCATGCTCTTCACGCTGTGGTGCACCGCGTGCAGGCGCCACAGCAGCGGCACCTCGTGGTAGGCGCGGTGTGTCCAGTACTGCACCAGGTCGGCCACCAGGATGATCAGCAGCAGCCCGGCCCAGAAGGGCAGGTTCGCGATCCAGCCGCGGATGCCGTCGTTGGCCGCCCAGCCAAAGAACTTGTGCACCATCAGGTTGGTCGCCAGCAGCACGAAGCCGACGATCATGTGGTTCACGATGAAGTGATGGAAGTCGGTCTGCCACTCGGCGCGGAAGATCGGCTGGTCCTTGCGGTGGGCGAACAGCTTCTCGATGAAGATGAAGATCAGCGACGAACCCAGCAGGTCGAGGATGAACCAGTCCAGCCCGATGTAGGGCGTGCCGTCGGGGAAGTTCGGGTCCACGTTCACCTTGTGGCCGCCCAGCAGCGCGGCCGCCGCCACCAGCAGGAACGCAAAGGACGACAGCCATCGCGTGCGGTTGAAGACGATGTTGACCAGCGCCAGCCCGCCCGCGATGACCATGGCCGTGAGCAGCACGTAGCGCATCAGGTCCACGTTGTAGCTCTTGCGCAGCTCGGGCGTGGTGAGGTATTGCGGGAAGTGGAAGGCCAGCACGCCCAGGAAGCACAGGATCGCCAGGCTCAGTGCGATGACACCGGTGACGAGTCCCTTGCCGCGTTCCAGCTCGCCGTGGCTCTCGGCCAGGTGGTTCAGTTTGTCGATGTCCAGCATCCCGGCCCCTCTTCGTGTTGTCGTTCGGACGGGCGGGATTTTAGGCGGGCGAGGCCGTCCGGCTACATGACGAACGGCCTGCCCTGCGCGGCAGTCGGTGGCGCTTTCAGTCCACCTGAGCGCCGCTCTGGCGCACCAGTTCACCCCACTTGGCCGCCTCCCGCGTGCCGAAGGCGCCGAGCGTTTCGCCCGCCGCGCCGACGGATTCGAGACCCTGCGCGGTGAGCCTTGCCTGCGTCTCGGGTGCGGCCAAGGCCGCCTGCGTCGCCTCGCGCAGCCGCGCCAGCACGGGCGCCGGCGTTGCGGCCGGTGCATAGACCATGAACCATGCCACCAGGTCGAAGGGCTGGCCGGTCTGGGCCTGCAGTGTGGGCACCTCCGGCGCGGCCTGGCTGGGCTTGGCGCTCGACACACCCAGCGCCCGCAGCTTGCCCGCCTTGATCTGCGGCAGCACCGCGGCCGGGTGGTAGAACATGAACTGCACCTGTCCGGCCATCACGTCCGACAGGCCGACCGCGCCATCCTTGTACGGCACGTGGACCATCTGGCCGCCCAGTGCACGGCGCAGCAGGTCGCCGGCGAGGTGCCCCGAGGTGCCGTTGCCGGCCGACGCGAAGCTGATGCCGGGCGCGCGCGCCGCCGCGGCGCGCAGGTCCTGCAGGGACTGGAAGGGCGAGCCCGCTGCGACGACCAGCAGGGTCGGCGTCTGGCCCACGAACCCCAGTGGTGCGAAGTCGCGTGCCGCGTCGTACGGCAGCTTGCGGTACAGCGCCGGGTTGATGGCGTGCGTGCCGACTGTGCCCGTGACCAGGGTGTAGCCGTCGGCGGGCGCGCGCGCCACGGCCTCCGTGCCGATCACTCCGCCGCTGCCAGCGCGGTTCTCGACCACCACGGTCTGGCCCAGCTGGCGGCCCATGGCCTCGGCCACCACGCGGGCCACGGTGTCGGTGGAGGTGCCGGGGCCGAAGGGCACGACCATGCGCAGCGGGCGCGTCGGGAAATCGCTGGCTGCCTGGGCCGGCGCGCCCAGGGACAGCAGCGCGGCCAGCGCCGGCCAAGTGGCGCGCAGCAACGCCCGCCGTGTGGATTGAAAACGCATCGATGTCTCCTCGTGTTTTGGTTCAGGCGGGTCGGGGCGAGCGCAGGGTCGGCAGCACCCTCGCCCAGCGCAGCAGTTCGTCGAGCATCACGCGGCCGGCCGCGGCCGTGTCCTCGGGCACCGTGAGGCGGCCGTCCTCGACCTGCCGCGCCACCCAGGGAAGGGCAATGCCTTCCAGGATCGGCACCATTCGGAAGGTGGTCACGATCTGCTTGGCGATCTGCACACCGCGCACGCCGCCCGAGGCCGCGCCGTAGCTCACGAAGGCGGCCGGCTTGTACTGCCATTCGCGCACCAGGAAGGTCATGGCGTTGAGCCAGGCGGCCGGCGGTGCGTAGTTGTACTCGGGCATCACGAAGACGAAGGCGTCGGCCGCGTCCACGCTGCGGCTCCACCGCTGCGTGTGCGCGTGCGCGTAGCGCCCCAGGCGCGGATGCTCGGCCTCGTCGAATACCGGCAAGCCCTGGTCGGCCAGTTCGAGCAGACGGGCGTCGAAGCCCCCATGCGTTTCGGCGAGGGCCTGGGCCCAGCGACCGACGACGCTGCCGACGCGCCCGGGCCGGGTGCTGCAGACCAGGGTATGGAGAACGGGGCGAGAGGAAGCGCTCATCGTC
>JAFEEH010000109.1 GCA_018241185.1 Pseudomonadota bacterium | reverse complement strand
GTCAAGGGCCAGACCCGCTCGCTGACCGCGTTGCCCCTCATCGAGACGCAGGCCGGCGACGTGTCCGCCTTCGTGCCGACCAACGTGATCTCGATCACCGACGGCCAGATCTTCCTGGAAACCAGCCTGTTCAACGCCGGCATCCGCCCCGCCATCAACGCCGGTATCTCGGTGTCGCGCGTGGGTTCGGCAGCGCAGACCAAGGTGATCAAGGGCCTGTCCGGCGGTATTCGTACCGACCTGGCGCAGTACCGTGAACTGGCGGCCTTCGCCCAGTTCGCTTCCGACCTCGACGCTTCGACCAAGAAGCAGCTCGACCGCGGTGCCCGCGTGACCGAACTGCTGAAGCAGGCCCAGTACAGCCCGCTGCCGATCTCGCTGATGGCCGCATCGCTGTTCGCAGTGAACAAGGGCTTCATGGACGACCTGGACGTCAAGAAGGTGCTTTCCTTCGAGCACGGCCTGCACCAGTTCCTGAAGACCAGTCACGGCGCCCTGCTCGACAAGATCGAACAGGCCAAGGCCCTGGACAAGGACGCGGAAGCCGAACTGACGACGGCGATCACCTCGTTCAAGAAGTCCTTCGCCTGATGGCGAACGGACGGCACACGGCTTAAGGAGCATCGATGGCAGCCGGCAAGGAAATCCGCGGCAAGATCAAATCGGTGGAGAACACCAAGAAGATCACCAAGGCCATGGAAATGGTGGCCGCGTCGAAGATGCGCAAGGCGCAGGACCGGATGCGCTCTGCGCGTCCGTACAGCGAGAAGATCCGCTCCATCGCGGCCAACCTGAGCCAGGCGAACCCCGAGTACACCCACGCCTTCATGAAGACCAACGACGCGAAGTCGGCGGGCTTCATCGTGGTGACGACCGACAAGGGCCTGTGCGGTGGCATGAACACCAACGTGCTGCGTGCCGTGACGACCAAGCTGCGCGAGCTGCAGTCGGCCGGCGTGTCGGCCGAGGCGGTGGCGATCGGCAACAAGGGGCTTGGCTTTCTAACGCGCATCGGCGCGCGCGTGGTGTCGCACGTCACCCAGCTGGGTGACACGCCGCATCTCGACAAGCTGATCGGCCCCGTCAAGGTGCTGTTCGACGCGTATGCCGAAGGCAAGATCAACGCGGTGTACCTGAGCTACACCAAGTTCATCAACACCATGCGCCAGGAGTCGGTCGTCGAGCAGCTGCTGCCGCTCAAGGCCGAGTCGCTGCAGGCCGAGAAGGGCCAGCACAGCTGGGACTACATCTACGAACCCGACGCGCAGACCGTCATTGACGAGCTGCTGGTGCGCTACGTGGAGTCGCTGGTCTACCAGGCCGTGGCCGAGAACATGGCATCGGAGCAGTCGGCACGCATGGTGGCGATGAAGGCCGCCACGGACAACGCCGGCAACGTGATCAACGAGCTCAAGCTGGTCTACAACAAGACCCGCCAGGCCGGCATCACGAAGGAACTGTCGGAGATCGTGGCCGGTGCGGCTGCGGCCACCGGCAGCTGATCCGCGGCACTGCGGCCTCGTTCACGCTGAGATTCAAGACATATTTACTGGAGCACAGAATGGCTCAAGCACAAGGCAAGATCGTTCAATGTATCGGCGCCGTGGTCGACGTGGAATTCCCCCGTGACCAGATGCCCAAGGTGTATGACGCCCTCAAGTTCGAAGGCGGCGCCCTGACCCTGGAAGTGCAGCAGCAGCTGGGCGACGGCGTGGTGCGCACCATTGCGCTGGGTTCGTCCGACGGCCTGCGCCGCGGCCTCATCGTCACCAACACCGGCGCGCCGATCACGGTGCCCGTGGGCAAGGCCACCCTCGGCCGCATCATGGACGTGCTGGGCGCGCCCATCGACGAGCGCGGCCCGGTCGGCCAGGAACTGACGGCCTCCATCCACCGCAAGGCGCCTGCCTACGACGAGCTGAGCCCCTCGCAGGAACTGCTCGAGACCGGCATCAAGGTGATCGATCTGGTGTGCCCGTTCGCCAAGGGCGGCAAGGTGGGCCTGTTCGGTGGCGCCGGCGTCGGCAAGACCGTGAACATGATGGAGCTCATCAACAACATCGCCAAGGCGCACTCGGGCCTGTCCGTGTTCGCCGGCGTGGGTGAGCGCACCCGCGAGGGCAACGACTTCTATCACGAGATGTCGGACTCCGGCGTCGTGAACCAGGAGAACCTGTCCGAGTCGAAGGTGGCCATGGTCTACGGCCAGATGAACGAGCCCCCGGGCAACCGCCTGCGCGTGGCCCTGACCGGCCTGACCATCGCCGAATCCTTCCGCGACGAAGGCCGCGACGTTCTCTTCTTCGTCGACAACATCTACCGCTACACGCTGGCCGGTACCGAAGTGTCGGCACTGCTGGGCCGCATGCCGTCCGCCGTGGGCTACCAGCCGACGCTGGCCGAGGAAATGGGCCGCCTGCAGGAGCGCATCACGTCCACCAAGGTCGGTTCGATCACCTCGATCCAGGCCGTGTACGTCCCTGCCGACGACTTGACCGACCCCTCGCCGGCCACGACCTTCGCCCACCTGGACTCCACCGTGGTGCTGAGCCGTGACATCGCCTCGCTGGGCATCTACCCCGCCGTGGACCCGCTGGACTCGACCTCGCGCCAGCTCGACCCCAACGTCGTCGGCGAAGAGCATTACAGCGTGGCGCGCGCCGTGCAGGGCACGCTGCAGCGCTACAAGGAACTGCGCGACATCATCGCCATCCTGGGCATGGACGAACTGGCGCCGGAAGACAAGCTGGCCGTGGCCCGCGCCCGGAAGATCCAGCGCTTCCTGTCGCAGCCCTTCCACGTCGCCGAAGTGTTCACCGGCTCGCCCGGCAAGTACGTGCCGCTGTCGGAAACCATTCGCGGCTTCAAGATGATCGTGAACGGCGAGTGCGACCACCTGCCGGAACAGGCCTTCTACATGGTGGGCACGATCGACGAAGCCATGGAAAAAGGCAAGAAGGTCGCGTAAGCGGCGCATACGGGCGTCCGGTGTCGTTGCCGTGCTCGCCGTACTTCAGTACGGCTGTGCGCGGCGCCTAACCGGCCATCCCGTCTGCTTGCTTCCGCAACCCTCTTGGATTGATAAGGAAACCAGATGGCCAACACCATTCAAGTCGATGTGGTCAGCGCCGAGGAGTCGATCTTCTCGGGCCAGGCGCGCTTTGTCGCACTGCCCGGTGAAGCCGGCGAGCTCGGCATCTACCCGCGCCACACGCCGCTGATCACGCGCATCCGTCCGGGTGCCGTGCGCATCGAGACGGCCGAGGGCGGCGAGGAGTTCGTGTTCGTGGCCGGTGGCATCCTGGAGGTGCAGCCCGACACGGTGACCGTGCTGTCCGATACCGCCATTCGTGGAAAGGACCTCGACGACGAGAAGGCCAACCAGGCCAAGGCCGCCGCCGAGGAAGCCCTGAAGAACGCCAAGAGCGACATCGATATCGCGATGGCGCAATCCGAGCTGGCCGTGATGGCCGCGCAGATCGCCGCGCTGCGCAAATACCGCCAGAAGAAGTGATGGCGTGGCGCGAGCCAACTCGCTCCACACCCACGCCAAGAAAAAGCCGCCCCATGGGCGGCTTTTTCGTTTCACCGGTCTTTTCCGATCGCATCACTTCGGCCAATATTCGGCTGAAGTTCGGCCTTGTCTGGCCGAAGATGCACCCCTAGGATGCGCCAGTCGCCGTGACACGCGCGCCGGCAGGGCGCTGGTCACGGAAAGAACATGCACGGAGACAATCGCTTGGCACCCTGGAACGGCCTGTCGACGCCCGAGATGCAACTGCTGCAGACCACCTTCTGGTCGGCCGGCGGTTCGCGCCACGGCATGGCGGAGCGCCTCGGCTTCTCGCGCAGCAAGGCCAATGCCCTGATCGCCGGACTGCTCGACCAGGGCCTGCTGGCCGAAGCCGGGCCGCGGGCCTCGTCGGGCGGGCGCCGTGCCGAGCACCTGCGGTTGCATGACGGGCTGGGGGTGCTGGTCGGTCTCGACGTCGGCGCGACCAGCCTGGATGTCGCCATCCTGCAGCCCGACCTCACCGTGCTCGCCCATCACCAGGAGGCGGCCGATGTGCGGCAGGGCCCGGGCGTGGTGCTGGCGCGCGTGCGGGCCATCATGCGGGAGCTGCTTCAGGGCCAGGGCATCGCAGCTTCCAACGTGCTCGGCATTGGCATGGGCGTGCCCGGACCGGTGAACTTCGAGGCCGGGCAACTCGTGAACCCGCCCCTCATGCCGGGCTGGGACAGCTTCTCGATCCGCGACTACCTGCGCGAGGACTACGCCGCGCCGGTTTTCGTCGACAACGACGTGAACCTCATGGCGCTGGGCGAGTTGTGGCGCCTCCAGCGGCAACTCAGCAATTTCCTCGTCATCAAGGTCGGCACGGGCATCGGCTGCGGCATCGTGTGCCACGGCGAGGTGTACCGCGGCGCGGCCGGCTCTGCGGGCGACGTGGGCCACATCTGCGTCGACCAGGACGGCCCGCGCTGCCATTGCGGCAATCTGGGCTGCGTGGAGGCCATGGCCGCCGGCCCGGCGATCGTGCGCATGGCCGTCGCTGCGGCCGAGGCCGGTGAGAGCCCGATGCTGGCCGCACACCTGCGCCTGCACGGGCGCATCGAGGCGGTCGACGTCGGCCAGGCCAGCCGTGCCGGCGACGCGGCCGCCAACAGCATCATCCAGCGTGCCGGCACCCTGATCGGCCAGATGCTCGCGTCCGTGGTGAACTTCTTCAACCCTTCGCACGTGTTCATCGGCGGTGGCATCACGCACATCGGCCCGCTGTTCCTGGCGGCGGTGCGGCAGAGCGTCTACCAACGCTCGCTCGCCCTGTCCACGCGCCACCTGGAGATCCAGTACGCGCCGCTCGGCGCGCAAGGCGGCATCATCGGCGCGGGCGCGCTCGCGATGCACGAATCGCTCAAGGTGCGTGGAGTGGCCCCATGACGGCAAACACCGCCCACGACAGCGCGCATGGCGTGGCCGTCGAATTCGACCAGGTCACCAAGTCCTTCGGGCCGGTCGAGGTGTTGCACGGAGTGAGCTTCGCTCTCGAGCCGGGGCGCGTGGTCGGGCTGCTCGGCGAGAACGGCGCAGGCAAGTCCACGCTGATGAAGATCCTCGCGGGCTACGAGGGCCTGAGCGGCGGCAAGCTGCGCGTCAACGGCCAACTGCAGCAGTTCCGCAGTTCCCGCGACGCCGAGGCCCTGGGCATCGTGCTGATCCACCAGGAGTTCAACCTTGCCGAAGACCTGAGCGTTGCCGACAACATCTTCCTGGGGCACGAAAAGCGCAAAGGCCTTTTTCTCGACGACCGCGCCATGCACGCCGAAGCCGCCGCGGCGCTCGCGCAAGTCGGCCTGCAGGTCGATCCGGCCACCAAGGTGCGCCGCCTCATCGTGGCCGAGAAGCAGCTGGTCGAGATCGCCAAGGCCATGGCGCGCCGGGCGCGCCTGCTCATCATGGACGAGCCGACCGCCACCCTCACGCCCGGCGAGACGGAACGCCTCTTCAAGCTCATCGCCCAATTGCGCGCCGAAGGCGTCACCGTGGTCTACATCTCGCACAAGCTCGACGAGGTGGAGCGCGTCACCGACGAGGTCGTCGTCATGCGCGACGGCCGCTTCGTCACGCGCGCCGCGACGGGCGACGTGACACGCCACCAGATGGCCAACCTCATGGTCGGCCGCGAGCTGTCCGACCTCTACCCGCCGCGCGACCGCGTGAATACCGATGGCGAGCCCGCTCTGCGCGTACGGGACTTCAGCGTGCCCGGCTGGGCGCGGCAGACGAGCTTCGAAGTGCGGCCGGGCGAGATCCTGGGCTTCGCCGGCCTCGTGGGCGCGGGGCGCACCGAGCTCTTCGAAGGCCTGCTGGGCCTGCGGCCGGGCAGCGGCGAGGTCGAACTCGCGGGGCAAGCGGTGCACCTGCGTTCGCCGCGCGATGCGGCGCGCCACGGCCTCACCTACCTCAGCGAAGACCGCAAGGGCAAGGGCCTGCACGTGGCCTTCGGCCTGCGCGAAAACCTCACGCTGATGGCGCTCGACCAATACGCGCGGCCCTGGTTGCGGCCGGACGCCGAGCGTGCCGCGCTCGACACAGCGGTGAAGGACTACGGCATTCGAACCGGCTCGCTCGATGTGCGCGCCTCATCGCTGTCGGGCGGCAACCAGCAGAAGCTGGCGCTGGCCAAAGTGCTCCAGCCCCAGCCCAAGGTCGTGGTGCTCGACGAGCCCACGCGCGGCGTCGACGTCGGCGCCAAACGCGACATCTACTTCCTCGTCCAGCGCCTTGCGCGCGAAGGCCTGGCCGTGATCGTCATCTCGTCGGAGCTGATGGAACTCATCGGCCTGGCGCACCGCGTGGCCGTCATGCGCGCGGGACGCATCGTCGCTACGCTGCCGGCCGAGGGCCTGACCGAAGAACAACTTATCGCCTACGCGACAGGGACAGAACATGCCGACGCCTGACACCCCCACGAGCGCCACCGCAGAGGGCGAGCAGCACCGCGCCGCGGGCAAACCGCGTTGGGCCGAGCGCCTGCACGGCTTCGGACCCATCATCGGCCTGGTGCTCCTGTGTATCGCCGGCACCCTGCTCAACAGCGACTTCGCCACCCTCGACAACGCCATGAACGTGCTCACGCGCACGGCCTTCATCGGCATCATCGCGGTGGGCATGTGCTTCGTGATCATCTCGGGCGGCATCGACCTGTCGGTGGGCTCGATGGCCGCGCTCATCGCCGGCAGCGTGATCATGTTCATCAACTGGGCCGGTCCGGCCACGGGCTCGCCGCTCATGGCGGTGGTGCTAGGCGCGGGGCTGGCGGTGGTGCTGGGCGCGATGTTCGGCCTGGCGCACGGTCTGCTCATCACCAAGGGCCGCATCGAGCCCTTCATCGTCACGCTCGGCACGCTGGGCATCTTCCGGGCCTACCTCACGTACTTTGCCGACGGTGGCGCGCTCACGCTCGACAACGACCTGTCGGACCTCTACGCGCCCGTTTACTACGCCAGCCTTCTGGGCATCCCGGTGCCGGTGTGGGTGTTCTTCATCGTGGCCGTGGTCGGTGGCGTCATCCTCAACCGCACGGCCTACGGCCGCTACGTGCAGGCCATCGGCTCGAATGAGCAGGTGGCACGCTATGCCGCCGTCGACGTCGACCGCGTGAAGATCTTCACCTACGTGCTGCTCGGCGTGTGCGTCGGCATCGCCACGCTGCTCTACGTGCCGCGACTGGGCTCCGCCTCGCCGACCACGGGGCTGCTGTGGGAGCTCGAAGCCATCGCGGCCGTGATCGTCGGCGGCACGGCGCTCAAGGGCGGGGCGGGCAGCATCACCGGCACGGTGGTGGGCGCCATCCTGCTCTCGGTCATCAGCAACATCCTCAACCTCACCAGCATCATCAGCGTGTACCTCAACGCGGCGGTGCAGGGCTTCGTGATCATCGTGGTGGCCTTCCTGCAGCGAGGCCGCCGTTGAACGCACCGTTCGATCCCCCACCGTTCGGGCTGAGCCTGTCGAAGCCTCGCGCTGCGCTTCGACAGCCTCAGCGCGAACGGCCTGTTCGTGTTCCGTGTCAGTGAAATTTCAACCCAGGAGACCTCCAGCATGACCTTCATCACCCGTCGCCTCGCGCTCACCGCGGTGGCTGCCGCAGCCGCCTTCGCCAGCGTGCCGGCGCTGGCCGCCGAGAAAGTGAACCTCGGCGTGTCCATCCCGGCCGCCACGCACAGCTTCATGGGCGGCATCAACTACTGGGCCAACCAGGCCAAGAAGGACCTGGAGAAGCAGCACAAGGACCTGAAGATCACCATCAAGACGGCCGCCAACGCGCCCGAGCAGGCCAACCAGCTGCAGGACTTCAGCACCGTCACCAAGATCAACGCGCTGGTGGTCTTTCCCTTCGAATCCGCCGCGCTGACCAAGCCGGTCGCGCAGGTCAAGGCCAAGGGCGCCTACGTCACGGTGGTCGACCGTGGCCTGACCGACACCAGCGCGCAGGACGCGTACGTCGCGGGCGACAACACCGCCTTCGGCAAGATCCCGGCCGAGTACATCGCCAAGAAGCTCAACGGCAAGGGCAACGTGGTGGCGCTGCGCGGCATCGCGACCACGCTGGACAACGAGCGCATGGACGCCTTCAACGCCGTGCTCAAGAACTACCCCGACATCAAGCTGCTCGACGCGAAGTACGCCAACTGGAACCGCGACGACGCCTTCAAGGTGACCCAGGACTACCTGACGCGCTTCAAGGAGATCGACGCCATCTGGGCCGCCGACGACGACATGGCCGTGGGCGTGCTCAAGGCCATCGAGCAGGCCAAGCGCAACGACATCAAGATCGTCTTCGGCGGTGCCGGTGCCAAGGGCATGGTCAAGACCATCATGGACGGCAAGGACCCGCGCATCGCCGCCGACGTGAGCTACTCGCCCAAGTTCATCTACGACGCGATCAAGCTCACGGCCGAGGCGCGGCTGAAGGGCGAGAAGCTGCCGGCGACGACCATCATCCCGTCGGTGCTCATCACCAAGGACAACGCCAAGGACTTCTACCACCCGGATTCCCCTTTCTGAGTGGAATCGGCCTCCGGCGCCCGTGGGACGGGCGCCGGCAGCTATCGATTGAGTAGCAATCGCAGTCGCCGCCGTCACACCGGCGCCCCGCACGGCCGGCGGCGCGACGGCGCATGCGAGACGAAAAAGGACCCCTGGCCATGCCACGCCCCGTCACCCTCTTCACCGGCCAGTGGGCCGACCTGCCGCTGGCCGAGTTGGCCCCGCTAGCCAAGCGCATGGGCTACGACGGCCTCGAACTCGCCTGCTGGGGCGACCACTTCGACGTGCAGCAGGCGCTCGCGTCCGAGACCTACGTCAAGGACAAGTGGGCGCTGCTGCGCGAGCACGGCCTCACCTGCCTGGCCATCGGCAACCACCTGGTCGGCCAGGCGGTGTGCGACCTCATCGACGAACGCCACCGCGCCATCCTGCCTGCACACGTCTGGGGCGATGGCGAGCCCGAAGGCGTGCGCCAGCGCGCGGCACGCGAGCTGGCCGACACCGCGCGCGCTGCGGCGAAGTTCGGCGTGAAGACCGTCACCGGCTTCACCGGCTCGTCGATCTGGCATGCCACCTACGCCTTCCCGCCCACCACCCAGGCCTACTGGGACGCCGGCTTCGTCGACTTCGGCCGGCGCTTCGGCCCCATCCTCGACACCTTTGAGCAGCAGGACGTGAACTTCGCGCTCGAGGTGCACCCGACCGAGATCGCCTTCGACATCGCCTCGGCCGAGCGGGCCATCGACGCCGTGGGTGGCCACCGGCGCTTCGGCTTCAACTTCGACCCGAGCCACCTGGCCTACCAGGGCGTGGACTACGTGCGCTTCATCCGCCGCTTTGCCGACCGCATCTACAACGCCCACATGAAGGATGTGTGGTGGGGCAGGGGCGACGGCAGCGTCGGCGTGTTCGGCGGCCACACCAGCTTCGGCGACGCACGCCGCTTCTGGGACTTCCGCAGCGTCGGCCGCGGCATGGTGGACTTCGAATCCATCATCGTCGCGCTCAACGACATCGGCTACGCCGGGCCGCTGTCGGTCGAATGGGAAGACAGCCGCATGGACCGCGTGCACGGTGCGACCGAAAGCGCTGCGTTCTGCCGCCGCCTGGACTTTCCTGCCGCGGCCGGCGCCTTCGATGCCGCCTTCGACAAGGCCGCGCAAAGCGGGATGGCCGGCGCATGACCCCCCGCCTTCACGTTTTTTTCCGCGCCATGTGGCCGGCCTCGCCCGGACGCTCCGTTGTCCACACCGGAGCGGCCTGCCGATGACCCGACGACTGCGTTACGCGATGGTCGGCGGCGGGCAGGGCGCCTTTATCGGCGCCGTGCACCGCAAGGCATTGGCGCTCGACGGCGAGGCCGAACTGGTGGCCGGCGCGTTGGCCTCCACGCCGGAGCGCGCCCGCGCCTCGGGCCGCGAACTGGGCCTGGCCGACGATCGCAACCATGCCGACTGGCCCTCGCTGCTCGAGGACGAACTGCGGCGCAATGCCGACGAGCGCATCGACTTCGTCAGCATCGTCACGCCCAACCATGTGCACTTTCCGGTGGCGCAGGCCTTCGTCGACGCCGGCTTCCACGTCGTGTGCGACAAGCCGCTCGTGCACACCCGTGCGCAGGCCGACGCGCTGGTCGCTGCAGTGAAGAAGCAGGGCACCGTCTTCGGCGTCACCTACAACTACAGCGGCTACCCCATGGTGCGCCAGGCGCGCGACATGGTGCGCGGTGGCGAGCTCGGCAGCGTACGCAAGGTGGTCGTGCACTATCACCAGGGCTGGCTCGCCAGCGCGCTCGAGGGCCGCGGCAACAAGCAGGCCGACTGGCGCACCGACCCGGCCCGCAGCGGCGCGGCCGGCGCCATCGGCGACATCGGCTCGCACGCCGAAAACCTCGCCGCCACCGTCACCGGGCTCGAGATCGAGTCGCTGTGCGCCGACCTCGGCAGCCTCGTGCCCGGCCGCAGCGTCGACGACGACGCCAGCCTGCTGCTGCGCTTTGCCGGCGGCGCGCGCGGCGTTCTCGTGGCGTCGCAGATCCACACCGGCCAGGAGAACGACCTGCGCCTGACCGTGACCGGCACCCGCGGCACGCTCGAATGGCGCCAGGAGCAGCCGAGCACGCTGCTGCATTGGCCGGATGACGGTCCGCTGCGCGTGCTCACGCGCGGTGCGCCGTGGCTCGGCGCCTCGGCGCAGCGCGCCAGCCGCCTGCCGGCCGGCCACCCCGAGGGCTTCATCGAGGCGTTCGCCAATGTCTACCGCGGCGTGCTCACCGACATCCGCGCACGCCAGGCCGGCACGGTGGCCGACCCGCTCGACGCCGACTACCCGCGCGTGGAAGACGGGGCACGCGGCGTGCGCTTCATCGAACGCACGCTGGACTCGGCCGCGAGCACGGCGAAGTGGACCGCGTGGTGAACCGGCCAAGGCGCAGGAGCTCTTAAGCCAAATCGGGCTGCAGCGCCCGTCCAGCAAGCGCGAGCAGCTATGAATTCAGGAGCGGACAGCCGCATCGGCGGGCCGGTCTAGGACGAAGGCGCTATTTGCGCCGTGCGCCGGCACCGGTACAACCGCCGCCGGGTTGCGGCGTGCGTGCGTCGCGGCGCCCGTCGTCGTTCCCGGAGTCCTGTCCCATGTCCTCGCTGTCGTCCGTGTCGCGCCTGTGCGTGCCCGTCGTCCTCCTGTGCGCTGCCGGCGCGGCCCTGGCCGGGCCGACCTTCCCCGAGCGCAAGGCCGGTCTGTGGGAGATGCGTTCGACGCCCAAGTCCGGCGCGAAGGACAGCATCGTCGTGCAGCAGTGCGCCGATCCGTCCACCGACAAGGCCTTGCAGGAATACGGCCTCTCGCAGCCGAAGATGAACCGCAAGTTCTGCAAGGAAGAGATGCGCAACGAGGCCGGCAAGATGCTGGTGCACACCGAGGTCTGCAAGCAGAGCGAGACCACCATGACGCGGCGCATCGTCATGTCGGGCGACTTCAACTCCGCCTACCGCGTCGAGTCGCACACCGCCTACAACCCCGCACCCAAGGTGGCGCCGCGCGACGACGACATGGTCGCCGAGATGCGCTGGCTGGGAGCCTGCCCCGCCGGCATGAAAGCCGGGGACATGACGATGCCGGGTGGTATGAAGATGAACATCGCCGACCTGACGGCCATGGGGGCCATGGCCGGCAAGGTCATGCGCACCGGCCCCGACACCCAGCCCGGGGAGATGACCCTGCCCGACGGCACCAAGGTCGACATGGAGGCCATGAAGCGCATGGCCGAGCAGATGCAAAAGCAGATGGCGCAGCAGCCACGCAGCACAGGAAAGTAGGGCGGCCGCGCGCCGCGTGCGCGGCGGTCTGCACGGCTTGTCTTCCGACACCACGGGCCTTGGCGCCTGGCGGATGATCGCGGCATCGCCCGAACGTGCTGCGCTCTTCGCATGGACCTCGTCATCGCCCGCCCCGAGGGCCTGTATTGCCCGCCCGGTGACTTCTACATCGACCCCTGGCGGCCGGTCGAGCGCGCCGTCATCACCCACGGCCATTCCGACCACGCGCGCTGGGGCCATGCCCACTACCTGGCCCATGTCGACAGCGAAGGAACGCTGCGCCAGCGGCTGGGCGCGGACATCGCACTGCAGATGCTGGCGTATGGCGAGGCCATCGAACACCACGGCGTGCGGGTGTCGTTGCACCCCGCGGGCCACGTGCTCGGCTCGGCCCAGGTGCGGCTCGAACACGCCGGCCGCGTATGGGTCGCCTCGGGCGACTACAAGACCGAACCCGATGGCACCTGCACGCCCTTCGAGCCGGTGCCCTGCGACACCTTCATCACCGAATCCACCTTTGGCCTGCCCATCTACCGCTGGCCGACCCAGCCGGTGCTGTTCGCCGAGATCGATGCCTGGTGGCGCCGCAATGCCGAGGAGGGCCGCGCGTCGGTGCTCTTCTGCTATGCCTTCGGCAAGGCGCAGCGCATCCTGCACGGCGTCGATGCCAGCATCGGCCCCATCGTCGTGCACGGCGCCGTGGAGCCGCTCAATGCCGTGTACCGGGCCGCGGGCGTGGCGCTGCCGCCGACCCTGCGCGTGACCGACCCGGGCGTCGATGCCGCGTTGCTCAAGCGCGCGCTGGTGCTGGCACCGCCGTCGGCCCAGGGCACGCCGTGGATGAAGCGCTTCGGGAACTACGCCGACGCCTTCGCCTCGGGCTGGATGCAACTGCGCGGCACGCGCCGCCGCCGCGGTGTCGACCGCGGCTTCGTCATGAGCGATCACGCCGACTGGCCTGGGCTGCAGAAAGCCATTGCTGGCACGGGCGCCGAGCGCGTGTTCGTCACCCACGGCAGCGTGGCGGTGCTGGTGCGATGGCTCAACGAGAACGGGCTCGATGCGCAGGGCTTCAAGACCGAGTACGGGGACGAGGACGCTGCGGAAGCCGGACTTCCGGACGCAGAGGTCGCAGGAGTCACGCAGAAGACGCAAAAGGAACGGCCATGAACAGCTTCCTTGTGTTCTTCCTTCTTTTCTCCCTTTTGCGTCCTCTGCGAAACCTTCGCGTCCTCTGCGTCCGGAAGTCCGGCCCCGCATCCGCATGAAAGCCTTCGCCGCCCTCTACCGCGAGCTTGACGCCAGCACGTCCAACCTCGCCAAGCAGGCCGCGCTGCAGCGCTACCTGCGCGAGGCGCCGGCGGCCGACGCGGCTTGGGCGGTGTACTTCCTGGCGGGCGGCAAGCCGCGGCAGCTGGTGCCGGTCAAGCTGCTGCGCCTGCTGGCGCAGGAAGCGGCGGGCCTGCCCGAGTGGCTGTTCGACGAAAGCTACGAAGCGGTGGGCGACCTGGCCGAGACCATCGCGCTGCTGCTGCCCCCGCCCACCGATGCGCACGACCTGGGCCTGGCGCAGTGGGTCGAGCAGCACCTGCTGCCTCTTCGAGGCGCGCCGGCCGATGAGCTGCCCGAGCGCCTGCGTGCGCAGTGGCGGCAGCTTGCGCCCGACGAGCGGCTCGTCTACTTCAAGCTCATCACCGGCGCCTTTCGCGTCGGCGTGTCGAAGCTGCAGGTCACCCAGGCGCTGGCGGCGGTGGGCGCCGTCGATGCCAAGCGCGTCGCGCAGCGGCTCATGGGCTACACGCACATCGGCGCGCGGCCCGATGCGGCTGCCTACGGCCTGCTCATTGCCCCTGAGACCGAGGGCGAGCAGAACACCGTCACCAGCGGGCAGCCGTATCCGTTTTTCCTCGCGCACCCGTTCAACGTCGGCGTCGAGCAGTTCGATGCGCTGCTCGGCCCGCCTGGCGATTGGCTCGTGGAATGGAAGTGGGACGGCATCCGTGCCCAGCTGGTCAAGCGCGCGGGGCAGGTGTGGCTGTGGTCGCGCGGCGAGGAACTCGTGACCGAACGCTTTCCCGAACTGGCGACCATGGGAGAAGCCTTGCCCGACGGCGCCGTGCTCGATGGCGAGATCGTGGTCTGGCGCGACGACCGCGTGCAGCCTTTTGCCGAGCTGCAGAAGCGCATCGGCCGCAAGACCCTGGGCCCGAAGCTGCTGCGCGAACTGCCCGTGGTGCTGCTGGTGTACGACCTGGTCGAGTGGCAGGGCCGCGACCTGCGCGTGATGCCGCAGGCGGACCGTCGCGTGCTGCTCGACGACCTGGTCACGCAGCTGCAGCACCCGCAGCTGATCGCCAGTCCCATGCTCACGGGCGCGGACTGGGCCGACTTGGCGCGTCAGCGCGAAGCCGCGCGCAGCCTGGGCGTCGAGGGCATGATGCTCAAGCGGCGCGACGCGCGGTACGGCGTGGGGCGCACCAAGGACGTGGGGGTGTGGTGGAAGTGGAAGATCGATCCGCTTTCGGTCGATGCGGTGCTCATCTATGCGCAGCGTGGGCACGGCCGGCGCGCGAGCCTGTACAGCGACTACACCTTCGCGGTGTGGGACGGGCCGGCCGACCAGCCGGACCGCAAGCTGGTGCCCTTTGCCAAGGCGTACTCGGGGTTGACCGACGCGGAGATGGCGCGCGTGGATGCGGTGATCCGCAAGACCACGATCGAAAGCTTCGGGCCGGTGCGCTCGGTCAGGCCCACGCTGGTGTTCGAGCTGGGCTTCGAGGGGATCGCGCGCAGTCCGCGGCACAAGAGCGGGATCGCGGTGAGGTTTCCGCGGATGTTGCGGTGGAGGGAGGACAAGTCGGTGGAGGAGGCGGATACGTTGTCGACGTTGGAGGCGTTGTTGCCCTCATGAAGGGTTGCTCTTTTTCGCAGGCAGGAGCCGGGATGTCGCCCCGGCGGGCGACCTACTTTCTTTTGCTTCGCCAAAAGAAAGTAGGCAAAGAAAAGGCGACCCTGCTGGCTGCGACCCTTCGCTTCGCTACGGGCAACCTGCGCCGCGACGCTGTCGGGGTGCGCCGCAGAACTCGCTGCGTTCACTTCGTTCACTGCGCTCGGACAGCTGCGGCGAGTCAGATCACGAAGCAGCTGTTGCCGCACGCGGCACAGCTGCCACCCCGCCATCGCCGCGTCGCAGGCGCATCCAGAAGGGCTTTTGGTCGGGCCATCGCTTCGCTCGGCCTGCCAATAAGTGATCCGCTGCGCGGCTGGCTGTTACTCCCTCTCCCTCTGGGAGAGCGCAGGGGTGAGGGCACCGGGCGGTGGAGAAGGCGTGTTGTGCCGAGGCCGCATGCCCTCACCCCAACCCTCTCCCAGAAGGAGAGGGAGAAAAAACCACGAGGACAAGGCTGCGCTGCAGCCTTGTTGACCCGGGTCCCTCGGGTCCCCTCTGTATGCGCCGAGGAGCGCAGCGGCTGGTGGATCAGGGCTCGCGATTGTTTGAGCGAAGCGAGTTCGAGCGAGACCCCGCCAGCCGCGAGCACCGCAGGTTGCCCGCAGCGAAGCGGAGGGACGCAGACAGTGGGGTCGCCTTCTCTTTGGTTACTTTCTCTTGGCGAGACAAGAGAAAGTGACTGCGCCGCCGGGCGCATATCCCGGCTCCTGCCCTTGCCACCGCGCAGCGCCAAGCCATGACCAGCAGAGCGCTCCAACAGTGGTTCAAACAAAAAGCCTGGACCCCCTTCCCTTTCCAGCGCGAAGTCTGGCAAGCCATCGCCGCCGGCGAATCCGGCCTCCTGCACGCCACCACCGGTGCCGGCAAGACCTACGCCGTCTGGCTCGGCGCCCTCCAGGCGCTGGCGCAAGCACCGAAGATTTCCAAGCCAAAAGTGCCCGCAACGCCCGTCCCTCGGGCGCGAGCAGCTACGAAATCCATAGCGCCGCCCCTCACGGTGCTCTGGCTCACCCCCATGCGCGCCCTGGCCGCCGACACGCTGCGCGCCCTGCAGCAGCCGCTGGAAACGCTGGCCCCGCACTGGTCCGCCGGCGCCCGCAGCGGCGACACCGCCAGCGGCGAGCGTGCTGCGCAGAACGCGCGCCTGCCGACGGCGCTCGTCACCACGCCCGAGAGCCTGTCGCTGCTCCTGGCGCGGGCCGACGCGCAGGACGTCTTCCGGCACCTGAAGCTCGTCGTCGTCGACGAGTGGCACGAACTGCTGGGCAACAAGCGCGGCGTGCAGATCCAGCTCGCGCTGGCCCGGCTGCGCCTGTGGAACCCGCAACTCATGACCTGGGGCATGTCGGCCACCCTCGGCAACCTGGAAGAGGCCATGCGCACGCTGCTCGGCCCGGACGCGCCGGGCACGCTGGTCCAGGGCCAGGTGCCCAAACAGCTCGTGGTCGATTCGCTGCTCCCGGGCCGCGCCGAACGCTTTCCCTGGGGCGGCCACCTGGGCATCACGATGCTGCCGCAGGTGGTGGCCGAGATCGCCTCGAGCAGCACCACGCTCGTCTTCACCAATACGCGCTCGCAGGCCGAGATCTGGTACCAGGCCATCCTCGAGGCGAAGCCCGAATGGGCGGGCGTGATCGCGCTGCACCACGGCTCGCTCGACCGCGCGGTGCGCGAGTGGGTCGAGCTCGGGCTCAAGAAGGGCGAGCTGCGCGCCGTGGTCTGCACCTCCAGCCTCGACCTCGGCGTCGACTTCCTGCCGGTGGAGCGCGTGCTGCAGATCGGCTCGCCCAAGGGCGTCGCCCGGCTGCTGCAGCGCGCGGGGCGCTCGGGCCATGCGCCGGGGCGGCCGTCGCGCATCACGCTCGTGCCCACGCACAGCATCGAGATGGTCGAGGGCGCCGCGGCGCGCGCGGCCATCGCGGCCGGCCACATCGAGGCGCGCCACACCCCGCAGCAGCCGCTGGACGTGCTGGTGCAGCACCTCGTCACGGTGGCGCTGGGCGGCGGCTTCGTGCCCGAGGCGTTGCGCGCCGAGGTGCAGCGCACGGCGGCCTATGCCCAGCTGTCCGACGAGAACTGGCAGTGGTGCCTGGACTTCGTGCGCCAGGGCGGCCCTTCGCTCGCCGCCTACCCGGACTACCGGCGTGTGGTGCCCGACGACGAAGGCGTATGGCGCGTGCCCGACGCGCGGCTGGCGCGGCGCCACCGCATGAACATCGGCACCATCGTCAGCGACGCCAGCATGTCGGTGCAGTTCATCGGCGGCGCGCGCATCGGCAGCGTGGAGGAGGGCTTCGTCGCGCGCATGAGGCCGGGCGACTGCTTCCTCTTCGGCGGCCGGATGCTGGAGCTGGTGCGCATCCGCGAGATGACGGCCTGGGTACGCCGCGCGAGCGGGTCGCGGCCGGCGGTGCCGCGCTGGAACGGCGGTCGCTTTCCGCTGTCGACCACGCTGGCCGATGCGGTGGTGCAGCAGCTGGGCGAAGCCGCTGCGGGCCGCTGGGCGTCGCCCGAGCTGCAGTGCGTGCAACCGCTGCTCGAGATCCAGCAGCGCTGGTCCGCGCTGCCCACGCCCGACACGCTGCTGGCGGAGGCCCTGCACACGCGTGAGGGCTGGCACCTGTTCCTCTACCCCTTCGCAGGCCGCTCGGTGCATCTGGGGCTGGCCAACCTGCTGGGCTGGCGCGCCGCGCAGCAGGCGCCGCGCACCTTCTCCATCGCCGTCAACGACTACGGCTTCGAACTGCTCAGCGCCACCGAGGTCGACTGGCCCACGTTGCTGCCGCAGGTGCTGGCGCCGCGCGAGCCGGCCGAACTGCTGCACGAGGTGCTGGCCAGCCTCAACGCGAGCGAGCTGGCGCAGCGGCGCTTTCGCGAGATCGCGCGCGTCTCCGGCCTCATCTACCAGGGCTACCCCGGCGAGCGGCGCAGCAACAAGCAGCTGCAGGCTTCGTCGTCCCTGTTCTGGGAGGTGTTCCGCAAGTACGACCCGGCCAATCGCCTGCTGGCCCAGGCCGAGGCCGAACTGCTCGCACAGGAGCTCGAGATCGGCCGCCTCGCGGCCAGCCTCACGCGCATGGCCGGCCAGCGGCTGGAGATGCAGGCGCTGGCACGGCCGACACCCTTTGCCTTTCCACTCATGGTCGAGCGCTTCCGCGAGAAGCTCAGCAACGAGAGCGTGGCCGACCGCATCGCGCGCATGGTGGCGCAGCTCGAGAAGGCCGCGGGTGGTGCGGTGCCGGTCGGCGACGCGACCCAGGTGCGCGAGACGCTGGCCTTCGGGCAGGAGGCGGCAGGCGGCACGCGCGCCGACAAGACGCAGGAGGGCGGGAACAGCGCCGGCACCGCGCCGCGCGACCGGCGCCGGCGGCGCCCGCCGTCGCGGCCGTTGCCACCGCTCTGACGCGCCACGGCCCGCGGCTCTATACACTTCGCCCCTGCGGGGAGGTACGAAGAAATCATTCTTTTGCGAAACTGCGTGCTTCGTGTCCCATTCCCTTCCGTCTTCCGCCACTCCTCCCGCGCCCTGCGATGTCCTATGGGCCGGCGAGCACCTCCTTCTGCTGCCCGAGCGCGCCCTGTGGTGGCCCGCGCAGGCCACCCTCTTCGTCGCCGACCTGCACCTCGGCAAGGCCGCGACCTATCGCGCGCTCGGCCAGCCCGTCCCGGGCGGCACCACGCAGGAGAACCTGGCCCGGCTCGACGCACTGATCGCCGCCTACGCGCCCGCGCACCTGGTCTTCCTGGGCGACTTCCTGCATGCGGCCCAGGCGCGCACCGCGCCCGTGCTCGCGGCGCTGCAGGCCTGGCGTTCCGCCCATGCGGAGGTGGAGATGACGCTGGTGCGCGGCAACCACGACAGCCGCGCCGGCGATCCGCCCGCGGCGCTGGGCATCCGCGTGGTCGAGGAGCCTTTCGTGCTCGGCCCCTTCGCCTGCTGCCACCACCCGCAGACGCACCCCACCCACTTCGTGCTGGCCGGCCACCTGCACCCGACCTGCAGCCTGTATGGCCGCGGCCGCGACAGCCTGCGCATGCCGTGCTTCGTGAGCGATGCGCACCAGGCCATCCTGCCGGCCTTCGGCGAGTTCACCGGCGGCTGGGCGATGCCCGCGGCGCCGGGGCGGCGCTTCTATGGTGTCGGCGGTTCGGCGGTGTGGGCGCTGCCGCCGTCGCGCGGGGAACTGGCCGCATGAACGGCCAGGTCGTCCAGCACCGCCAGGAGGCCTGCGCATGACGCCGCGCCGTCCCGGCCCGCTGCGCGACGAGGCGGCGCGCATGCTGATGCGCTCGTCCATCGTGGCCGAGCTCGATGCGCACGAGGCCAGGCTGGTCATCGACGCGATGAGCCCGATGCTGATCGAGGCCGGCACCGTCATCATGGAAGAGGGCCAGACCGAGGACGCCGACTACATGGGCCTGCTGCTCGAAGGCCAGGTGCGTGCCGAGACCGCTTCGGGCGTGCCGGGCGAGGACGTGGTGATCTCCATCCTCAACCCGGGCCAGCTCGTGGGCGAGATGGGCATGCTCGACGGCTCCCCGCGCTCGGCCACCTGCACCGCGCTCACCGACGTGAAGATGGCGACGTTGTCGCGCGCCGCGCTGCGCGGCCTGGTCGAGGTGCAGCCCGCGCTGGCGGCCAGGCTGCTGCTGGCCGTGGCGCAGTCGATGGCGCAACGCGTGCGCGAGAGCAACCGCCGGCTGCGCACGCTGTCCCAGGTCACGCGCGCGCTCCAGCGCGAGCTGGACGCGACGCATGCGGTGAACCGGCGGCTGCTGGACGACGAGGACACGGCGCCCTGAAGTGGCGGGTGCGCACGGCGGGCGTCGTCGCCAATTACTCAGATTCGTCTTACGAAATCTGAAGAAGAAAAATGATCTTTCCGCTCATCTGGCGGGCGCCAGCAGCTATCAATTCAATAGTAAGCCAGTAGCGTTCACAGCAGCACCACCGGCGCGTCCGGCAGCTCGTTGCGGCGTGAAGGCACGCCCGGTTCGGCCGGGAAATGCTCGACCAGCAACGCCGACACCTCTTCCAGCGCCTGGGTCACGCCGTCCTCGAAGCGGCCCTCGCGAAACGCCTGCGCCATGCGCTTGGCCATGGCCGCCCAGTCCGCCGCATCCACATGCAGGTCGATGCCGCGGTCGGCCACGATCTCGATCGCGTGCTCGGCCAGCAGCAGGTAGATCAGCACGCCGTTGTTCTGCGCCGTGTCCCACACGCGGAGCTTGCCGAAGAGCGTGATGGCACGCTGCCGCGCCGGCGCGTCGCGGCGGATGTAGCTCCAGGGCAGGCCGGCCTCGATGCACACGCGGATCTGGCCGCTGTGGCGGCGCTCGCTCGCCGTCACGCGCTCGCCGATGCGCGCCAGCGCCTCGGGCGGCAGCGCGCGGCGCAGCGTGGCCTCGTCGGTCCAGCGGTGGCGCAGCAGTCGCTTGAATCGGCCCACGAGGCCCGGGGAAGGGGTCGCCATCACCAGTCTCCCGAGGCGCCGCCGCCACCGAAATCGCCGCCGCCGCCGGAGCTGAAGCCGCCGCCGCCCGACGACGAACCGCCCGACCATCCGCCACCACCACCGCCGCCGCCGGACCACCCACCCCCGCCATACCCGCCGCTGCGTCCGCCGGGCGCCAGCATGCGCGCGCCCGAGAACAGCGTGAACAGCAGGGCGACGAAGCCCGCAATGCCGGCGATCACCAGGCTGCTGGTCAGCACGAAGGCGATCACGCCCGCGACGCCGCCAGTCGCGAAGGAACCGAGCTTGCCGCCGACGATGGTGCGCAGGATCGGCCCGCCGATGGCGACGAAGAAGAACAGGAAGATCGCCAGGTGCTCCCAGTCCACGTCGAGCAGCCCGCGGTCGCCATCGCCCACCGGCGGCGCCACCTCGGGGAGCGCCTCGCCGTTGATCCGAGCGATGAGCTGGTCCACGGCCGCGTCGAGCCCGCCCGCGAAGTCGTTGTTGCGGAAGGCCGGCTTCATCTGCTGGTCGATGATGCGCGCCGCCGCCAGGTCGGGAATGGCGCCCTCGAGCGTCTTGGCCACCTCGATGCGCATGCGCCGCTCGTCCTTGGCGACGATGACCAGTACCCCGTCGCCCACCTCGCGGCGGCCGATCTTCCAGGCGTTGGCCACGCGGTTGGCGTAAGCCGAGATCTCTTCCGGCGCCGTGCCCGGCACCATCAGCACGACGATCTGCGAGCCCTTCTTCTGCTCGAAGGCGGCCAGCTTCGCATCGAGCGCCTGCACCTGCGCGGGCGTGAGCGTGCCGGTATGGTCGATCACCCGCGCCGTGAGCGTGGGCACGGGCAGCAGGCCCTGGGCGGCGGCGCCAGCCCAGGCGATCGCTATCAAAAAAATAGCTATCAGCGCACGCCAGACGCGGGCTGTGGCCATGTTCGGCTCGAAGGTCTTACTTCTTGGGTGCGCTGAAGTCCACCGTGGGCGGCTTGGAGATCTCTGCCTCGTTCTGCACGCTGAAGTTGGGCTTCGGGTCGTAGCCCATCACCTTGGCCGTGAGGTTGGTCGGGAAGCTGCGTGCCAGCACGTTGTACTCCTGCACGGTCTGGATGTAGCGGTTGCGCGCCACGGTGATGCGGTTCTCGGTGCCCTCCAGCGTCACGCGCAGGTCGCGAAACGCCTGGTTGGCCTGCAGCTGCGGATAGCGCTCCGACACCACCATCAGGCGCGACAGCGCGCTCGACAGCTCGCCCTGCGCCTGCTGGAACTTGTTGAAGGCTTCGGGATTGTTGAGCGTCTCGGGCGTCACCTGGATCGAGGTGGCCTTGGCGCGCGCCTCGATCACCTTGGTCAGCGTGTCCTGCTCAAAGTTGGCCTCGCCCTTGACCGAAGCCACGATGTTGGGCACCAGGTCGGCGCGGCGCTGGTACTGGTTGAGCACTTCGCTCCAGGCCGACTTGCTGGCCTCGTCCAGGCGCTGGAAGTCGTTGTAGCCGCAGCCGGTGAGCACGGCGGCGAGCATCAACATCGGGAGCCAGCGTTTGATCATCGTCATCATGGTTCGGTCCTCCAACTGCGGGTCATTCGAAAAGGAGCGCAAAGGTAGCATAGGTCCATGCCCTCCGATCCCGTGCAACCCCTCCAGGCGCTGCAGGCCGCCCTGCGGCCGGCGGCCCGTCCTACTGCGCGGCCGCAGACGCTGCTGATCGCCGGCGCCACCGGTGCGTTGGGCAGCGAGCTCGTGCGTCGCCTGGCGGGCAACCACCGCTATGCGCACACGCGCGTGCTGGCCGGCGAGCCCATGCACGACGGGCTGCGCGGCGTCGAATCGGTCACGGTGCCGACCGCCGAGCCGGTCGGCGCCTGGCCGGCCCTGCCGCACGCGCGTGCCGACGTGGCCGTGGTGGCCTTCGACCCGCCGCGCCTGTACCACGGCCGCGAGCGCGCGCTGTGGGCGCCGGCACCCGCGCAACTGGGCGAGCTCGCCCGCTGGCTGCAGGCGCAGGGCGTGCGCACGCTGGCGGTGGTGCAGCCGCACGACCAAGGCAGCCTGCCCGAGGCGCTCAAGCACGGCCTGGCGACGATGGACGAGCACGCGCTCGCGGCGCTGGACTTCGACTGCGTGCTGATCCTGCGTACGGCACGCAAGCCGGCTGCGCTGAAGCTCGGCCTGCTCGAGCGACTGGCGGCCTGGATGCTGTCGGTCACGCGCTTCATGGTGCCCAGCACCGAGCGCCCGGTGCGTGGCGTCAAGGTGGCCGAGTTGCTCGATGTGGCGTTGCAGATCGCGCCGCCCGGCGTGCACGTTGCCGCGCCCGAGGTGGTGTGGGCGGCCTCGCAGGGCCACACCCGTGCGGTGGCCGAGCGCTGGCTGCTCGGCACCCAGGGCGAGGGCTCCGACCCGGTGCCCGCCAAGGACGCCTGGAAAGCCGTCTGAGGGGTGCCTCGCTTTGGTCGGCGGGGCGGCAGGCACAATCCGCGCTGCCATGTCCACCAAGTCCAAACTCCGTGCCGCGGCCCTCGGGGGAACCGCCGATGAGGTCGAAGCCGCCTTCTACGAGGCGCTGCACCGCGGCGACGTCGATGCGCTGATGGCCTGCTGGGCCGACGAGGACGAAGTCTTCTGCGTGCATCCCGGCGGCCCGCGCCTGGTGGGCAGCGGCGCGATCCGCGCCGCCTTCGAGCAGATGTTCGCCGACGGCGGGGCCATCCATGCGCAGCCGGCGCGCGTGCGCAAGATCGACTCGCTGGCCAGCAGCGTGCACAACGTCCTGGAACGCATCGAGGTGCTCACGGCCGAGGGCCCGAAGCACGCCTTCGTGCTGGCCACCAACGTTTACCACAAGACCGCGCAGGGCTGGCGCATGGTGGCCCACCATGCCAGCCCCGGCACCGCGCAGGCGCCCGACGATTCGCACGAGGTGCCGGCGCTGCTGCACTGATCCGGCGCCGTTGCGCGCCGGTTGTTCCTGTCATGGACCGCTACGTCTCTCCCCGCTGGCTGCCCGGCGGCAACCTGCAGACCATCTGGCCGGCGCTCTGGTCGCGCCGCCACGACGGGCCGCCACCGGTCTACCGCCGCGAGCGCTGGACCACGCCCGATGGCGATTTCATCGACGTCGATTTTCAAGATGCGATGGCCCCCACGCTCCTCGCTGCGCGAGGTTCGCTGCCCCCCGGGGGGGCGCTCGCGCCGGGCCCCGGCCAAGCCGGGGCGGGCGATCCTGCGGATCGCGGGGTCGGTGCCCCCACGCTCCCCGCTGCGCGAGGTTCGCTGCCCCCCGGGGGGGCGCTCGCGCCGGGCCCCGGCCAAGCCGGGGCGGGCGATCCTGCGGATCGCGCGCTCGGGTCCGCCACGCCATCTGCAGCGCCGCTCCTGGTGCTCTTCCACGGCCTCGAGGGTTCTTCGCACAGCCACTATGCCGAGGCCTTTGCCGCCTTCGCCGCGGCGCAGGGCATGGGCTTCGCGGTGCCGCACTTCCGCGGCTGCAGCGGCGAGATCAACCTGGCGCCGCGCGCCTACCACTCGGGCGACCATGAGGAGGTGGGCTGGATCCTGCGGCGATTGGCCGGCCAGGCTGGTGGGCGCTCCCTCCTCGCGGTGGGCGTCTCGCTGGGCGGCAATGCGCTGCTGCGCTGGGCCGAGGAAGCCGGCGAATCGGCGGCCGCCGTGGTGAAGGCCGTGGCCTCGGTCAGCGCACCGCTGGACCTGGCGGCCGGTGGCGCGGCGATCGGCCGCGGGTTCAACCGTGTCGTCTACACGCGCATGTTCCTGTCGACCATGAAGCCCAAGGCGCTGGCCAAACTGGCGCAGCACCCGGGGCTGTTCGACGCCGAGCGGCTGCGTGCCGCGCGTGACCTGTACGCCTTCGACGACGTGTTCACCGCGCCGCTGCACGGCTTTCGCAACACCGAGGACTACTGGGCACGCGCGTCGGCCAAGCCGCACCTGCGCGCCATCCGCGTGCCGGCGCTGGTGGTCAACGCGCGCAACGATCCCTTCGTGCCCGGCAGCAGCCTGCCCGGCCCGCACGAGGTCGGCCAGCATGTGACGCTGTGGCAGCCGCTGCATGGCGGGCACGTGGGCTTTCCGTGGGGACGGCCGCCCGGCCACGTGCGCACCATGCCCGAGGCGGTGGGCGGCTGGCTGCGCGCGCACCTCTAGGCGCACCCTCCGACAGCCGGCACCGGGGCCGCGGCGCACAATCCCGGCCATGGACGACATCGTCAGACAGGCATTGGCCAAGTGGCCCAACGTGCCCCATTGCTACGGCTGGCTGGGCCTGGACGCGCGCGGCAACTGGTACATGCGCGACGACCGCACCCAGGCGGTGGGCCCCTTCCCCGCGGCCAAGGGCTCGCTGCTGCGGCACGACAAGCTCATCGACTTCATCCACCGCAATTACGAGCACGACGGCGCGGGGCAGTGGTTCTTCCAGAACGGGCCGCAGCGTGTGTACGTGGAGCTGGAACTGACGCCGCTGGTCTGGCGCGTGGCGGACGACTTCCGCGTCACCGCCCACACCGGCGCCGACGCCGAGCCCACCGCCTGCCTGCTCGACGAGGACGGGCGGCTGTACCTGGCGTCGCCGCTCGGCCTGGGGCTGGTGCACACGCAGGACGTCGGCATCGCGGCCGAGGCCATCGAGCAGGGGCGCTGGACGCCGGAGACGGTGCAGGCCGCCAGCCTGCCGGCGCGCTACGGTTACGTGACCAGCCCTCGATTGCTATCGAAAAGATAGCTGCTTGCGCAAGCAGGACGGGCGCTACAGCCCGATTTGGCTCGAAAGGCGAGCCATGAAAAAAGCCGGCGCGAAGGCCGGCTTGTTGCTGATGTGCGGATCGCCTTACTTGGCGGCGCTGGCCGCCGGGGCCGCCGGCGCGGCGGCTGCCGCGTCCGACGCGCCAGCGGCGGGT
>JAFEEH010000108.1 GCA_018241185.1 Pseudomonadota bacterium | reverse complement strand
TCCCGCGCAGGGCGCAGGCGGCGAGGCCTTCGACCTGCTGTGCAGCCTGCTCGATGCAGGCAACACCTGGGTCAAGCTGTCGGGCGCCTACATGCGTTCTTCGGTGGGCGGCCCTGGCTACGACGACACCCTGGCCCTCGGCCAGGCGCTCGTGCGCCGCGCGCCCGAACGCCTGGTGTGGGGCAGCGACTGGCCGCACACCACCGAGACGCCCGACAGCGTGGACGATGCCGCGCTGGTCGACCTGCTCGGCCGCTGGTGTGAGGGCGATGTGGCGCGGCTCGCGCGCATCCTGGTCGACAACCCGGCGAAGCTCTACGACTTCGGCCCCGTGCCATCTTCCTGAACACGAGCGCAGAACCATGTTCCTTCTCCAACCGCCCCAGGTGCGCGAACTCACGCTGTTCAGCGCCATGCCCGACGCGTTCCGCCGTCCACGGCGCAGCGACTGGGCCGACGCCAACCGCGGCGGCACGCCCACCGACTCCTTCCTCGAAGGGCCGGTCTTCGACGATGCCGGCAACCTCTACGTGACCGACATCCCCTGGGGCCGCGTGTTCCGCATCGACGGCGAGGGCCGCTGGTCGCTGGTGGCCGAGTACGACGGCGAGCCCAACGGCATGAAATTCCTCGATGCCGGGACGTTGTTGATCACCGATTACAAGAACGGCCTGATGCAGCTGGACGTGGCCAGCGGCCGCGTCTCCCCCTTCCTGGCGCGGCGCAACAGCGAGCGCTTCAAGGGCGTGAACGACCTGGTCTTCGACCGCGCGGGCCACCTGTACTTCACCGACCAGGGCCAGACCGGCCTGCACGATCCCAGCGGCCGGCTCTACCGCCTCTCGCCCGAAGGCCGGCTGGATCTGCTGTTGGACAACATCCCCAGCCCCAACGGCGTGGCGCTGTCGCCCGACGAGAAGGTGCTGTACCTGGCCGTGACGCGCGGCAACTGCGTCTGGCGCGTGCCGCTGCTGCCGGACGGCAGCGTGTCGAAGGTGAACCAGTTCTTCACCTCGTATGGTCCCAGCGGCCCCGACGGGCTGGCCGTCGACGCGCAGGGTCGCGTGCTCGTGGCCAACCCCGGCCTGGGCTACCTGTGGGTACTCAACACGCGGGCCGAGCCGGTGCAGGTGCTGCGCGGCCCGGCCGGTGCATCGATCACCAACCTGGCCTTCGGCGGGGCGGAGCGGCGCACGCTGTTCGTCACGGACTCGACCCACGGCTGCGTGATGACCGCCGAGATGGACATACCCGGCCTGCCGCTCGCGCGGCGTTGAGCCAAGTCACCGAGCCAGCAGTTTCCGGAAGGCCGCGGGATCAGACCCCACCAAGGCACCCGCGGAACAGGCTTCGCCAGGCCGCTGGGTGCGACCCCCTCCAAAGCCGAGGGCGCCAGAGAGGGGGAGCCGCGAAGCGGCCTGGGGGGCGCCTTCAAGGATGCCAGCGGGACACAACCGGCGGCGTGGCCGGCGAGCGCCCGCCTGCGAGCGCATAAGACAGCTGGTTGGCGGCCGCCACCACGCTCTTCGCATATTTTTCGAGCTTGGGGCGCGTGAGGCGCGAGCTGGGTCCCGAGATGCACATGGAGCCGAGCAAGTGCCAGCCGGTGCGGAACACGGGCGCAGCCACGCTCGACACCTCGGCTTCGCGCTCGCCCATCGACAGCTGGTAGCCGCGGCTGCGAATCGATTCGTAGGGCTCACCCTTCGCGCCGCTGAAGGCGAGGATCACGCGGCCGGGCGCGCCACGGTCCAGCGGCAGCCGCTCGCCGATGCGCACGTTGTGCCGCACCGATTGCGGGCCTTCGACGCGCGCCACGCAGGAGCGGATGTCGCCCTCGCGCACATAGAACGATGCGCTTTCGCCCGTGAGCCGCACCAGCTCGTGCAGCGCCGGCTCGACCACGTTGTTGACGTCGAAGCCGGCCTGGTAGCGCGCGCCGAGCCAGCCGGCTGCCGGCCCGAGGCGCCAGTGCCCCGCCTCCGTCTGGACCATGTAGTGCGACTGCGCCAGCGTGCGCGCCAGACGCAGCACGGTGGTCTTGTGCATATCGCAGCGCCGGCTCAGCTCCGCCAGGCTGAGGGCGGACTCGCCGACCTCGAAAGCTTCCATGAGCGTGAGTGCGCGGGTGACGGCAACGACGCCACCCTCTCCACGCTCGGCGGTGGCTGCAGCTGCGGCGGAAGCGGCGGCGTTGCGCATGTCGGACCTCGGTTCGCTGGACGAAACGTCATTGTATGGATTGAAACCCGCACCTAGAGTCCTGTTCCAAGGCGCCGCCGCGCGCTCATTCCATCGGAGACAGACAAGCATGCAGCCCTCTCGCCGCGCCCTGCTGGCGCTCGCCACCGCATCCCTGCTCGCCACCGCCGTGGCCCACGCGGACACCTGGCCCTCGCGCCCGATCCGCCTCGTCGTGCCCTTCCCGGCTGGCGGCGGCACCGACATCATCGCCCGCGAACTGACCAACAAACTCACCAGCTACGGCTACACCTTCGTGGTGGACAACAAGCCGGGTTCCGGCGGCAATCTGGGCGTGGACGCCGCCGCCAAGGCGGCTCCCGACGGCTACACGCTGGTGCTGGGGCAAACCAGCAACCTGGCGATCAACCCCACGCTCTACAGCAAGCTGCCCTACGACCCGGTGAAGGATCTGACACCGATCAGCCTGGTCGCGACCTCGCCGCTGGTCATCGTCGCCGGCACCGCCACGCCCTACAAGACGCTGGCCGACCTGGTGAAGGCGGCGCGCGCCAAGCCCGAGAGCATCAACTTCGCCTCGTCGGGCAACGGGACGGTGTCGCACCTGGCGATGGAGTCGTTCCAGAAGGCAGCGGGCATCCAACTCACGCACATTCCGTACAAGGGCGCCGCGCAGGGCATCACCGACGTGATCAGCGGCCAGGTGCAGCTGTACGTGTCCTCGGTGCCCACGCTGCAGGCGCACATCAAGTCCGGCAAGATGCATCCGCTGGCGATCACCTCGCTGCAGCGCGCCCCCGACCTGCCGCAGGTGCCCACGGTGGCCGAGTCGGGCTACAAGGGTTTCGACGCCATCACCTGGTTCGGCATCCTGGGCCCGGCCGGCATGCCCAAGGACATCGTGGCCAAGCTCAACGCCGACATCAACAAGGCCTTGCAGGATCCGGTTCTGAAGCAGAAGCTCTCGGGCCAGGGCGCCGACGTCGTGGGCAGCAGTGCCGAAGACTTCGCCAAGCTCATCCGCGACGACATCCCGCGCTGGGGCAAGCTGGTGAAGGACTCGGGCGCCAAGGTGGATTGAGTCCGTCCACACCCACACGAAACCCTGTCCGTCGCCTCACGCCGGACAGGGTCTCTTGCATCTGGGGCCGGCCAGCCGATCAGGCGACGACGGTGCCGCTCGCCTCGCCCAGCCCGATGCGCACCGCGCCCTCGCGCTCGCACCAGCCGCGCAGGATCAGCGTGTCGCCGTCCTGCAGGAAGGTGCGCTGCTCGCCGTTGGGCAGCGCCAGGGGCTGCTTGCCGCCCACGCTGAGTTCGGTGAACGAGCCGGCGGCATCGAGCGTGGGGCCGGAGAGCGTGCCCGAACCCAGCAGGTCGCCGGCCTGCAGGTTGCAGCCGTTGACGGTGTGGTGCGCCACGAGTTGCGCTGGCGTCCAGTAGGCCGCGTCCTTGAGCTTGCCCAGGGTGAGCCGTGCCGGGGCCTGGCCGTCGGCGCGCATCTTCGCGGTCTGGATCAGCACCTCCAGCGTCATGTCGATGTGGCCCTGCGCGCGGTTGTCCGCGCCGTCGAGGTAGGGCAGCGGCTGCGGGTCGCCTTCGGGCCGCGTGAACGGCGCGCGGAACGGTGCCAGCGCCTCCATGGTCACGATCCACGGCGACACGGTGGAGCCGAAGTTCTTCGACAGGAAGGGGCCGAGCGGCTGGTATTCCCAGGCCTGGATGTCGCGTGCCGACCAGTCATTGAAGAGGGCCACGCCGAACAGGTGCTGCTCCGCGGTGTCGATGCCCACCGGGGCACCCAGCGCGTTGCCCTGGCCGATGAACCAGGCCAGTTCGAGCTCGTAGTCCAGGCGCTTGCAGGGGCCGAAGCTCGGCTCGGGGGCATCGGGCGCCTTGGTCTGGCCCTGCGGTCGCTTGACGGGCGTGCCGCTCACGATGATGGAGCTGGCGCGGCCGTGGTAGCCGATGGGCACCCACTTGTAGTTGGGCAGCAGCGGGTTGTCGGGGCGGAACTGGCGGCCGATGTTGGTGGCGTGGTGCACGCTGGTGTAGAAGTCGGTGTAGTCGCCGACCTTGCAGGGCACCGCGAACTCGCAGGCCGACTGGGCGGCCAGCGACTTCGACCACGCGGCCTGCTGCGCACTGCCGGCGGCCAGGCCGTCCGACAGCGTGCGGCGCAGCGCCTGGCGCTCGGCCACCGGTGCGGCCATCAGCGCGTTCATGTCGTCGTGGCCGACCAGGCCGGCGGCGCGCAGGTCCAGCACCTGGTCGCCGATGGCGACGCCGATGCGGAAGGGCTCCTGGCTGCCGGCCCCGCGAAAGCGTCCGAAGGGCAGGTTCTGGATCGGGAAGTCGCAGCCCGCCACGTTGGCGGAGGCGACCCAGCTCGTGCGCTTCGGGTCGTGGGTGATGTCGAGGGCGGTCATGTGTGTGTTCCCGGGTTCAGTCGGCCGTCATGCCGGCCTGGCGCGCGACGTCGCCGAGGCGCTGGTATTCGGTTTGGGTGAGCTTCGCGAGTTCTTCCGCGCTGCTGCCGCGCGGCGTGAAGCCGGCCTGCAGCAGCTTGTCCTTGATGCCGGGCTCGGCCAGGGCTTCGTTGAAGGCCTGGTTGAGCGTCTTCACGACCGCGGGCGGCAGGTTGGCAGGGCCATACACGCCGAACCACGGCTCCAGCGCATAGCCCTTGAGGCCGGCTTCGGCGATGGTCGGCACGTCGGGCAGCGCGGGCGAGCGCGACGGGCCGGCGACGGCCAGTGCGCGCAGGCGGCCGGCCTGGATGTGCGGCAGCGAGGCCGGGAGGTTGTCGAACATCACGCCCACGGTGCCGCCCAGCATGTCGGTGATGGCCGGGCCGCTGCCCTTGTAGGCGACGTGCGTGAGCTGCGTGCCGGTCATTTGCGCGAACATCACGCCGGCCAGGTTCATCGACGTGCCCGCACCCGCGGTGGCGTAGGGCAGGCCCGGCGTCTTCTTCGCGGCGGCGATGAGCTCGGCCACGCTCTTGATGGGCGAGGTGGCGGGCACTTCGAGCACGATGGTCGAGGTGCCCAGCAGGCCGATGGCGGTGAAGTCCTTGCGCGGATCGAAGGCCATCGACTTGTAGATGTGCGGGTTCAGCGCGTTGGTCGAGATGGCGCCGAAGCCGATGGTGTAGCCGTCGGCCGGTGCCTTGGCCACTGCGTCCATGCCGATGTTGCCGCCGGCGCCGCCGCGGTTCTCGATCACGACCGGCTGGCCCAGCTTCTCGCCCACGCGCTGGCCGACGGTGCGGGCCACGAGGTCGGTGGTGCCGCCGGCGGTGTAGGGCACGATGAAGCGGATCGGCTTGGCCGGGAAATCGGCCGCGGTGGCCAGCAGCGGCGCAACGAGCGCCAGGACGAGCGCCGCGCGGCGCGTGGGTGTGAAGGTCTTCATGCCTGGAATTGGTCCTTGAGGCCGGCCCAGCAGTCGGCGTAGTCGGTGTCCAGCGCCGGGCTCTGCAGCGCGAAGGCGGTGGGGATGAAGCGGTAGCGGCTCTCGAACATGAAGGCCAGCGTGTGGTCGAGCTTCTGGGGCTTGAGGTCGACGCTCGACGCCTTTTCGAAGGCCTCTTCGTCGGGGCCGTGCGGCACCATCGCGTTGTGCAGGCTGGCGCCACCGGGCTTGAAGCCGCCGGGCTTGGCGTCGTACTCGCCGTAGACCAGGCCCATGAACTCGCTCATGAGGTTGCGGTGGTACCACGGCGGGCGGAAGGTGTCTTCCATGACCAGCCAGCGCGGCGGGAAGATGACGAAGTCGCAGTTGGCCGTGCCGGGCGTGTCGCTGGGCGAGGTGAGCACGGTGAAGATCGACGGGTCGGGGTGGTCGAAGCTGATCGAGCCGATCGTCATGAAGTTCTTCGTGTCGTACTTCACCGGCGTGAGGTTGCCGTGCCAGGCGACGACGTTGAAGGGCGTGTGCTTCATCGGTGCGGTCCAGAAACGGCCGCCGAACTTCTTGACCACCTCGTAGGGCGCGCTCGCATCTTCGAAGGCGGCCACGGGCGCGAGGAAGTCACGCGCGTTCGCCAGGCCGTTAGAGCCGATGGGTCCCAGCTCGGGCAGGCGGAACTGCGCGCCGTAGTTCTCGCACACGTAGCCGCGCGACGGGCCGTCGGGCACGGCCACCTTGAACAGCACGCCGCGCGGCAGCACCGCGATCTCGCCCGGCGCGACCTCGAGCACGCCCAGCTCGGTGGTGATGACCAGGCGCCCCTGCTGCGGCACGACCAGCAGTTCACCGTCGGCGTTGACGAAGGCGCGTTGGTCCATGGACTTGGTCGCCAGGTACATGAGCGAGCCGACGCCGGCCTGCGCATCGGCATCGCCGTTGGCGGCCAGGGTGTGCATGCCGTCGACGAAGTCGGCTTCCACGCCCGCCGCAAAGGGGATCGCGCCCCAGCGCATCGGCTCCGGCGGCAGTGCGGCGTCGCGGTCGCCGCCGGTGGTCCAGAGCGCCTGCGTGTAGGGCTGGTAGCGGCCCGACACCACCGAGGGCTGGCGGCGGTACAGCCAGCTGCGGCGGTTCTCGTGGCGCGGCGCCGTGAAGGCGGTGCCCGAGATCAGCTCGGGGTACAGCTGGAAGGGCGCGCGCTGCGGGCTGTTGCGGCCCTGCGGCAGGGCGCCGGGCACGGCCTCGGTGGCGTGCTCGTTGCCGAAGCCGCTCTGGTAGCGCAGGCCGGCGGAGGGAGAGGCGTTCATGGTGTCCTCGTGAAACGGTGATTTGCTATGAATGTTGTAGCTGCTTGCGACCGCCAGGCGGGCGTTTCAGGCACTTTCGGCTTGAACTTCGCCGCTGGCGCGCGCGGCCGCGAGGGCTTCGCGCAGCACCGGCAGCGCGCCGATGTGGTTGGCCAGCAGCAGCACCAGGCGCGCGTTGAGCGCGTGGCTCTGGTCGTCGGTCAGGCCCTGGTGGGCGTCGATCAGGGCTTCGTAGAAGTCGTCGGGCGACTCGAGGTTGGGCGTGGTGACGAGCGTGTTCATGCCAGGGCCTCCTGCGCGGCGAACTGGCCCAGCGCGCGGCGGCGGGCGGCGCGC
>JAFEEH010000107.1 GCA_018241185.1 Pseudomonadota bacterium | reverse complement strand
TGCATGCCGCCCGACAGCTGCCACGGGTACTTGTGTTCGAAGCCCTGCAGCCCGGCCATGGCCATCAGTTCCTCGGCGCGTCGACGCGCAGCAGCCATGGGCATGCGGCGAATCTCGGCCTGCAGCAGGATGTTGTCGATCACGCGGCGCCAGGGCAGCAGCAGCGCGTTCTGGAACACGATGCCGACGTCGGTCTGCGGGCCCTTGACCGTGTGCCCCGACAGCCGCAGGTCGCCGCCGGTGATGGGCAGCAGTCCGGCCACCATCTTCATCAGCGTGCTCTTGCCGCAGCCCGAGGGGCCGACGACCGAGACGAACTCGCCGGCGCGGATGTCGAAATCCAGCGGCTTGAGGGTCTCGACCTCGCCCTCGCGGGTGCGGTAGGTCTTGCTGACGCCGCGGCCTTCGATCAGCACCTCGCGCAGGGAGCGGTCGGCGGCGCGGGCGGCCCCGGGCGCATCGAAGGGAACGACATTGGTGGGCACGGCACTCATCGGATCGGCTTTGCTGTCGGAACGGGGGAAGGGCGTCTTACTGGGGCAGGAAGTCGTTGGTGACCCAGTCCTCGGCCTTGCCGCGCAGTGACGCGTCGAGGCCGCCGTACTGCACGAGGAGGTCGAGGGAGGCATCGATGTCCTTCATCGAGGCACGGAGCGGGCGCAGGTTCTTGGTCTCTGCCGTGTGGTACAGCGGCGTGGTCAGCTTGATGCCGATGATCAGCGTGTCGCGCTGGCCGGCCTTCGAATTGGCCTTCAGCATGGCGTCGATCGCGCCCTCGGGATCCTTCTCGGTCGCCTCGAAGGCTTTCGTGGTGGCGCGCATGAAGCGCTTGACCAGGTCGCCCTTGTTGGCGAGCGTGTCCTTGTTGGCGACGATGCCGGAACTGACCATCTCGATGCCGTAGTCGGCGAAGCGGATCACTTGTACCGGCTTCTTGGTCGCGTCCTGGATCTTGATGTTCTGGTCCATCACGTAGCCCAGCAGCAGGTCAGCCTGTCCGTTGATGACGGCGTTGAGCTTGGTCTGCCCGTCGCCCGAGACGACCTTGTAGTCGCCTTCCTTGAGGCCGGTCTTCTTGAGGAACAGCGGCCAGATCTGGCTCATCGAGTCGCCGGGGGTCATGGCCACGGTCTTGCCGACGATGTCCTTGGGCGTCTTGATGTTCTTCTCGGCCAGGCCCATCACCGACATCGGGCTGACCTGCAGCGCGACGCCCACGGCCTTGACCGGCGCGCCCTTGGTGGCGGCACGGATCATGGTGGGCACGTCGACGTAGCCGAAGGTGGCGGAGTTGGCGGCCACGGCCTGGATCGACACCGCCGAGCCACGGCCTTCCTGGATGTCGAGATCAATGCCCTCGGCTTCGTAGAAGCCCTTGGCCTTGCCGATGAAGAAGGGCGCGTGTTCGCTGTAGACGTACCAGTTCAGGAGCAGCGTGACCTTGTCGCGTGCCTGTGCCATGGCGTTGCCGGCCATGCCCAGGGCGAGGGCGGCGGCGCAGGTGGCGCCGATGAGTTTGCGTCGTTGCATGCGTGTCTCCAAGTCTTTGTGTTGCGGGGAAAGAGAGAAGGGCGTCAGGCGGTAGCCTGCAGGTCGTGGCGCTGCGAGGCATGCCAGGGCATGAGCCATCGTTCGACCAGTTCGACGATGAGGAACAGGATCACACCCATCATCGACAGCACCACCAGCGCCGCGAACATCAGCGGCAGGTCGAAGGTGCCGGTGGCGCGCTGCAGCACGAAGCCCAGGCCCGAGTTGGAGCCGACGAACTCGCCGACCACCGCGCCGACCACCGCCAGGGTGACCGAGACCTTCAGCCCGCTGAAGATCGCCGGCAGCGCCTGGGGCAGGCGGAACTTGAGGAAGATCTTCATCGGCCCGGCGCCCATGGACCGCGCGAGGTCGATCACGTCGGGCTCGACCGATTTGAAGCCCTGAACCGTGGACACCACCACCGGGAAGAAGCCGAGCAGGAAGGCGGCGATCACCTTGGGCACGATGCCGAAGCCGAACCACACCACGAAGAGCGGCGCCACGGCGACCTTGGGGATCGACTGCGAGAAGACGAGCAGCGGGTAGACGAAGCTCTCGACCGTGCGCGAGTAGGCGATCCACATCGCGATCGGCACGCCGATGAGCGCGGACGCGACGAAGCCGCCGAGCGTCGCGTACAGCGTCGGCAGGCTCTGCTGCAACAGCATGGACCAGTCGGCACCGAGCTGCTTGATGACCGCCATCGGCGGCGGGATCAGGTAGGGCGGAATCTTGAAGATGCGCACCAGCAGGTCCCACAGGACCAGCAGGACCAGCAGCAGCCAGAAGGGCCGCGCGGCGGGGTGGGTGATCCAGCGTGTCATGTCAGGAGACCTGAAACTTCAGGGAGTGGTCGTAAGGCAGCGCCGGGTTGTCGAAGCTGTTGGCGTTGCTGACGAAGTGCAGGGCGCAGGCGCGGCGCCACTTGCTGCTGTGGTTGGGGCCGGAATGGTGGAAGGTGTTGCCGTGGTGGAAGCTCACGCCGCCCTTGCGCACCGGGGCTGGCGTCATCGGCTGCTTGTCGAGGATCTCGGGCGGGATCTGCAGGTTGTAGGGCTCGTCCTCGGGGGCGAAGTGGGTGTAGACGGGGCCGAGGTTGGTGCCGTCGCCGAAGTAGAGGCAGCCGTTCTCCAGCGTGGCATCGTCCAGCGCGATCCAGGCGGTGACCATGCCCTCCGGGTCGGCCGGGCCGAAATAGAAGTTGTCCTGGTGCGCAGGCTTCGGTCCGCCACCCTCGGGCGGCTTGAAGAAGATCTGGCTGAAGTACACCGAGACGCCTGGCCCGATCAGGGTCTCGACGTGGTCGAGCAGCCGTCGGTCGCGTGCCAACGCCTGCACGGCGCCGCGGTGGAAGTGGGGGTTGTCCAGCTTGCGCAGCACGGTGCGCGCCTGCACGCCGCCGTCGACGTACCAGGCACGCTGCTCTGCGGGCAGGCCAGCCAGGAAGCTCTCGCCCCACTGCTCGATGTCGCGCACCACGGCGTCCATCTCGCCGGGCTCGAACACGTGATTGACGGTGAGGTGGCCGTGGTGCCGGTAGTAGGCGACGTCGTGGGCGTCCATGGCGCTGTGCTCCTCGGGCGGCATCACTGCTGGGCGGCGAGGCCCGCGGCCTTCACCACGTCGGCGTTGCTGGCGACTTCTTCCTTGATGTAGGCATCGAACTGGCGCGGCTTGAGCGTCCAGGGGTCGGCGCCCAGCTTGGCGAAGCGTTCCTTGACCTCGGGCGTGGCAAGCGCCTTCTCGACCTCGGCATGCAGCCGGTCGACGATCTCGCGCGGCGTCTTGGCCGGCGCCATCATCCCGATCCAGAAGTTGAACTCCGAACCGGGGACGCCAGCTTCGGCGGTGGTCGGTACGTCGGGCAGGGCACTCGCGCGCTTGGGTGAACCCACCGCCAGTGCGAGCAGTTGGCCGTCCTTGATCTGGCCGATGACCGGCGCGATGGGCGAGAAGTAGTAGTCGACCCGGCCCGCAAGCACCTCGGTCACGGCCTCGGCCGACCCCTTGAACGGAATGTTGGTGGCCTGGATCTTGGCGGCGAGCTTGAACTTCTCGGCGTTCAGGTGCGTGGCGCTGCCCTGTCCGGCCGACGCGAAGTTCAGGCTGCCGGGCTTGGCGCGTGCGGTGGCAAGCAGGTCCTGCAGCGACTTGATGTTCTTTGTGGGCGAGATCACCAGGGCGTTCGACAGCGAGGAGATCGGGGTGACGCCGGCGAAGTCGTTCACCGTGTCGAACGGCAGCTTCGCGAAGGTCGAGGGGCTGACCGTGTGCGAGGACGAATGGATGAGGATGGTGTAGCCGTCGGGCGCGGCCGTGGCGACGGCCTGCTGGCCGATGGTGCCGCTGGCGCCACCACGGTTGTCGACCACCAGCGTCTGGCCCATGCTCTGGCCCATCTTGTCGGTGATGGCGCGGGAAATGATGTCGGTGGTGCTGCCCGCGGCGAAGGGCACGACCACGCGGATCGGCTTGTTCGGGTAGGCGTTCTGGGCCTGGACGCCGACGGTGCTCAGGCTCACGAAAGCCGCGGTGGCGGCCAGTGCGGCGATGCGCATGCTTGTCTCCTGTTCTTTATTCACCAGAAAGTGAATTAAAGAATTCTAGGGAGACCTTCGCCGCGCCGTCAACGCGGCACGTCTTGGTAGATACCCGGGTCAGCGCATCACATAGCCGAGCACCAGCTCGGTCATGTGCGAAAGGCGCTGCGCCATCGCTTTGGGTGCGCGCAGATCACGGCCGAAGATGGCCGACAGCGTCGGGTTGTTCGACAGGTAGAAGTAGCACAGCGACGCGATCGAGATATAGAGCTGGATCGGATCGATGCCGGCGTGGAAGAGATGTTCGCGCCGGCCGCGCTCGAGGATGCCGTCGAGCAGTTGCACCAGCGGGGAGTTCATCTCCTGGATGCGGTCGGAGCGCTTCAGGTGCACCGCCTTGTGCAGGTTCTCGCTGTTGAGCAGCGTGATGAACTCGGGGTGCTCGAGGTAGTAGTGCCAGGTGAAGGAGATGAGCTGGCGGATGGCCTCGACCGGCTCCACTTCGTCCAGGTGCAGCCGCTGCTCGGCCTCGCGGATGTCGGCGTAGGTGCGTTCGAGCACCGCGAGGAAGAGGTCGTCCTTGCTGCCGAAGTAGTAGTAGATGAGGCGCTTGTTGACGTCGGCGCGCTCGGCGATGCGGTCGACGCGTGCACCGGCCAGCCCGTGGTTGGCGAACTCGTCGCGCGCGGCGAGCAGGATCGCCGCTTGCGAGCGGTCGGCATCTCGCAGGCGGGTTTCGAGTACGGGGGCGGCGGCTGACATGGTCGGGGCTTCAATTCACTATATGGTTAATTTTGCTGGGCCGCAATCGGCACTGCCGATAATCGCCGAACTCCGCAGCACCACTTTCTCCAATGACCACCCAGATCGCCGGACACCTTCTTGTCGAATGCCTGATCACCCAGGGCGTGACCCATGTGTTTGGCGTTCCGGGCGAGAGCTACCTCGCGGCGCTGGATGGCTTCCACGACCATGCGGACGAGATCCGCTTCGTTATCTGCCGGCAGGAAGGCGGCGCTGCCTTCATGGCCGAGGCGCACGGCAAGCTGACCGGGCGGCCCGGCGTGTGCTTCGTCACCCGTGGGCCGGGCGCGACGAATGCGTCGATCGGCGTGCACACCGCCTTCCAGGACTCCACACCGATG
>JAFEEH010000106.1 GCA_018241185.1 Pseudomonadota bacterium | reverse complement strand
CGGCCGGCTGGACGAGAGGATGGCGGCGGCGTCGGCCTCGTTTTCCCACGCGGGCACGGTGAGCAGCGCATCGAAGTCGTCCACACCGCCGCCGCCGACCACGAGCACGTGCTGCAGCGCGGGCAGATCCTTCTGCAGGGTCCGCGCCATGGCCTCGTGGTCGAAGCCGCGGAAGACCTTCGGCACCACCAGCACCTTGGCCTCGCCGTGCCGCAGCATGAAGCCCAGTTCGCGCTCCCGGAAGATCGGCATCAGCGGATTGAGCACGGCACCGATGCGCGAACAGGCCAGGTACAGCGCCGTGAAGGGCCAGCCGTTGGGCAGCTGCATGGCGACCACGTCGTTGCGGCGCACGCCCAGGCGGTGCAGCCCCACGGCCATGCGGTCGGCCAGCTGCGCCAGCGCGCGATAGCTCAGGCGCCGGCCGGGCGTGCCGTCGGCATGCAATGCGGTGAGCGCGGTCTTGTCGGGGCAGTCGGCGAGGCAGGCCTCCAGCTCGTCGTTGACGGTGCGGTCGGCCCACAGCCCTTGCGCAATGCTCGCGGCACGCCGGGGCGGCAGCAGGATGGCGTCGAATTCCATGGTGTCTTGTCTCCTCGTTCTTGTGGTCGTCGCGTTCGGCCGCGCTCAGTGGGGCACGGCCTTGCGACCGACACGTGCGCGGGCGATGACGGTCTTCATGATCTGGGCGGTGCCGTCGCCGATCTGGAAGCCCAGCACGTCGCGCAGGCGTTGCTCCATCGGGCCGCGGTCGTAGCCGCCGTGGCCGAAGGACAGCAGGCACTGGTGGACCGCGTCGTAGGCCAGCTTGGGCGCCCACCACTTGCACATGGCGGCCTCGGCGCTGTGGGGCAGGCCCCTGTCCTTGAGCCACAGCGCCTGCAGGCACAGCAGCCTGGCGGCGTCCACCTGCGTGTCGAAATCGGCCAGCGGGTGCGACACCCCCTGGAAGGCCGACAGCGGCTTGCCGAAGGCCTCGCGCTGCGCGACGTAGGCCCAGGCTTCCTCCAGCGCCACCCGCGCCACGGCCAGCACCTGCAGCCCGATCAGCGCGCGCGAGAAGTCGAAGCCCTGCATCACCTGCACGAAGCCCTGGTTCTCTTCGCCCAGGCGATGGTCCGCCGGCACCCTGACGTTCTCGAAGAACAGTGATCCGCGGCCGATGGCACGCTGACCGTGGCAGTCGAAGCGGTTGCGCGTGATGCCGGGCAGGTCCATCGGCACCAGCAGCGCGGTGACGCCGTGCGCCTGCGATTCCACGCTGCCGGTGCGCCCGAAGACCACCGCCGCATCGCACTGGTCGGCGGCGGAGATGGAGGTCTTCTCGCCGTTGAGCACGTAGTGGTCCCCCACGCGTTCCGCCTTCAGCCGCAGGTTGGCCGCGTCGGAGCCGCCGCGCGGCTCGGTCAGCGCGATGGCGAGCAGGGCTTCGCCGCGCGTGAGCTTCTGCAGCCAGGGCCGCGCCACCTCGGGCCGGCCGTGCTCGGCAAGGATCTGGCCGTTGAGCGAGGCCAGCAGGTTGATGTAGCTGATGGACAGGTCGGCCCGCGCGATCTCCTCGTGGATCACGCCGGCCGCCAGGCAGCCCAGGCCCTGACCGCCCGCCTCCTCGGTCAGTTCGGGCGCGATGAAACCCATCTCGCCCATCTCGCGCATCAGCGCGCGGTCGAGCACGCGGGTGCGGTCGCGCTCCTGGAAGCCGGGCGCCACGCGGTCGGAAGCAAAGCGGCGCGCCTGGTCGGCGACGGCCGCCAGGTCTTCGTCGATGTAGGGGTTCATCGCGGCCCCGCGTTCACTTGGCGTACTTGCGGAAGTCGGGTTGGCGCTTTTCCTTGAGCGCGGCCACGCCCTCGCGCGACTCGTCGGTGTCGTAGTACAGCTTGAGCGCGTACATGCCCATGCCGGCGATGCCTGCCTGGTGCGCCGTGTCCATGTTGAAGCTGCGCTTGGCGATGGCGATGGCGGTGGGGCTGCGCTCGCAGATGGTCTCGGCCCATTCCTGCACCGTCTCGTCGAGCTTCTCGGGCGGCACGCACACGTTGGCCAGGCCCATGGCCACGGCCTCGTGGCCGGAATAGCGCTTGTTCAGGTACCAGATCTCGCGCGCCTTCTTCTCGCCCACCACGCGCGCGAGGAAGGCGGTGCCGTAGCCCGGATCGACCGAGCCCATCTTGGGGCCGACCTGGCCGAAGACGGCCTTCTCGGAGCAGATGGTCAGGTCGCAGATCGTGGCGAGCACGTTGCCGCCGCCGATGGCGTAGCCCTGCACGCGGGCGATCACCGGCTTGGGCACGTCGCGGATGGCGGTGTGCAGTTCCTCCATCGGCAGGCCGATGGTGCCGCGGCCGTCGTAGTTGCCGTCGTGCGCCGACTGGTCGCCGCCGGTGCAGAAAGCCCGGTCGCCGGCGCCCGCCAGCACGATGCAGCCGACGTCGCGGTCGTAACCGGCCCTGTTCAGCGCCCTGATGAGCTCGTCGCAGGTGGTGCCGCGAAAGGCGTTCATCTTGTCGGGCCGGTTGATGGTGATCCAGGCCACGCCGTTGCGCACCTCGTAGAGGATGTCTTCGAAGTTCATGTTCGTCTCCTTGTCTTCGGTCGTCGATCGGTGTCACCCGGCCATCGTCAGGCCGCCGGACACCGACAGCACCTGCCCGGTGACGAAGGCCGCGTCGTCGCTGGCGAAGAAGGCGATGGCGCCCGGCAGGTCGTCGGGCTGGCCGATGCGGCCCAGCGGGATGGAACGCGTGAAGGCCTCCATCAGCTTTTCGGGGTTGCCCGCGCCTTCCCTGTAATCGGCGAACAGCGCCGTGTCGGTCGGGCCGGGGCACACCACGTTGACGGTGATGCCGTGGCGCGCATGCTCGCGCGCCAGCGTCTTGGAGAGCGCCACCAGCCCGCCCTTGCAGGCCGCGTACACCGCCTCGCCGGACGAGCCCACGCGCGCCGCGTCGGAGGCGATGTTGACGATGCGCCCTGCCTTGCGCGCCGCCATGCCCGGCAGCACCGCGTGGTGCATGTGCAGGGCGCCGGTGAGATTGATGGCGATCAACCGGTCCCAGTCGGCCGGCGCAGTCTTGGTGAAGGGCTTGAACACATCCCAGCCCGCGTTGTTGACGAGCACGTCGATGGGGCCCAGCGACGCCACCGTGCGGGCCACGGCGGCGTCGACGCTGGCGCGGTCGGTGATGTCGCAGCGCACGGCCTCGGCGCGGCCGCCTTCCTCGCGGATCTGCGCGGCCACCCGGACCGCGGCCTCGTCGTTGAGGTCGAACACCGCGACGCGGGCCCCCTCGCGGGCGAAGCGGCGGCAGGTGGCGCCGCCGATGCCGCCACCGCCGCCGGTGACGATCGCGGTCTTGTCTTGGAATCGTTGCATCGAATGGTCCTTGGGGTGCTTGCTATCGTCAGGGCGCCAGCTGAGCCATCACGCCGTTATTTATGACAATATATTGTCTTGTTTTTCTTCCCGCAAGATGTTCATCCCTGTAAGCCATCCAGGTCGAATCCATGGTTAACCCTAGTGAAAATGACGAGAAGGCGCGCATGGCACTGGCCAACCGCTTGTTCTTTCGGCTGTATCAATGCGCAAACATGTTGCATAAAACAGGAACGCGCGCCGTGGAAGCCGAAGGCCTGACCACACAGCAGTGGGCGGTGCTGGGCGCGCTCTCGCGGGAAGAAGCGGGGGCCGGAATGAGCGTGGGCGAGCTGGCGCGCTATCTGAAGGTCAGCCGCCAGAACCTTTCGGGCCTGATCGGCCGCATGGAGCGCGACGGCCGCGTGCGCATGGCGCAGGACGCGAACGACCGGCGTGCGCGCATCGTGTCGATGACGCCCGAGGGCCGGTCACTCTGGCAGGCCGAGGCGCTGCCGAAGATCCACGGCTACTACGCGCAGGTGCTGGAGGGCTTCTCGATCAACGACACCACCCACAGCCTGCACTACCTGCTCAGGCTGCTCGAGAACATGCAGAAGGTGGATGCGCTGCAGGGCGGCGCCGAACCCGCGGACGAGGGCTGAGCCGCCGCGCGCCCAAAAGTGCAATCGGCCGCCAGCGCCCGTCGGGCGGGCGTTGCGGCCGAATTCGTCACGAACGTGACGATCTGGCAAAGCGGTGGATCAGACCTTCTCGAGGATGACCGCGATGCCCTGCCCCACGCCGATGCACATGGTGCACAGCGCGTAGCGGCCGCCGCCGCTGTGCAGCTGGTTCACCGCCGTGGTGGCCAGGCGCGCGCCGCTGGCGCCCAGCGGGTGGCCCAGCGCGATGGCACCGCCGTTGATGTTGACGCGCGCGTCGTCGTCCTTCAGGCCCAGCATGCGCAGCACGGCCAGGCCCTGCGCGGCGAAGGCCTCGTTCAGTTCGATGACGTCGATCTGGTCGAGCTTGAGGCCGGTGAGCGCCAGCACCTTCTCGGTGGCCGGCGCCGGGCCGATGCCCATCACGCGCGGCGCCACGCCGGCCGTCGCCATGCCGACGATGCGGGCACGCGGCGTGAGGCCGTGCCTGGCGGCCGCCGCCTCGCCGGCGATCAGCAGCGCGCAGGCGCCGTCGTTCACGCCGCTGGCGTTGCCGGCGGTCACGGTGCCATCGGGCCGCACCACGCCCTTGAGTTTGGCCAGCGACTCGAGGCTGGTGTCGCGCGGATGTTCGTCCTTGGCGACGATCACCGGATCGCCCTTCTTTTGCGGAATGGTCACCGGCACGATCTCGGCGTCGAAGAAGCCGCGCTTCTGCGCAGCGACGGCGCGCTGCTGCGAGGCCAGCGCCATGCGGTCCTGCGCCTCGCGCTCGATCTTGAAATCCGTGGCCACGTTCTCGGCCGTCTCGGGCATGGAGTCGACGCCGTACTGCGCCTTCATCAGCTTGTTGACGAAACGCCAGCCGATGGTGGTGTCGTACACCGCATTGGCGCGGCTGAAGGCCGACTCGGCCTTGGGCATGACGAAGGGCGCGCGGCTCATGCTCTCCACGCCGCCCGCGAT
>JAFEEH010000105.1 GCA_018241185.1 Pseudomonadota bacterium | reverse complement strand
TTGGTGTTGCTGCTGCTCCTTGCCATCGCTGCGCTGGCCTGGATGTGGCTCGCGTCGCGCCGCGCAGCCCAGTCGGTGTGGTGGCCGGAAGGGGGCGGCGCCCCAGGGCCGGCACGCGCGTCGCGGTTCGGCGGGCTCGACGACGCCGCCGATACCTACCCGGGCGAGGACAACGCAGGAGCCGAGCGCGCGCTCGCAGCGGGCGCCGTAGCGGCGGCAGCGGAAGCCGGCTCCGCATCGCACGGGGTGCCCAGCGGATTCATCGACCCGGACGCACCTCGTGGTGCGGAGCCTGCGCATTCCGGGGTGCGGCACGCGGATTTCGACGCGCCGATGCTTCCGGGGCAGATGCCATCGACCTCCCGTTCGGTCAATACCGAGGAGTTGTTCGACGTGCAGCAGCAAGCGGAATTCTTCCTTTCGCTTGGCCAGCACGAGCAGGCCATCGCCGTGCTGTCCGAGTACGTGGCCGACCACCCGGAAACCAGTGCGCTGGCCTACCTCGAACTGCTGCGCATCTTTCACGGCCTTGGCCGCATGCTCGACTACGAACGCGTGCGCAGGCAGTGCCAGCAAGCGTTGAACGTGCGTGTGCCGTCCTTCGACGATTTCCACCAGGATGCGGGCCGGCCTCTGGACCACCACAACGAGGTTCTGCAGCGCATCGAGGAGCACTGGCCTGGGCCGGAGTCGCTGCCGGTCATCGAGGAACTGCTGTTCCGCCGGCCTGGCGAGGATGGCCAGCCGACTTTCGATCTGGCTGCCTATCGCGAACTGCTCATGCTCTACGCCATGGCCCAGGAGCAACCGGTCGGCGGTGATTCGCAGCGTCCTTCGTTGGCAGAAGTGCTGATGCGCCACCAGCAGCACGAAACCCTGCCCATGGCCCTGCCGACGTCGGCGGTCGAGTTGCCGACTGCACCGCAGTCGCTGGCACGCGACACCGCGCTCGTGGAGCCACGCCATCCGGATTTCCAGCCGACACGACCGCCGCACCCCCTGACGGCGTCATTGGACTTCGACCTGAATGACCTGGACATGGCCGGCGTCGACACCATTCCGGCTGCTTTGCGCCGTGCTGCGGCTGACAAGCCGCCGGTCATTGAGCCCTCGGCGCTCGACCAGCCCGCCACGGAACTCGCCGCGGCGACATCGGATGCGCCGTCGGCGCAACTGCCGGACCTGGAGCTGTTCGATCCCGAGATCGAGGAATCCATCAAGCCCGGCGCACTGAAGCGCTGAAGGCACAGGGGCCCGCCGCGGACAGGCGGGCCTCAGCGGCGAACCTGCAGCGCGCCCGGATTGACGATGTTGGTAGGGTTGCCCCGAATGAAGCTCACGACGTTGTCGAACGCCTGACCGAAATACATCTCGTAGCTCTCCTGTTCGACATAGCCGATGTGGGGCGTGCAGATGCAGTTCTCCAAGCGCAGCAGGGCATGGCCCTGCAACGGTGGCTCGCTCTCGAAGACATCGATTGCGGCCAGGCCCGGCCGGCCCCTGTTCAATGCCGCCAGCAGCGCGTCGGACTCAACCAGTTCGGCGCGCGAAGTGTTCACGAACAGCGCCGTGGGCTTCATGCGCATCAGGTCGTCGAGGCCCACCAGGCCGCGCGTCTCATCGTTGAGGCGCAGATGCACCGACAGCACGTCGGCCTGTTCGAACAGGGCTTCGCGGCTCGCTGCCACCTGGAAGCCGTCGGAGCGGGCCTTGCTGCAACTGCCGTCCCGACCCCAGATCACCACCTGCATGCCGAAGGCCTGCCCGTAGCGAGCGACGAGCTGGCCGATGCGGCCGTAGCCCCAGATGCCCAGCGTCTTCCCCTTGAGCACCGAACCGAGCCCGAAGTTGGACGGCATCGAAGCGGACTTCAACCCGGACTGTTGCCACGCGCCGTGCTTGAGGTTGCTGATGTACTGGGGCAGGCGCCGCATGGCGGCCATGATCAGTGCCCAGGTCAGCTCGGCAGGGGCGAGCGGCGAGCCGCTGCCTTCGGCCACCGCCACGCCGAATTCCGTGCAGGCGTTGACGTCGATGTGCGAGCCGGCCCGGCCGGTTTGCGAAATGAGCTTGAGCTTGGGAAGCTTCTCGACGAGTTGCCGCGTGATCTGTGTGCGCTCTCGGATGAGCACGATCACGTCGGCGTCCTTGAGTCGGACGGAGAGCTGCCCGATCCCCTTGACGGTGTTGGTGTAGACCTTCGCCGCGTAGGCGTCGAGCTTGGCAGCGCAGCGCAGCTTGCGCACGGCATCCTGGTAGTCGTCCAAGATCACAATGTTCATGGCTGCCCATTGTGCCTCGGGCACGACAGGGGCCCGGCCCGTGGCGCCCATGGCACAGCCTGCTGCTGTGCCATGGGCGTCACGCGGACATCGACGGGGACCCGGCGACGGTGGCCGCGCGGACGCGGCGTGCTCAGTGCAACCGCTTCGGCGCGGCGGTCGTGCCAGCGGCCTCGAGCGCTGCGAGCCGGTCCAGCTCCGCGCACACATCGGCCATGCGGCCCGAGATCACGACGCGGCCCTCGGTCCTGGCGGATTGGCCGCGTTCCACGATGCGCACGACGCGCACCACGCCTTGTGGCCGTGCCGGTGCGGGCAGGGCGGTGGTGCCATTGCGGGCGCCGCAGGCCGGTCGGACGGCAACGTAGCGCAGGCCTGCCGAAGCCCGGCGACGCGAATCGCGCGCGGGCATCAAGCGGCTGGCCAGCGATTGAAGAGGGGTGAACAAGTCGGCGATTGCGAGCAGAGCGATTCCCATGTGAACTCCTGAGATCAAGGGGTGGAACACAGGCAGGATTCGACGAAAGACAGCCGCAGCAGGGTGATGGCCATTGCGCCATACGCCCGCCACCTGATACGGCTGTTGTGTGGAGTTACATCAGCATCGTGTTGCGGATCAGCCCGACGGCCAACCCTTCGATCTCGAAGGGTTCGCCGGGCTCGACGACGATGGTGGGGTAGTCGGGGTTCTCGGCGTGGAGTTCGACCACGTCCTTGTTGCGCTTGAGCCGCTTGACGGTCACTTCCTCGCCCAACCGCGCGACGATGATCTGGCCGTTGCGTGCTTCCTTGGTGGCCTGCACTGCGAGCAGGTCGCCGTCCATGATGCCGGCGTCGCGCATGGACATGCCGCGCACCTTCAGCAGGTAGTCGGGCTTGCGCTGGAACAACGTGTTCTCGACGTAGTAGGTCTGGTCCACGTGTTCCTGGGCCAGGATGGGAGAGCCGGCGGCCACGCGACCGATGAGCGGCAGCGCCAGCTGCGCGATGCCGGGCAGGGCGAGAGGCAGCTGTCCGCCGTCGCGATGGCGAGACTCCTGCAGGGATCGCAGCGCGTCGCCGCGCAGGCGGATACCGCGCGAAGTACCGCTCACGAGTTCGATGACACCCTTGCGCGCCAGGGCTTGCAGGTGCTCTTCCGCGGCGTTGGCAGACTTGAAACCCAGTTCGGCAGCGATCTCCGCCCGCGTGGGCGGCGCGCCGGTGCGCGCGATGGCGGCCTGGATCAGGTCGAGGATCTGCTGCTGGCGGGCGGTAAGCTTCGCAGCGAAAGGCGAGGCGGGCAGGTTGAGCATGCGAACGGCTCCTTGGCGTGTGACCGGAATTCGGCAGCTTGCGGCCGCCGTTGGTGGCATCCACTGGGTGTTCATCCAGTAACTGTATTTTTAACCAGTTTCCACTCGATTGGCAAGCAAACGATGACGACAGGCGAAACCAACCCGCGCGCCGCGCACGTGGTGGTGCTCGGGACCGGCGGGACGATTTCCGGACGTGCCCATGCGGCCGGCGACAACGTCGGGTATACGGCCGGCGAGGTGGACGTGTCCGAACTGATCGATGGCCTCGAAGTGGGGGGCGTCTTGCTCTCTGCCGAGCAGGTGGCCAACATCGACAGCAAGGACATGGACTTCGGGGTGTGGCAAGCGCTGGCCCAACGCTGTGCCCACTGGTTGGCGCGGGACGAGGTGACAGGCGTGGTCGTCACGCACGGCACCGACACCCTCGAGGAGACGGCTTTCTTCCTGCACGAGGTGCTGCCGGCCTCCAAGCCGATCGTCGTGACCTGTGCCATGCGGCCGGCGTCGGCGCTCGTGCCTGACGGTCCGCAGAACATCCGCGACGCGGTCGCCCTGGCCGCGACGCCCGGTGCGCAGGGCGTCAGCGTCGTATGCGCGGGCACAGTCCACGGCGCGCCCGACGTGCAGAAAGTGCACACCTACCGGCTCGACGCCTTTTCTTCGGGTGACATGGGGCCTATCGGCCATATGGAGGAAGGGCGACTGCGCCAGGCAAGAAACTGGCCTGCAGCGTCCGCCGGAAGGGCGCAGGGTGCTATGAAAAACATAGCGTCTGCCGTCTCCTGGCCGCGTGTGGAGATCGTGACGAGCCACGCAGGCGCGGGCGCCACGCTGGTCGATCTGCTGGTGCGGGAGCGCGAGGCGGGTGCCGCGGATGCGGTGCAAGGGTTGGTGGTCGCCGCCACCGGCAACGGCACCGTGCACGCCTCGCTGGAACAGGCGCTGCTGCGCGCGCAGGGGGCGGGCATCCGCGTCGTGCGCGCGACGCGCTGCGCGTTCGGCCACGTCATTCCTGGCGGTCGGCATGCGCTTGCCGATGCCGGCGCGCTCAACCCCGTCAAGGCGCGGATCGCACTGATGCTGTCGATCATGCAGGGCTGAGGCCTGCGGTCCGCACGGAGCAAAAAAAAGCCACCGCGTGCGGTGGCTTGGGCGTGCGGGGCGCGCGGTTCAGCTCGAGAGCGCTTCCAGCGCGCGGCGCGTGATCTCGTCGACGGTGCCCACGCCGCTGATGGCGCGGTACTTGGGGGCGGCGGCCGGGTCCTTCCTGGCCCAGTCAGCGTAGTAGTCGACCAGCGGGCGCGTCTGCTGGCTGTAGACGTCCAACCGCTTGCGCACCGTCTCTTCCTTGTCGTCCTCGCGCTGGATCAGGTCTTCGCCGGTGACGTCGTCCTTGCCCTCGACCTTCGGCGGGTTGAAGCGCAGGTGGTAGGTGCGGCCCGAGGCCGGGTGCGAGCGGCGCCCGCTCATGCGCTCGATGATGTCGGTGAAGGGGACGTCGATCTCGAGCACGTAGTCGAGCTTGACGCCGGCCGCCTTCATCGCGTCGGCCTGCGGGATGGTTCGGGGAAAACCGTCGAAGAGGAAGCCGTTCGCGCAGTCGGGCTGGGCGATGCGGTCCTTCACGAGGTCGATGATGAGGTCGTCGCTGACCAGCGCACCCGAGTCCATGACAGCCTTCGCCTGAAGGCCGAGGGGCGTGCCCGCCTTGACGGCCGCACGCAGCATGTCGCCGGTGGAGATCTGGGGGATGCCGTATTTCTGGCAGATGAAGGCCGCTTGCGTGCCTTTGCCGGCGCCGGGGGCGCCCAACAAAATCAGTCTCATGGTGTCCTCGGACGTTTCTTGGAATTCGTGCCGCAGCCCCAACAGCCGCGCGCGCCGCAGGGCGCCATTGCATCGAGGATAGCATGCGCCCCCCGGCTGACTGGGTGCTTGCACACCCCGTGGGAGCAGCGTTTTCAGGCGAGCAGCGCCCGCACCCGTGCGAGGTCTTCCGAGGTGTCGACGCCGGGGCCGGGCGCGTGCTCGCTCACGTGCACGGCAATGCGGTGACCGTGCCAGAGCACGCGCAGTTGCTCCAGCGCCTCGGTGCGCTCCAGCGGCGCGGGCGTCAGCGACGGAAAGCGGCGGACGAAGCCGGCGCGGTAGCCGTAGATGCCGATATGGCGCAGCGGCGGCGGCTCGGGCAGCGCGGCGGGCGCGCCCCGCCCGCTGCCGTCGCGCGGCCACGGGATGGGCGCACGGCTGAAGTACAGCGCGTGCCCCGCATCGTCGAGCACGGCCTTCACCACGTTCGGATTGGTGAAGTCGTCGAGCGAGTCGATGGCGTGGACGGCCGTGCTCATCGGCACGTCAGGCCGCGCGGCCAGGGCACGCGCCACGGCGTCGATGAGCGCCGGCTCGATCAGCGGCTCGTCGCCCTGGACGTTGACCACGATCTCGTCGTCCGGCAAGTCCAGCAGGGTGCAGGCCTCGGCCAGGCGGTCGCTGCCGCTGGGATGGTCGACGCGCGTCAGCAGCACGTCGATGCCGTGCCGGGCGCAGGCTTCGGCGATGCGCGCATCGTCGGCGGCCACCACCACGCGCGAGGCCGACGACTGCGCCGCGCGCTGCGCCACGCGCACGACCATCGGCAGCCCCGCGATGTCGGCCAGGGGCTTGTCGGGCAGGCGCGTCGAGGCCAGCCGGGCGGGGATCAGGACGGTGAAGCTCACCTGCTCAGAGCCCGAGTTCCTCGTCGGTCAGCGTGCGCGCCTCGCTCTCCAGCAGGATGGGGATGCCGTCGCGCACCGGGTACGCCAGCCGCGCGCTGCGCGAGGCGAGTTCCTGCTTTTCGGGGTTCCAGGTCAGCGGGCCCTTGGTGACGGGGCAGACCAGCAGTTCAAGCAGCTTGGTGTCCATCGACGGATGATAGTCGCGCGTCCAGCGCTTCGAAGAAGGCCGTCTCGGGCGTGAACGACAGCGGTACCGCCAGCGCATCGGGCGCCACCTGCCAGAGTTTGGCAGCATCTTTCTCGGTGCAAATCAGGCTGAAAGGCCCGCCAGGCGGGCGCGACCAGCTATCAAAATCATAGTGATCGGGCAGCGCGATGCATTGCGCAGGCGCAACCCCGCGCGCGCGCAGCATGTCGAAGAAGCGCTGCGGGTGAGCGATACCGGCGAGGGCGATCACGTTCGGGCGGCCTGCGAGTTCGGCCAGCGGCACTCGCCGTCCGTCCTGCGCCACCGCGTGATCGGCAAGCGCGCGCCGCGCCGTGAAGCCGCCGAAGGCCGGGTGCTCGCCCGTGTGCAGAACCAGATCGCAGGCGCGCGGCCAGGGTTCGCGCAACGGCCCTGCCGGCAGCAACCAGCGGTTGCCCGTCCCCCGGTCGTCGAACACGCAGATCTCGACGTCGCGCCGCAGCGCCAGGTGCTGCAATCCGTCGTCGCTCACGATCAGGCGTACCTCGGGATGGGCCGCCAGCAGGCGCCGCGCGGCGGCCACCCGGTCGCGGTCCACCACCACGGGCGCGCCGGTGGTGCGATGTACCAGCAGCGGTTCGTCGCCGACATCGCGCGGGTCGCTGTCGGCATGCACCTCTCGGCCGTCCTGCGTGCGACGGCCGTGGCCGCGAGAGACGACGCCCACCACGAGGCCGCGCGCCTGCAGATGGCGCACCACGGCCATCACGACGGGCGTCTTTCCGGCACCGCCGGCCACGACGTTGCCCACAACAACCACGGGCACGTCCACGCCGTTCTCTGCCTTCCAGCCGCGGCGATAGGCCAGGCGCCGCAGCGCGTAGACGGCGCGGTAGACAAGCGAGAGCGGCCACAGCAGGCAGGCCAGCAGGCCGCGGTGCAACCATGCACGCTGCAGCATGGTGGTGAGCGGTCCGGCGCGGGTCAGCGCGAGGCCTGCGCCGCGGTCTGCGTGGCGAAGGTGATCTGCATGAGGCCGGCGCGCCGCGCCGCTTCCATCACCGTGATCACCGACTGGTGCGCCGCGGTGGCATCGGCGCTGATGATGACGACGTTGTCCTTGTTGCCACCGGCGGCGGCAGCCAGCGCCGCGGTGACGGCGTCGACGCCACGTTCGGGCAGCACGGTCTTGTTGACGGCGTAACGCCCGTCCGCGCCGACCGCCACGATGATTTCCTTGGGCCGGTCGCGTTGCGCTTCGGCATCGGCCACGGGCAGGCGCACTTCCATCTCGGTGAACTTGCTGTAGGTGGTCGACAGCATCAGGAAGATGAGCACCACCAGAAGCACGTCGATGAAGGGGATCAGGTTGATCTCCGGCTCATCCTGCGAGCCATGGCGGAAGTGCATGCGACTCATGGCGGCGAGCTACTTGCGCACGGCGGTCAGGTGGCGCGCGAAGCGCTCGCCGGCGAGCTCGAGATTGAGCAGGTACTCGTCCACGCGCGAGCGGAAATAGCGCCAGAAGATCAGCGTCGGGATGGCGACCATCAGGCCGAAGGCGGTGTTGTAGAGCGCGATCGAGATGCCGTGCGCCAGCTGCGCCGGATTGCCCGAGCCGGCCGCACCACTGGCCGGCGACTGCGAGCCGAAGATCTCGATCATGCCGATCACCGTGCCCAGCAGGCCGAGCAGCGGCGCGGCAGACGCGATGGTGGCCAGGGCGGGCAGATAGCGTTCCAACTTGTGCGCCACCGCGCGGCCGGTCGATTCCATGGCCACCCGAACGTCTTCCTCGGTGCAACGCGGGTTGGCGTTGACGGCACGAAAGCCGGCCGCGAGCACCTCGCCCAGCGCCGAGTTCTGCTCCAGCTTGGTGACCACGTCGGGCCCGGGGATGCCCACCTGCGACACGCTGATCGCCTCGCTCAGCAGCTTGGGCGGCAGCACCTTGGCAGTCTTGAGGCTCACGAAGCGTTCGATGACCAGCGCCAGCGCCAGCACCGAGCAGAGAAGCAGCGGCCAGATCGGCCAGCCTGCAGCAACTATGATCGAAAACAAGGGGGTCCCTCCGGGCCGGCGGCCACGCAAATGCGGCGGCGATTATGACCGAGCCCGCCCAGCGGACGCGGCGCCTCGTGCTGTCAGACTTCGCTCACAGTTTCTGTGGACAACTTTGTGATTAACCCCCTTGGCAACTCTGCGAAAGCCACGCCAGCCGTGGCCTGCATCAGATCGACCGAATTTTGAGCACCACTTTTTCCAATCAGATCAAGCACTTGCACGGCAACCCGTGGCCGCCGTGCCCGTGGGTACCCGGCCGGGGGGCAGGCGCGCACCGTTGTGGACGATGCGAGGCTCCGGCAGGAGCGGCGCGATGAACGATTTCGAGCCCGTGCGTGGCCAGCGAGCGGAGGCAGGCCCGCGCATCTGGGCCGTCGGCGCGCTGTGCCGTGCGGTGGCCGACGCGCTCGATGCGCGTTTCAATCCCGTGACGGTCCAGGGCGAGATCACCGGCTTCTCGCGTGCCGGCAGCGGGCACTGCTACTTCTCGCTCAAGGACGCCGCAGGGCAGTTGCGCTGCGCGATGTTCCGGCGCGCGGCGTCGCTGATCGACTTCACGCCGCGCGATGGCGACCAGGTCGAGGTGCGCGGCCGGCTCGCGGTCTATGAGCCGCGCGGCGACCTGCAACTGGTGGTCGAAAGCCTGCGGCGCGCCGGGCAGGGTGCGCTGTTCGAACAGTTCATGCAGCGAAAGGCCAAGCTGGAGGCGGAGGGCCTGTTCGATCCCGCGCGCAAGCGCGGCCTGCCGACGATGCCCAGGCGGATCGGCGTGGTCACTTCGCGCGGCGCGGCGGCCTTGCACGACGTCGTCACCGCGCTGCGTCGCCGTGTGCCGCACATTCCCGTGGTGCTCGCGCCGGCGGCGGTGCAGGGCGCCCAGGCGCCTGCCGAGCTGGTGCAGGCGCTGGAGTCGCTGTACACGCTGTCGCCGCCGGTCGACCTGATCCTCCTGGTGCGCGGCGGCGGTTCCATCGAGGACCTGTGGGCCTTCAACGACGAGGCGTTGGCGCGCACCATCGTGCGCAGCCCGGTGCCGGTGGTGGCGGGCGTCGGCCACGAGACCGACTTCACCATCGCCGATTTCTGCGCCGACGTGCGCGCACCCACGCCCACCGCGGCGGCCGAGCTCGCGTCCGCGCCACGCGAGTTGTGGCTGGGTGCGCTGGACCTGATCGAGGAGCGGCTGCGCGATGCCATCGGCGGCCGGCTCGACGCGCAGGGCCAGCGCCTGGACCTGGCGGCAGGGCGTCTGGGCCGTCCGTCCGCCATGGTGGCGCGCCAGCGCATCGAGCTCAGCCATGCTGCCCAGCGCATGCACCATGCGGCGCTATCGAAAGTGGAGCGCGCCGCGCAGGCGCAGCGGGCGCTGCAGGCCGATTGGCATACCAGGTTCGAGGCGGCTTTGTCGCAGCGCCACGACCGGCTCTCGCGTGCGGCGCTGCGTCTCGAATTGCTCGACCCGGCCCTCGTGCTGCAACGCGGCTACGCGTGGCTGGCCGATACCGAGGGTGTGCCCATCACGCGCACCGCGCAACTGCAGCCGGGGCAGCCGGTGCGCGCGGAGCTGTCCGACGGCGAGGCCTTCCTGACGGTCGATGCGGTGGGCACAAGCCCACGTCCGACGCGACCCGAATGAATCCTTTCTAGAATCGTTCGTCCTTCAACCAACCCACGAGCAACAAGATGGAACACGTCCTGCCACCCCTCCCGTATGCCCTGGACGCACTGGCGCCCGAGTACTCGAAGGAAACCATGGAGTACCACTACGGCAAGCACCACAATGCCTACGTGGTGAACCTCAACAACCTGCAAAAGGGCACCGAATTCGAGAGCATGACGCTCGAAGAGATCGTCAAGAAGTCCAGCGGCGGCATCTACAACAACGCCGCACAGATCTGGAACCACACCTTCTTCTGGAACTGCATGAAGCCGCAGGGCGGCGGCGCGCCGAGCGGTGCACTGGCAAAGGCCATCGACGCCAAGTGGGGCAGCTTCGATGCCTTCAAGGAAGCCTTCACCAAGTCGGCCGTGGGCAACTTCGGCTCAGGCTGGACGTGGCTGGTGAAGAAGCCCGACGGGTCCGTCGACATCGTCAACACCGGCCCCGCCGGCACCCCGCTGACGACCGACGACAAGGCTCTGCTCACCGTCGACGTCTGGGAGCATGCCTACTACATCGACTACCGCAACCTGCGTCCCAAGTTCGTCGAGACCTTCCTTGCGAAGCTCGCCAACTGGGATTTCGCGGCGAAGAATTTCGGCTGAGCCCGCGCCACGCCCTGACGAAAAAGCCGACCCGCGGGTCGGCTTTTTCATGGGCGTTCAGCGTACACGTCAGCGGCGCGCTTCGAACAGCGGCCCGCCGAGCTTGAACCCCTTCTTGATGTTCTTCTTGGCGAACCAGCCCTGGTTCATTTCGAGCACATAGCGCACTGGCTCGCTCGAGCAGTGGTTGTCGGTGGTCTGCGGCTTCATGTCCTCGATGTTCACAATGCGACCGTCGTCGGCCACGAAGGCGGCCGACAGCGGGATCAGCGTGTTCTTCATCCAGAAGCACTGCGGCGAGGGCTGCTCGAAGACGAAGACCATGCCCTCGGACTGCGGCATCTCCTTGCGGAACATCAGGCCGATCTGGCGCTGCTCGGGCGTGGCCGCGACCTGCGCATCGATCTGGTACATGCCCGCCGAGATGCGGACACGCTCGAGGTCCATCTGCGGCTGCTGGGCGAAGGCCGTGCCGGCCGCCAGCAGTGGGGTGCCGAGGATGACGGTGCGAAGGAAGGCGGAGAGCGATAGAGACATGGCGTTGGATGCTGCAGGGGCCGACCCGGGCGGTGGTCACGAAAGCGCTGATTGTGGCCGAGGCAACGCGGCTGGCCTGCTCACGCAGGAATGGACACAAGGAGTGCCATCGGGTCAGGCGGGGCTCAGGGATGGCGCTGCGAACGCACAAAGAAAAAGGCGCCCGGAGGCGCCTTTCCATGGTTCAGACCGAAGTCCGAATCACTGGGGCGTGCCGCCCTGGGTGCTGCGGCGCTTCATGCTGCCGTCCTTGTTGCGACGGCGCTGGTCGCGGGTCTCGGCGCGCTTTTCGCCCGATTGGGCAGCCTTGTCGGTGCCGATGGCGCCGCCTTCCGGGGTCTTGTTGATGTCGCCGCCAGCCTGCTTGACCTGGCCTTGGGGCTTGGCATCGCGCTTGGCTTGCGCCTTTTGCTGGCCGGTGGTGTTGGTCACGGGGGCTTGCTCGGCCGAAGCGCCGGGCGGGTTCTGGGCGTAAGCGCCAGCGGCGAACAGGCCAGCGACCAGGGCAGCGAGAAGTTTGCTCATTACGGATTCCTCTGTGGAAGTGATTGGAAAACGCCTCCCGACCAGCAGAAGGTTTGCCAACAACGAGACGGGCGTGCCAGTCGTTGACAAAACTCTCGCCTCCTCAGGGTGCCGCAAAATTCTACGGCCATTCATTGGAGTGATGCGGTGCGAATGTCGCGGGGCCGCCACTGGCGGTTTTCAGGTGATGGCAGGCGCAATTCGACGATCCGCCCAGCGTATTCTTTTTGACGACCGGCCGTGCCATCCGTCACGCTGGCCGCGACCTTGAATTCCGGGGTGGCGGCGCCAAATCCTGTGCCTGCGCCATGGCGTGGCGCCGCTCTATAGAATGAATTTCATGGCCACGAAAAAACCCTCCACGCCACCTTCGGCGCCCGTCCAGCCACAGCGGGACGACAGCGATTCCGTGGTGCTGGAGCGCCGTCCGCAGAAGACGGCGCCGCCGAAGATGTACCAGGTCGTGATGCTCAATGACGATTACACCCCGATGGAATTCGTGGTCGTCGTCATTCAGGAGTTCTTCAACAAGGACCGCGAATCGGCCACCCAGATCATGCTGAAGATCCACCTGGACGGGCGCGGAGTTTGCGGTGTCTATCCGCGCGACGTGGCCGCCACCAAGGTCAATCAGGTGATGGAAGCCGCGGTGCAGGCGGGCCACCCGCTGCAGTGCGTCAGTGAACCGGTTGAATAAATTCGGTTCCAACCCATCTGAGGTCTCAGTCTCAATTCACAGCAAGGCAAAGGAAATCACATGATTGCCCAGGAACTGGAAGTCAGCTTGCACATGGCCTTCGTCGAGGCCCGGCAGCAGCGCCACGAGTTCATCACCGTGGAGCACCTGCTGCTCGCTTTGCTGGACAACCCGAGCGCCGCAGAGGTCCTGCGCGCCTGCTCGGCCAACATCGACGACCTGCGGGGTTCGCTCACGAACTTCATCAAGGACAACACGCCCCAGGTCGCCGGCACCGATGACGTGGACACCCAGCCGACGCTGGGCTTCCAGCGCGTCATCCAGCGCGCCATCATGCACGTGCAGTCCACCGGCAACGGCAAGAAGGAAGTCACCGGCGCCAATGTGCTGGTGGCGATCTTCGGCGAGAAGGATTCGCACGCCGTCTACTACCTGCACCAACAAGGGGTGACGCGCCTCGATGTGGTGAACTTCATCGCCCACGGCATCAAGAAGAGCGACCCGCCGGAAGCCGCCAAGGGCAATGAATCGTCGTCCAGCGAAGGCGAGGAGGGCGGCTCCGAGAAGAACGAGAAGTCGTCTCCGCTCGAGCAGTTCACCCAGAACCTCAACCAGATGGCCAAGGACGGCAAGATCGACCCGCTGATCGGCCGTGACTACGAAGTCGAGCGCACGATCCAGATCCTGTGCCGTCGGCGCAAGAACAATCCGCTGCTGGTCGGCGAGGCCGGTGTGGGCAAGACCGCAATCGCCGAGGGTCTGGCCTGGCGCATCACCCAGGGCGACGTGCCGGAGATCCTGGCCGAGTCCAACGTCTATTCGCTGGACATGGGCGCGCTGCTGGCCGGCACCAAGTACCGCGGTGATTTCGAGCAGCGCCTGAAGGGCGTGCTCAAGTCGCTCAAGGACAAGCCCAACGCCATCCTCTTCATCGACGAGATCCACACCCTGATCGGGGCCGGCGCGGCCTCGGGTGGCACGCTGGACGCGTCGAACCTGCTCAAGCCGGCGCTGTCCAGCGGCCAGCTCAAGTG
>JAFEEH010000104.1 GCA_018241185.1 Pseudomonadota bacterium | reverse complement strand
GTGTTGCTGCCCGTGCCGCCGTCGTCACCCGTGCGCTGGTGCAGGTTGCCCAGCATGGCCAGGTTGGACTGGCGCAACTGCTCGGGCAGGGCGGCGTACAGGGGGACGTCGGCGCGGTAGGTGGGGATGACGGGTGCGGCCGGGGTGTCCGGGGTGGTGGGCGTGGTCGGATCGGTCGGCACGACCGGGACGACATTGGCCAGGTAACTGCCGGTGCTGGTGGTGTTGAGCTGGTAGTCGTAGGCCCCGGCCGAGACCGGCGTCGCGAGCGTGAAGGCGCCGGCGCCGATGCTGCCCCCGTTCTCTGCACTCACGACCGCGATGCCGTTGCCCGTGGTCTGCGCGCCCAGGCCGCCGATGTTGGTGACGGCGATGCGCGTCGTACCGCTGGCCACGGCGCTGGCGCCGCTGAGCACCAGGCGGTCGGTCGGGCTCGCGTCGTTGCCCACGGCCGTGCCCACGGCCAGGATGCCGTTGTTGCCCACCCACGGACCGGTGACGGTGAGCACCGTGCCGGGTGTGGTGCCCGTGAGGCTCACCGTGCCCGCGTTGTTGACCGAAGCCAGCGTCTGGTTGTGGCCGGCCAGGTCCAGCGTCGCGCCGGCAGCAATGGTGGTGGCGCTCGCCGCGCTGAAGGCATTGGCGACGCCGGCGCGCAGGGTGCCCTGGGCGACGGTGGTGCTGCCGGTGTAGGGGTTGTTGGCCGCGCCGAGGATCAGGGTGCCGGTGCCGGTCTTGGTGAGGTCGGCCGCGCCGCTGATGCCGCCCGTCAAGGTGGCGGTGTTGGCGCCGGTGTCGAAGGTCGGGTCGGTGGTGCCCGTCATGGCGATCGGGTTGGCGATCGTCAGACCGTCGGCCGCGAAGGCCAGCGTGGTGCCGTCGTCCATGGCCAGCGCGCCGGTGCCGAGGGCGCTGTTGTTCGCCACGGCCAGGGTGCCGCCCTTGAGGGCCGTACCGCCGGTGTAGGTGTTGGCGCCAGAGAGCGTCAGGGTGCCGGGGCCGGTCTTCTCGAGCTGGCCGCCGCTCACGCCCTGCTGGATCGCATACGCGCCGTCGCTGATCGTGCCGCTGAAGCTGCCCTGGCCGATCACCAGCTTGCCGTTGCCCAGGCCGATGGTGCCGTTGCCCTGTAGGGTTCCGATGGTCCCGACCTGCTGCGCGGCGGAGTTCTGGAATCCCAGCAGGACCAAGCCCTCGTAACTGGCCGCGCCCCCGAAGCTGTGCCCGGCGCTGTTCACCGTGACGGTGGCACCGTCGGCGAGCTGTTCGTCGGCGAAGAGGCCGACGATCCCATTGCCCTGGATGGTCAGGTTACCGGGGATGGCCGCCAGCCCCGGGGTCTTCTGCAAGGCGACGGCGGCGTTGCCCTGCACCGTCGTCGTGCCGGTGTAGGTGTTGGCCGAGGCGCCGGTCACAAGGTATTGGCTGCCGTCGGATCCCGGGCCCGTGGCATCGAGCACCAGGCCCGAGTTGCCGCTGAGGACGCCACTCAGCGCAGTGGTGCCTCCACCCGTCATCGTCACGGTGGGCGTGTTGGCAAGCGCGAGCGGTCCGGTGAAGCTGGGGGAGCCGGCCAGGTTGAAGCTGTTGTTGACGGCAACCGCGTTGCCCACCGCCGTGTTGGCGCTGAACGTGCCGCCGTTGATGGTGAGGGTGCCGGTGCCCAGAGCTGTGCCGTTGTTGGCGACGAGCGTGCCGCTGTTGAGGGTGGTACCGCCGCCGTAGGTGTTGTTGCCGATCAGGGTCGTCGCGCCGGTGCCGTTCTGCGTGACGGTGCCGGTGCCGTCGATGTCGTTGGCCACCGTGACGTCGTCGCTGCGGTTGAAAACCAGCGCCGCGTTGTTGGTCACGGCACCCGTGCCCAGCGTGCCGCTGGTGCCGCCGTTGCCCACCTGAAGCGTGCCGGCGCTGATGGTGGTGGTGCCTGCGTAGGTGTTGTCGCCGGCCAGCACGGTGGTGCCGGACCCGACCTGGGAGAACGTGCCGTTGCCAGAAATCGGCGCCGCCAGCGTGAGCACGCCCGCGCGGTTGGTCACCAGCGCCCCGTTGTTCAATACGGCGCTGGTGTTGTCGATGGACCCGCCATTGCCACCATTGCCCAGTTGCAGCGTCGAGCCGGCGTCGATGGTCGTGCTGCCACCGTAGGTGTTGGCGCCGCTCAGCACCAGCGTGCGATCGGGTGCCGACCCAAAGAACGCGAGTTGGAGGCTGTTGGTGCTTCCCATGATGGCGCCGGAGAAGTCGCCGCGCCCCACGCGCAAGGTTTGCCCACCCACCGAGTCGGTGACTGTGCCTGCGCCTCGCAGGTCGCGCACGCCCAGGCTTGCGCCGTTCATGTCGAGCGTGGCGCCGGCATCGACGGTGGTCGAGCTCAGGAAGCTCGTGAAAAAGTTCAGTGCACTGCTGCCCGCCGGCTGCGTGAGCGTGCCGCCCGCTACGCGCAGCGTGCCAACGCTCGATGCAGACGAAAAGATGCCCAATCCGAGCGACACGGTCCCTTGGTCGGCGGCACTGCCGACGACCACATCGCCCGCCATGCCCATACGCGTGAGCGTCAGCGTCGTGCCGGTCGCTGCGGCCACCGTGCCGGTCTGCCCGCCGGCGACCGAAATACCCACCTCCAAGGTGCCCGTTTGCGCGCTGCGCACCGTCGCGCCGTTGTTGATGGCGATCGACCGGTAGGTGGTCGTGTTGCCCGAGACATAGGTGCCGGCGCCCGCTGCATCGACGGATCCGTTGGTGACGTGGTCCAGCACCAGCGTGCCACCGTTCACTGTCGTGCCGCCGCTGTAGGAATTGGCGCCCGAGAGCACCAGCGTGCCGCCGCCGTTGTGCACCAGGTTGCCCGTACCGCCGATGGTGTTGTCCACGTTCAGGGTGTCGCTGCGGGCAAAGGCCAGCGTGCCGTTGTTGACCACGTCGCCCGCGCCAAGCGTTCCGGTGGTGCCGCCGTCGCCTACCTGCAGCGTGCCGCTGCTGATGGTGGTGCCGCCCGCGTAGTTGTTGTTGCCAGCGAGAACCAGCGTGCCGACGCCCGACATGGTGAGCGAGCCGGCGCCCGAGATCACGCCGCCGAGGTTCAGCGACGTCCCCGCATCCGGTGCCAGAGCGCCGCCCACCGCACCCAGCGTGATCGCGCGCGAGGTCGTAATGCCGGCTGTGGTCTGCAGCGTACCGCCGTCGAGCGTGAGGCCCCCCGACACGGCGCCCAGGCTGGCGTCGTTGGCGATCGACAGCGTGCCGCCGGACACGGTCCAGGGCGTGACGGCGGCCGTCGTGCCCGTCAGCGTCCAGGTGCTGGTGTTGACCTTGCTGTAGCGGTTGAAGCCCTGGTAGAGCGTGCCGATGGTGGACACGTCGAAGCTGGCGTTGGCGGTGCCGCCCAGGCGCAGGGCATTGCCCGTGCCGCTGGCCACCACGTTGCCGCTGAAGGCGTACCCGGCGTTGAGTTCCAGCGCATTGTTGTTGCCGCTGATGCGCACGGCGTCGGCACGCGCGGCGCCGTCACCCGACAGCCCCCCCGCGATGCTGCCGGCATTGACCAGCGTGTTGCCATCGCCCGCGACGACGGTGCCCACTCCCCCGGCGCCCGGTGCTCCGCGATGGTTGATCCCCACATAGATGTCGGCGCCACCCGCGCCGCCATTGCCGCCGGTGGTGCTGCCCCCCGCCGACACCTGCACCGTGCTGTTGTTACCGACGAACAGGACGCCGCTGCCCCCGCCGCCCCCGCCACCGGCCTGCCCCGACGGCGAGCTCAGGCTGTCCCCGCCCCGGCCGCCCTGGCCGCCGGTCGCCGATCCGGCGACGGTCAATTCGACATTGCTGGCGGCCCACGCCACTCCGTCGCCCCCGCCCCCGCCGCCGCCGCCATCCGCGATTCCCGCGGCGTTGCCACCTTGAGCGCCGTTGCCGCCGACGATCGTGCTCGCGATGAAGGCGCCGCTCACGCCGCTCCCCGGCAACCCGAGGCCCACTGCGCCGCCGGCGCCGCCGACACCGGCCGTCCCGCCAGAATCTCCCCCGCCGCCGCCGCCCCCACCGCCGCCGAGGCCGGCGCCTGCCGTCCCGCCCGCGCCCGGATTGCCGCTGCCCGCAGTGGCCCCGTTGGTGGCGCCGGAACCGGTGCCGGTTACGCCGCCGTTGTCGGGGTAACTGCCCGCGCCGGCGCCCCCGGCACCGCCGCCGACGGCCGTACCGCCGGCGCCACCGACCGAACCGCCGCCACCGCCGCCAGCACCACCGGCCCACGTCGCGCCACCCGCGCTGGCGAGCAGCAGCAAACCCAGAATGGCGGGTCTGGCCCGCGACCCGCCCGCGCCCTTGGCGGCGCCGCGGGCGTTTTCAGGGACGGCAGCGCAGGCCCCGAGGGCCGCGTTCCAGACGGTGCGATGGATCTTATTCATGGTGATGGGTTCAGCAAAGACAGGAGGTGAGCTCCGGAGACCCGCCCTGAAGCGCGGAGCTCGAGCGTGATCGAGGATTTCTTCACAGCAGTTCACTAATGTAAGCAATAGTTGCATTCGCAACCAATACCGAATATCGGTGATTCGGCCAAAGCATGGATTCGAGCGAAAAGAGGCCTCAAGCCAGGCGGGGGCTGCGGTGCCAGCTATGAAAATGAGAGCGCTCGTGGCCACGCACGGCCGTGCCGAGCGCGCGATTCCGTAACGGCGGACTGCATCCCAAACGGGTCCGGCGTCCGCTTGGACGAGGTGCTGCTCCCAGCCCAGCGCGCCGCATGGCACCGCGCCCCTGTGGCACGATCCCGCCCGTGCTCGCCCCGCCCGCCCCCACCCGTCGCGCCCCCTACCGCACCTGGCCGGCCACGATGGCGATCGCGGCGGCGATGGCGCTGTACATCGGCGGGCTCAAGGCGTGGGACCGCCACACCCCCAGCGGTCGCGAACTGCCCGCCGGCGAAACGGTCGTCGTCGGCCCGGCGCGCTTCGTGCCCGCCGCGGGCTGGCAGATGGACGTGGCGCGCTCGCGCCCGGGTCAGTCGCTGACGCTGTTCAAGACCGGCCACACCTTCGTCATCAAGGCCAACCGCTGGCTCGGCGACGAGAACGGCCCCATCGAGCGCCAGACGCGGTGGATGGAGCGCGTGGAACACGTGCGCATCGAGGGCGAGCTCACGGACTTCTTCACGCTGTGGGGCCTGCAGGGCATCACCTTCGCGTACTACGGCCCGACCACCGCCGGCCGCTTCTGGCAGATGGTCGACACCCGCCGGCACGCGGTCGTGCAGGTCGACTTCTACGGCCCCGCCGAGGGCCAGGCCCAGGCGCTGCGCGATGCGCGCGACATGCTCGATTCCATGGACCTGGAAGGCGGCGCATCGTGACGAGCGCGCCGACCAGTGCCCTCGCCCACCCCGCCGCGCCGGCCGCTCCCGCCGGCGCGCCCCCGCCCGGCCGCCGCGCGCTGCCCGCCGACGCCGAAGCCTTACCCGGCGCCTGGCCCATCGGCACCGACTCCTTCTTCCAGCCCCGGCGCGCCGCCTTCTGGCTGCTGGTGCTGCTGCTGGCCAACGGGGGCGCGTACATCGCGCAGCTGTACTGGATCGGCCTGCGTGCCGTGCCCGTCACGGCGCTGCTGGGCCTGGCCGTGTGGGCGGCGTACACCGCTGCCTTCGTCTACCTGTTCCGCGTGTTCGAGCTGCTGGAGCAGCAGCCCACCGCCGCCTTCGTGCTCGCCTTCGCCTGGGGCGGGCTGGGCGCGGTGTACCTGTCGGCGCCGGCCAACGTCGCCATCCAGAGCCTGGCGGCCAAGCTGGTGTCGCCCGACTTCGTGGCCGTGTGGGGCCCCGCGCTGGCCGGGCCCATCACCGAGGAGTTCTTCAAGCTCGCGGGCGTGATGCTCATCGTGCTGGTCGCGCGCAACCAGTTCCCGACCGAGCTGTCGGTGCTCGTCATCGGCGCGATGGTCGGGCTGGGCTTCCAGGTGGTCGAGAACCTCAGCTACACGGTGCGTGCCGCCATCAGCTTCCCGATCGAGAACCAGTGGCTGCCCGTGCTGCTGAACCTGGTCACGCGCGGCCTGCTCGGCGGCCTGTGGAGCCACGCGGCCTACACCACCGTCGCCAGCTTCGGCCTGGCGTGCGCGATGTTCCAGACCGGCCGCCCGCGCGTGCTGCGCGTTGGCATGGCCGTCGCCGGCTTCGCCGCCGCCTGGGCCATGCACTTCGCGTGGAACTCGCCCTGGCTGGAAGACCGCTTCCCCGACACGCGCTGGGGCCTGGCCGCCCTGCTCGTTGTCAAGGGCCTGCCCGTGGCCCTGGCCGCTGCGCTGGTGTGGCGCGCTGCCCTGCGCGAGGAAGGCCGCCACCTGCAGGCGCTGGCCGCCTACCTGGTGCCCGAGCGCGAATTGCTCTCGGACGACGAATGGATGCGGCTCGGCTCGCCGCTGGAGCGGCTGCGCGTGCGGCGCGAGATCGGCCGACGCCATGGCCGCAAGGCGCGGCGCCTGAAGGCGCGGCTGCAGCGGGAGCAGTTGCGGCTGGTGATGAAGGCCGGCGTCTACGGGCGGGGCGCGCGCACCGAACGCCACGAGCTCGCCATCCGCCGCACACGCGCCCGGCTCGACAGCCTGCCGGCCGCGGCCTGAGCCGCGCTGGCGATCCGCCGCCACCGTCGCCCGGCCCAGCGCCGCGATCGCTCGGCCGAACGGCCGAACGGCCGAACGGCCGAACGGCCAGCCCGTCCGCGCTATCGACCGTCAGTTGACGTTTATTTACGATTCGCGCCCTCCCAACTTGCTGACTTGCGTCTGGCGCAACCGATGACTACCGCCCTGTCTCCCACCTTCTCGCCTGCCCGCCCGGGCGCCTCGTCGGCCGCCGTGTGGGCGGGCCGCGTCCTCAGCGCGCTGGTCGTGCTGGTGCTGCTGGCCGATGCGGCCGTCAACCTGTTCGCCCCCGAAAAGCTCGCCGAGCCGATGGCCGCCACCGGCTTCACGGCCGCGCTGTCGCCGCAGCTCGGCGTCCTCATGCTGGTGTGCGCCGTGCTGTACGCGATCCCGCAGACCAGCGTGCTCGGCGCCATCCTCGTCACCGGCTTCTTCGGCGGCGCCATCTGCGCGCATTTCCGCGTCGGCGAGATCGGCTCGGGGGCGCAGATCGTGTGCTTGCTGATCGGCGCCGCGGCCTGGCTCGGGCTGTACCTGCGGATGCCGGCGTTGAGGGCACTGCTGCCACTCACGCGAGGCTGAGTGCCGGCGAGGCCGGCGGCCGTTGCCGGCCCACGGGTTTACCGCCCGGTCGGTCAGAATGCTCTCTTTTTGATAGCTGCTCGCGCAAGCAGGGCGGGCGTTACAGGCACTTTTTGCTTGAATCTGACCCGTCCTGCCCCGCGTTGACACCTTTCATCATCGAAAGGAAGAAACGCCATGGATACAGGCGTCAAGAGAACGCAGCGCGACTACACGATGGCCTTCAAGCTGGCCGTGGTCGAGCAAGT
>JAFEEH010000103.1 GCA_018241185.1 Pseudomonadota bacterium | reverse complement strand
CTTCAAGCGCTCGCTGCCGGGCCGCCTGGTCGGGGTGCGCGTCGACGCCCACGGCGCGCCGGCCTACCGGCTCGCGCTGCAGACGCGCGAGCAGCACATCCGCCGAGAGAAGGCGACCTCCAACATCTGCACGGCGCAGGTGCTGCCGGCGGTGGTGGCGAGCATGTACGCGGTCTACCACGGCCCGCTGGGCCTCACGCGCATCGCCCAACGCGTGGCGCTGCTCACGGCCGTCCTGGCGCGCGGGCTCGAACAGATGGGCCGCGAGCTGGTACACGAGACGGCCTTCGACTCCATCACCGTCAGGACGGGCGAGGACACGGCCGACATCCTCGGGCGCGCCACGGCTGCGGGCATCAACCTGCGCTGCCGCCTGCAGCAGCACCTGGGCATCTCGCTGGACGAGACGCACACCCGCACCGACATCGAGGCGCTGTGGGCGCTGTTCGTGCCTGCGGGCACGCCGATGCCGCGCTTCGAGCAGCTCGCCGCCGACACCGCCCCGCGCCTGCCGGCCGATCTGCGCCGCACCAGCGCCTTCCTCACGCACCCGGTGTTCAACACCCACCGCAGCGAGACCGCCATGCTGCGCTACATCCGCAGCCTGTCGGACAAGGACCTTGCGCTCGACCGCAGCATGATCCCGCTGGGCAGCTGCACCATGAAGCTCAACGCGACCAGCGAGATGATCCCCATCACCTGGCCCGAATTCGCGAACATCCACCCCTTCGCGCCGACCGAGCAGCTCGCCGGCTACCGGCAGCTCGACGAGCAGCTGCGCGCATGGCTGTGCGAGGCCACGGGCTATGCCGGCATCAGCCTGCAGCCCAACGCCGGTTCGCAGGGCGAATACGCGGGCCTGCTGGCCATCCAGGCCTGGCACGCGAGCCGCGGCGAGGCGCACCGCAAGGTGTGCCTGATCCCCTCGTCGGCCCACGGCACCAACCCGGCCAGCGCGCAGATGGCGGGCATGCAGGTGGTGGTCACGGCCTGCGACGCGCAGGGCAACGTCGACATCGACGACCTGCAACGCGCCTGTGAGCAGCACGCGGCCGACCTGGCCTGCGTGATGATCACCTACCCCAGCACGCACGGCGTGTTCGAGACGCGCGTCAAGGAGCTGTGCGAAATCGTGCATGCGCATGGCGGACGCGTGTACGTCGACGGCGCCAACATGAACGCGCTGGTCGGCGTGGCCGCGCCCGGCGAGTTCGGCGGCGACGTGAGTCACCTGAACCTGCACAAGACCTTCTGCATCCCGCACGGCGGCGGCGGCCCGGGCGTCGGCCCGGTGTGCGTGGTCGAGGACCTCGTGCCCTTCCTTCCCGGGCACGCCACGGCCGGCGAGCATGCGACCGTCGGTGCCGTGTCCGCGGCGCCCCTGGGCAACGCGGCCGTGCTGCCGATCAGCTGGATGTACATCCGCATGATGGGCGCGTCGGGCCTCACGGCGGCCACCGAGACCGCCATCCTCAGCGCCAACTACATCAGCGCCCGCCTGTCATCGCACTACCCCACGCTGTACGCCAGCCCGAACGGGCACGTGGCGCACGAGTGCATCCTGGACCTGCGCCCGCTCAAGGACACGAGCGGCGTGACGGCCGAGGACGTGGCCAAGCGCCTCATCGACTACGGCTTCCATGCGCCCACGCTGAGCTTCCCCGTCGCCGGCACGCTGATGGTCGAGCCGACCGAGAGCGAGCCGCTGGCCGAGCTGGACCGCTTCATCGACGCCATGGTCGCCATCCGCGGCGAGATCCGCCGCATCGAGGAAGGCGTCTGGCCGAAGGAGAACAACCCGCTCAAGAACGCGCCGCACACCGCGCCGACGCTGGCCGCAACGCAGTGGCAGCACCCCTACTCGCGCGAGATCGCCGCCTTCCCCCTGGCGGCCCTGCGGCACGCCAAGTACTGGTCGCCCGTGGGCCGCGTCGACAACGTCTACGGCGACCGCAACCTGTTTTGCAGCTGCGTGCCGCTGTCGGAGTACGAGAAGGCCTGAACGCCTTCGCTCTGGCCGTCCCCGCCCGGGGTGGCTGAGATCGTCACGGATGTGACGAATTCGGCCGCAACGCCCGGCTGGCGGGCGCTGGCGGCCGATTGCACTTTCCAGTTAGGGGCCCTCAGGCGCCGATCGTGCGGTCCAGAAAGCCCATGATGCGCGCCGTGACCTCGTCGCGGTTCGTTTCGTTCAGCAGTTCGTGGCGCGCCTGCGGGTACAGCGTGAGTTCGACGTCGCGCACGCCTGCGTCGCGGTAGCGCTGCGCCACGGTCTGCAACGCCGCGCCGCCGCCCGCGATCGGGTCGGCATCGCCCGAGAGGATGAGGATGGGCAGGTCGGCACGGATGCCCGCCAGCACCGCGGGGTCGGCGGCGCGTGCCAGCGTCTCGATGCCGGTGAAGGGCTCGGGCACGAAGCCGCAGGCCGGATCGGCGCAGTAGGTGTCGACTTCGGCGGCATCGCGGCTGAGCCACTCGAAGCCGGTGCGGTGCTCGAAGCCCTGGTTGAGCGTACTCAGGTCCACCGGCCCCGGCGCCGTCATCATGGCCACGATGCCCGAGACCTCGGTGGAGCCGAGCAACACGGCGGCATCGATCTCGGCCGAATGGTCGAGCAGGAACTGCTGCGTCGCGAAGCTGCCCATGCTGTGGCCGATCAGGGCGAGCCTCATGCCCGGGTGGTCGCGGCGGATGCGGTGGTTGAGCTGCACCAGGTCGTCGACCCAGCCCGGCCAGCCGTCGCGGCCCCAGTGGCCGTAGCGACCCTGGGCCGTGCGACCCGAGCCGCGGCCGTCAGGTGCGTAGACCAGGTAGCCCGCGGCGGCCAGCGCCTCACCGAAGCGACGGTAGCGCGCGCCGTGTTCGCCCAGGCCGTGCTGCACCTGCACCACGCCACGCGGCGCGCCTTCGGGCGCCCAGCGCCAGGTCTGGATGCGGATGCCGTCGCGCGAGTCGAATTCGATGCTGTCTTCCTTCATGGCGGTCTCCTGGTTCGATGGGCCGATGCGGCCGGCGCATTCTAGGAACGGCCGATGGTCGGTGCCTATCGCCGAAGCGTCGCACAAGCCCCTGCCCCCGGCACCGCATTTCGGTGCCGGCCGAAGCGTGGGGACCGCCGGCGGTCCAACATGACGCATGGACACCGCACGCCCCGCCCCCGACGCTTCCACCCTCGCCCGCCGCCGCGCCGACTTCAAGGCACTGCATGCCAGCGGCTGCTTCATCCTGCCCAACCCCTGGGACGCCGGCAGCGCGCGCTACCTGCAATCGCTCGGCTTCCAGGCCCTCGCCACCACCAGCTCGGGCCACGCGTGGTCGCAGGCGCGGGCCGACGGCGACCTGCCGGTGGGCGCCGTGCTGGCCCACTTGCGCGAGATGGTCGCAGCCAGTGATCTGCCGGTGAATGCCGACTTCGAAGACGGATTCGGCGACTCGCCCGAGGCCGTCCGCCGCCACGTCGCGCAGGCCGTCGACACCGGCGTGGCCGGCCTCTCCATCGAGGACAGCACCGGCGACGCGAGCGCCCCGCTCTACCCCATCGACGTGGCCGTGGCCCGCCTGCGCGCCGCGCGCGCCGCCATCGACGCGACAGGCGGCGACACGCTGCTGGTCGGCCGCGCCGAGAACTTCTTCGCGGGCCGGCCCGACCTCGACGACGCGATCGTGCGGCTGCGCGCGTACGCCGACGCGGGCGCCGACTGCCTGTACGCACCTGGCATCACGACGCGCGAGCAGATTGCAGCGGTGGTGGCCGCGGTGGCCCCCAAGCCGGTCAACGTGCTGATGGGCGCCACGAGTGATCTCACCTTGCCGGACCTCGCGGCATTGGGCGTGCGACGCGTGAGCGTGGGCGGCGCGCTGGCCCGCGCGGCGTGGGGCGGCTTCATGCGCGCGGCGCAGGCGCTGCGTGCAGGACGCTTCGACGGATTCGAGGGCGCGGCGCAGGGCGCGCAACTCAACGGCCTCTTTCGCGGCGCATGAGCGGGGCCTGCAGGCAGGTCGTAACGAACGTGACGATTTCGGCTGCAACACCCGTGGGACGGGCGCTGCAGGCCGATTGCACTATTCATGAAAGCGGGTTGCCGTGCGGCATGCCGGCATGCCCGTGCGCTCCTACGCGCGCGCACGCGACGCGCCGACCGCGCGCAAGACAACGCAGCGCAGACTGAAGTCGTGCGATGTACCGGGCTGAGCTGCAAACAGTCCT
>JAFEEH010000102.1 GCA_018241185.1 Pseudomonadota bacterium | reverse complement strand
AGGCGCAGCTGCGCCGGGATGGAGCCGTCGACGCGTTGTTGCTCGACGAGGTAGCGGGTGAGTGAAATGTTCTTGGGCATTCGATTCCTTGGCTTCGAGGCGGGCTCAGTTCGACAGGGCTCGCATGACGACTTCGTGGGTGTCCTTGCTCAGGTCGGGCTTGGCCGCCACGCGTGCGATGGCCTCGCGCGCGGCGCTGCGATACGGCTCGGCCAGCTTGTTCCAGCGGTCCATGGCACGCGCCAGGCGTGCGGCCACCTGCGGGTTGATGGCGTCGAGCTCGATCACGCGCTCGCTCCACCACACGTAGCCGGCCGCATCGAGGCGGTGGAAGGCGCCCGGGTTGCCGCTGCAATAGCTGATGATCACGGACCGCGCGCGGTTCGGGTTCTTCATCGAGAAGTCCGGGTGCTTCATGAGCTGCCGCACCAGCGGCAGCACGTCGCCACCGCGGTCTGGGGCGCTCGCCTGCAGCGCGAACCATTTGTCGATGACCAGCGCCTCGTCCTTGAACATGGCGTGGAACCGTGCCAGCGCCTGCGCCGCCAGAGGCTGGCCCGACGCCACCAGCGCCGTCAGCGCGTTGAAGCGGTCGGTCATGTTGCCGGCGTCCTTGAAGCGCTGCAACGTCTTGCCCGGCCACACCGTGTCGCCCGACTCGCGTGCGGCGATGCACAGGTGCAGCAGCGCCATGCCGGCGAGTGCGCGGCGGCCCGACGAGGTGGGGTCGGGCGTGTAGGCGCCGGTGTCGCGATGCTCCTCGTACGCCCAGGCCCAGTCGGCGGTCAGGGCGGTGGCGAGCTGGGTGCGCATGGCTTCGCGCACGGCGTGCACGCGCTGGGGATCGACCACGTCGAGCTGCTCGGCGATGTAGCCCTCCGAGGGCAGCGTGAGCACCAGCTCCTTGAAGGCGGCGTCGAGCTGCGGGTGGCGCAGCACCTCGCGCATGGCGGCCACGAAGGCGTCGCTGAGCACGGGCAGGCCGGCCACCGATGCGGGATCGGTGATCGCCTTCACCGCCGCGCGCAGGGCCAGGCGCTGCGCCGCTTCCCAGCGGTTGAAGGGGTCGGTGTCGTGCGCCAGCAGCGTGAGCAGCTGCGCATCGCCGAAGTCGAAGTCCAGCACCACCGGTGCGCTGAAGCCGCGCAGGATCGAAGGCACGGGCTCGGCATCGAGGTTCTCGAAGGTGAAGCTCTCCTCGGCCTGCGTCAGCACGAGCAGGCGGGTGCCAGGTGCCGTGTCGGACTCGCCGGCCAGTTGCACCGGCAGCTCGCGCCCGTCAGCGGCCACCAGGCCCAGGTTCACCGGCAGCACGAAGGGCTCCTTCACGGCCTGGCCCGGCGTCGGCGGACAGCTCTGTGTCAAGCTCAGCGTGTAGCTGCGCGCCTGCGCGTCGTACTGGCCGCGGGCGGCCAGCCGCGGCGTGCCGGCCTGGCTGTACCAGCGCTTGAACTGCGGCAGCAGCCGCGCGAGCGGGCTGTCCGGGTTGGCGTCGGCAATCGCCTGCGCGAAGTCGTCGCAGGTCACGGCCTGGCCGTCGTGGCGCTCGAAATACAGGGTCATGCCCCGGGCGAAGCCATCGCGGCCCACCAGGGTCTGCATCATGCGCACGACCTCGGCGCCCTTCTCGTAGATGGTGACGGTGTAGAAGTTGCTGATCTCGATGTAGCTGTCGGGCCGCACCGGGTGGGCCATCGGGCCCGCGTCCTCGGGGAACTGCGCGCTGCGCAGCACGCGCACGTCCTCGATGCGCTTGACGGCGCGCGCCGACGCTTCGGCGCACAGGTCCTGGCTGAACTCCTGGTCGCGGAAGACGGTGAGGCCCTCCTTGAGCGAAAGCTGGAACCAGTCGCGGCAGGTCACGCGGTCGCCGGTCCAGTTGTGGAAGTACTCGTGGCCGACCACGCTCTCGATGTTGGCGTAGTCGGCGTCAGTGGCGGTGGACTGGCTGGCCAGGACGTACTTCGTATTGAAGATGTTCAGGCCCTTGTTCTCCATCGCGCCCATGTTGAAGTCGCTGGTGGCGACGATCATGAAGCGGTCCAGGTCCAGCGGCAGGCCGAAGCGGGCCTCGTCCCACACCACCGAGTGGATGAGCGAGTTCATCGCGTGCTCGGTCTTGTCCAGGTCGCCGGCGCGCACGTAGACCTGCAGCAGGTGTTCCTTGCCGTTGCGCGCCTTCACGCGCTGCTCGCGCGCCACCAGCTTGCCGGCCACCAGAGCGAACAGGTAGCTGGGCTTCCTGAACGGATCGACCCAGCGCGCGAAATGCCGGCCCTCGGCCAGGTCACCCTGCTCGACCAGGTTGCCGTTGGACAGCAGCACCGGGTAGGCGGCCTTGTCGGCACGCAGCGTCACGGTGTAGCTCGCCATCACGTCCGGACGGTCGAGGAAGTAGGTGATGCGGCGGAAGCCCTCGGCCTCGCACTGGGTGAAGAAGGTGTCCTGGCTCACGAACAGGCCCATGAGCTTGGTGTTCTTCACCGGGCAGCAGGTGGTGAAGATCTCCAGCTCGAAGCTGTCGGGCAGGCCGTCGAGCACGAGTTGCTCACCCTCCATGCGGAAGGAGGCGCCCTGGCCGTTGACCAGCACGCGTGCCAGATTCAGCTCGTCGCCGTCCAGGCGCAGCGGCTGCGGTGCCACGTCGGCGTTGCGGCGCACCTGCATGCGGTTGAGCACGCGGGTCTTGGCGGGGTCGAGGTCGAAAGTGAGGTCCACCGTGTCGATCCACCAGGCCGGCGGGGCATAGTCCTCGCGGCGGATGGCGACAGGTTGGCCTTGTGCGTCACGCGATAGCAACATCGAGCGTCTCCAGAAAATTCGATTGGGCGAGTTCGTTGTAGTCGCGCACGGCCGCCATCACGTGCGGGCCGGCGAGTTCTTCGGGCGTGTGCGTGCTGCACACGGCCACGGCGCGCATGCCGCCGCGGCGGGCGGCCTCGATGCCGAAGGGCGCGTCCTCGAACACGATGCAGCGTTCCGGCGCGACGCCGATGCGGCGTGCGGCCTCGAGGAAGATGGCCGGCGTGGGCTTGCCGCTGAAGCCTTCGTCGCCGCCGACGATGGCCAGCGGCAGCGGGTCCATGGCCAGGCGCGACATCGCGAACTCGATGTTGTGCCGGTCGCCGGCGGTGCCCACGGCGATCTTCAGGCGCATCGCCGCCGCTCGCTTCGCGAACGCGGTGAAGCCGGCCACTTCCGTGAACCGGGCGCCGAACATGTCCCGGTACAGCACTTCCTTCTGGTGCACGAGTTCGACGCATTCCGCATCGGTCAGCGGGCGGCCGAAGACCTCGCGCATGCATTCCACGCCGGTGCGGCCGGTGGTGCGCGCGAGGATTTCCGACACGTCCATGTCGATGCCGTGCTGGCGGGCGAAGGCCACCCACGACTTCGCATGCCAGGGCATGGAGTCGATCATGGTGCCGTCCATGTCGAAGATGAGGGCTTCGGTGCGCATGCTCACACGCCTTGCTTCAGCGAGGCCTCGATGAATGCGTCCAGGTCGCCGTCCAGCACCTTCTGCGTGGCCGAGATCTCGACGTTGGTGCGCAGGTCCTTGATGCGGCTGTTGTCCAGCACGTAGCTGCGGATCTGGTGGCCCCAGCCGACGTCGGTCTTGCT
>JAFEEH010000101.1 GCA_018241185.1 Pseudomonadota bacterium | reverse complement strand
CTGGCCGCCGTGCGTTCGGGCCAGGTGGCCGGCGCGGGCCTGGACAGCTTCGCGATAGAGCCGATGACGGCCGGCCATCCCTTCCAGGGCCAGGAGCGCATCGTGCTGAGCCCGCACATCGGTGGCGTGACCGGCGACGCCTACGTCAACATGGGCGTGGCGGCGGCAAGGAACCTGCTGGCGGTACTCGAACGCGGCTGAGATCCGCAGCCGGCAAGCGCCGGCCCTTCGCCGGCCGCCCGCGACGACGGGCCCCAACACAAGGAGACAAGACCATGACCCATCGACTTTCCCGCGGCCTGCTCGCGGCTGCGCTCTCCACCGCGCTGTGGGGCTGCGCCAGCCCGCCGCCGGCAGCGCAGCGCCCGTCCGAGGCCAGCATCGCGGCCCACGTCGCCGCGGCCACGCGCGCCGCGGGCAGCGACCTGGGCGAGGTGCTGACGCTGTGCAAGCCCGCACCCGCCGCCCGGCCGGTACAGGACGCGAACGCCGACCGCGGCCTGCGCGCCCTCATCGATCGCCCCGCGCCACCCCCGGGCCGTGCCTTCGACAACCTGTACTTCGTGGGTGGCGACTGGGCGAGCGCCTGGGCCGTCGACACGCCGGAGGGCATCGTCCTGATCGACGCCCTCAACAACCAGGCCGAGGCGGCGGCGCTGATCGAGGGCGGCATGCGCAAGCTGGGACTGGACCCGGCACGCATCCGCTACATCGTGGTCACGCACGGCCACGGCGACCACTACGGCGGTGCGCCCTACCTGGCGCAGAAGTACGGCGCCCGCGTCGTCATGAGCGACACGGACTGGACCATGATGGAGACACGGCTGGAATTCGCCACGCCCATCTGGGGCGCGCCGCCAAAGCGCGACATCAGCGTCAAGGATGGCGACAAGCTCACCCTCGGCGGCACCCGCCTCACGCTGTACGTGACGCCCGGCCACACCTGGGGCACGCTGTCGCCGGTGTTCGACGTCACCTGGCAGGGCCGCAAGCACCGCGTGCTGCTGTGGGGCGGCACCGGCTTCAACTTCGGCGCCGACATCCCGCGCATGGAGGCCTACGGCCGCTCCACGCAGCGCATGGCCCAGGTCGCGCGGGCCGAAGGCATCGACGTGATGCTGTCCAACCATTCGCGCGTGGACGGCTCCCAGGGCAAGCTGGCCCGGCTGCGCGATGCACGCGGCGGGCCGAACCCCTTCGTGATCGGCGAACCGACGGTCGAGCGCACGCTGACCGTGATGAACGAATGCTCGCTGGCCCAGCGCGACCGTTTTGCCCTGCTGCCCTGACGCCATGAACACCTCATCGATCAAGTCTTTGCGCCTTCTGGCCGCGGGCGTGCTCGCCGCGTGCGCAGCCACCGCCGGCACCGCCCAAGCCCAGGCCTATCCCGCCAAGCCCGTGCGCCTGGTCGTCGGCTTCTCGGCCGGCGGGCCCACCGACGTGGTGGCGCGCGCCTTTGCCGACTACGCCGCCCGCACGCTGGGCCAGCCCTTCCTGGTGGACAACAAGCCCGGCGCCAACACCATCCTCGCGGCCGAGGCGGTGGCCGCCGCGCCGGCGGATGGCTACACGCTGCTGCTGGGCGCCACCAACCACACCATGATCCCGGCGCTCTACAGCCAGCGTGTCAAGTTCGATGCCGTGCGCTCCTTCGCGCCGGTGTGCAGCCTGGCGGTGAGCCCCACGGTGCTGGTGGTGGGCCCGTCGATGAAGGTGCCGGACTTCGCTGCCTTCCTGCAGCAGGTGAAGGCCGAGCCGGGCCGGCGCACCTACGCCACGCCAGGCGCCGGCAGCTCGGGCCACTTCGCCAGCGAGCAGTTCACGCGGCTCACCGGCACGCGCATGAACCACATCCCCTACAAGGGCGCCGCGCAGGCCGTCACCGACCTCGTCGGCGGCCAGGTCGACGCCTCCTTCGCCACCCTGGGTTCGGTGCTGCCGCAGGTGCAGGCCGGCAAGCTCACTGCGCTGGCCGTGGCCGCGCCGCAGCGCTCGCCGCTGCTGCCGCAGGTGCCCACCTTCGACGAGGCCGGCGTCAAGGGCTATCGGGCCGATGCCTGGTACGGATTGCTGGCGCCCGCGGGCACGCCGCCGGCCGTGCTGGCGGTGCTGCAGAAGGCCGCGCAGGACTTCGTCCAACAGCCCGCCACCCAGGAGAAGCTCCGCGGACTTGGCATGGAAAGCCAGCGCGTGTGTGGGGCAGCCTTCGGGGAGCAACTGCAACACGAGGTCAAGGCCTACGGCCAGTTGGCTCGCGAACTCGACCTCAAGCCCGAATGAGCGCGGGCCGCTCCGCGGCCCGCAGTCGTCCCTTTTCGACTTCCATCTTCACGGAGACACATCCATGGCCCCGCGCCCCCACTCCCCGATCCGTCGTCTGCTGGCCGCCACCCTGGTGGCCGCCGCCTTCGGCGCCCACGCCGCCTATCCCGACAAGCCGGTGACGATCGTCGTCCCCTATGCGCCCGGCGGTGCCGCCGATGCCATGGCCCGCGTGCTGGCTGCCAAGCTCGGCCCGAAGCTGGGCACCAGCGTGATCGTCGACAACCGCGCCGGCGCCAGCGGCACCATCGGTGCCGCCTACGTCGCCAAGGCGGCACCCGACGGCTACACCGTGCTCTACGACGCGACGCCCTATTCGATCAACCCGCACCTCTTCGCCAGCCTGCCGTACGCGCCGACCGCGCTGCAGCCGCTGTCGCTGGTGCTGCTGGCGCCCAACGCGCTGATCGTGAAGGCCGACTCGCCCTACAAGTCGGTGGCCGACCTGGTCGCCAAGGCCAAGGCACAGCCCGGCAAGATCAACTTCGCTTCGGGCGGCAGCGGCACGGTGCAGCGCCTGGCCTCGGAACTGTTCCGCCAGAAGCTGGGCCTGGACATGGTGCACGTGCCCTACAAGAGCGGCGGCCCGGCGATCACCGACGTGATGGGCGGCCAGGTGGACTTCATGTTCGCCACCGTGGCCGCGAGCTACCCGCTGGTGTCGACCGGCAAGCTGCGGGCGCTGGCGGTGTCATCGCCGCAACGCTCGCCGCGCCTGCCGGACGTGCCCACGGTGGCCGAGACGGTGATCCCGGGCTACGAAGCCTTCGAATGGAACGGCATGCTGCTGCCGGCGAAGACACCCAAAGACGTGACCGACAGGCTGCAGAAGGCCCTGGCCGAGGTCATGAAGGACGACGAGGTGCAGCAGCGCATGAAGGACCTCGGCGCGCAGCCGGTGGGCTCGACGCCGCAGCAGTTCGCCGACTTCCTCAAGAAGGAAAGCGCGAAGTGGGGCGAGGTCGTTCGGCAGGGCGACATCAAGCTCGACTGATGCGCAACAACGTGGCCGCACCCTTGCAGCGCGCCGTGCCGCATTCGGCCGGCCTGATGCGACCCGACTTGACCCCGCCCGCGGGGGCCTGTGACAGCCACATGCACATCTTCGACCCGCGCTTCCTGCCCTCGGCGCACTGGAAGCGCCAGCCGCCCGATGCGCCGGTGGCCGCCTACCGACAGCTGCAGGCACGCCTCGGCACGCAGCGGGCGGTGGTGGTCACGCCCTCCACCTACGGCACCGACAACACCTGCACGCTCGACGCGCTGGCGCAGATGGGAGAGGCCGCACGCGGCGTGGCCGTGGTCGAGGCCGGCGTCGACGCGGCCGAACTGCAGCGCCTGCATGCACTGGGCGTGCGCGGCCTGCGCGTCAACTTCGTGACGCCACAGTCCTGGGGCACGACCACGCCGCAGATGCTCGCCACGCTGGCCGACAAGGTCGCGCCGCTGGGCTGGCACCTCCAGGTCTTCGTGCATCCGGAGCAGTTGGTGGCCATGGCCGCGCTGCTGCGCGGGCTGCCCGTGCCGCTGGTGGTCGACCACATGGCGCGGCTCGATCCCGCGCAGGGCGCAGGCG
>JAFEEH010000100.1 GCA_018241185.1 Pseudomonadota bacterium | reverse complement strand
GGTCAACATCGCGACCGGGCTGGCCACGCTGGAGCCGGAGCTGGAGGACGTGCTGCGCGTGCTGGGCGCCAAGCGCTGGGACGTGCTTATGAAGATCGGCCTGCCGCGCTCCATGCCCTACTTCTACGCCTCGCTCAAGGTCGCCATCACGCTGGCCTTCGTCGGCACCACGGTGTCGGAGATGACGGCCGCCAACGAAGGCATCGGCTACCTGCTCATCAGCGCCGGTTCGGCCATGCAGATGGGCCTGGCCTTCGCCGGACTCATGGTGGTGGGCGCCATGGCGATGGTCATGTACGAGCTCTTCAGCGCGATCGAGAAGCGCACCACCGGCTGGGCCCACCGCGGCTCGCAAGGTGGCTGACCCTGCGTCCTACACGGGTTTGATCGGGTGCCGCCCCACGGGGCGCCGCGCGAACATCGTCACCCTTTTAGAGGGCAAGACGATGTATCCAGGACTTCGACACTTGGCAGCGCTGGCCGTGGTGGCGGCCGCATGCGGCTGCGCCCAGACGCCTTCGGGCTATGCCGAGAAGGCCGCCGCACAGGCGGCCGCCAACGCCCAGCCCGGGCCGCGCCGCTCACCGGCGCAGGTCAGCCCGCCACCCACGGCCGAGGTCAGCCCGCAGATGCAGGCGCTGATCGCGGCGCCCTACCCGCCGCACTTCAACGCAGCGCCGCGCAACGCCGCGGAGTGGAAGGCCCTGGTGGAAAGCCGCGCGGCACCGGTCATCGCGGCGATCCCCGCGCTCAAGGAGAAGCTGCGGGTCGACGTGCAGGCCACGCGCATCGCGGGCGTCAATGCCTTCGTCGTCACGCCGCGCAGCATCGCGCCCGGCAACGAGCGCCGCCTGCTGATGCACGTGCACGGCGGCGGCTACGTCTTCGGGCCGCGCGAGTCGGCCCTGCCCGAAGCCATGCTGCTGGCCAGCTATGGCGGCTACAAGGTGGTGTCGGTCGACTACCGCATGCCACCCGACTTTCCCTACCCCGCCGCGATGGACGACGCCATGGCCGTGTGGAAGGAACTGGTACGCAGCAACGCGCCGCGCAACATGGCGGTGTTCGGCACCTCCACCGGCGGCGCGATGACACTGGCGCTGGTGCTGCGCGCCAAGGCCGAAGGCGTGCCGCTGCCCGGCGCCATCGCACCCGGAACGCCCTGGTCGGACATCGCGAAGATCGGCGACACCTACCAGACAGCCGAGTGGATCGACAACATCCTCGTCACCTGGGACGGCTGGCTGGGCCGCGCGGCGCTGCTCTACGCCAACGGTCGCGACCTCAAGGACCCGCAGCTCTCGCCGATCTACGGCGACTTCACGGGCTTTCCGCCCGCCATCCTCACCAGCGGCACGCGCGACCTGTTCCTGTCGAACACCGTGCGCACGCACCGCAAGCTGCGACGCGCCGGGGTGGAGGCCGACCTGAACGTGTACGAGGGCCAGTCGCACGCGCAGTACGGCCTCAACCCCGATGCGCCGGAGACGCGCGAGGCCTTCACCGACATCGCGCGTTTCTTCGACCGGCACCTCGGACGCTGAGCGGCGGCTGGCCTCGCGTCGCGGGCGGGCTATGCTCCATCGCGAATGCGCCAGCGCCCTCTTCTCTTCAACGCCGTCGCGGTCCTGTCGCTCGGCACCTTCCTTGTCCTGGGATCGAACGCCGCGTCGGCGCAGACCGCCGATGCGCTGTGCAGCGCCGGCGTCGAGCGGCCCGCGCCGCCACGCGCCCTGAACCTGGCCGCGCTCGCCCGACGCGAGCATGCCGCCTGGGGCGGTGCAACCCTCGACGCGCAGGGCCGCCTGCTCGACGCCGGCAGCTACGAGGCCGAGGACACACCGCGCTCCCTGCGCGTGGCGCCGCCCTGGCAGCGCGTGATGGGTTACTGGGAGGCTGTCGACCCCGATGGCCGCATTCCTTCGCAGGTGCGCTTCGGCGCCCTGCGACCGGCCGATCGGCGGCTGTTGCAGCAGGCGCTGCAGCAGGCCAGCGCGTCGCATCTGCAGGGCCTCGGCGTGGGCCCCGACCAGGGCCTGTCGTCCGCTGAACTGCGCGCCCTGCAGGTCGCGATCGACCGCGTCGCCGTGGTCGATACACCCTGGTCGGCGGCCTTCATCAGCTGGCTGGCCCGCGAGGCCGGCATGCAGGCCGAGGAGTTCGCGTTCTCCGAAGCCCACGCCGACTATGCCGGGGCCGCCTGGGCCGCCACGCAACGCGAGCAGGCCGGCCAGCCCACGCCGTACGCGCTGCGCACCTGCGACCTCACGCGCACCGCCCCGCGCGTGGGCGACCTGGTGTGCCAGGCGCGCGGCTCGGAGGCCGAACTCGACACATTCGACAAGCTCGGCGAGGCCCTGGCACGCCGCGAGGCCGGCGGCGGCGCACTGCCCATGCACTGCGACGTCGTCACGCAGGTCGACGCCCAGGGCTTCGACGCCATCGGCGGCAACGTGCTGCAGTCCGTGACCCTGCGCCGGCTCGACTTCGCCCCGGGCACGCGGCGTCTGGACCCGAGCTACCTGCCCGCCGGCTGCGTGGCCGGCACCCCGGGCTGCGTCGACCGCCACATGAGCCGCCAGCCCTGGTCGCTGCTGCTGCAGTGGCGCTGAACGACTCGTCTCTCACCCAACTTTGCTTCTCGTCTTCTCCTCCATGAACACCTCACCGGTTGCTTCTACCCTCACCCCCGACCAGTGCGCCCGCCACCTGCGCCGCGCCGACGCCGTCGCGCGCCGTGCCATGGCCATGGGCCGACACCCCTTCGGCGCGCTGCTGCTGGCGCCCGACGGCGAGACCGTGCTCGCCGAGCAGGGCAACATCGACACGGTGAACCACGCCGAGGCCACGCTGGCCCGCACCGCCGCTGCCAACTACCCCGGCGCCTACCTCGCGCAGTGCACGCTGGTCACCACCTTCGAGCCCTGCGCCATGTGCGCCGGTACGGTGTACTGGGCGGGCATCGGGCGTGTGCTGTACGGCGCCGAGGAAACGGCGCTGCTGGCCCTCACCGGCGACCATCCCGAGAACCCGACGCTGAGCCTGCCCTGCCGCGAGGTGTTCGCGCGCGGCCAGCGCGCGGTGGACGTGATCGGCCCGGTCGACGCGGTGGCCGAGGAGATGGTGGCCACCCACCGGGGTTTCTGGCAGAGCCGCTGAGCCGTGAACCGCGCAGCCCACGCGTTGCGGTCGACCCACGATTGACCCTCTTTTCGGGCGCCAAGGCAGGCGGGGCGGGCGCGAGCAGCTATAAACTTCATAGCATTCCAGCTCATACGCCACTGCCATGCGCCTGGTCCTGCCGCTTCGCATCGCCACCCTGCCCTCCGCGCCGCTGCTGGCTGCCCTGCTGTGCGGCGCCTTGCTGGCCGGCTGCGCCAGCCCGCCGACCGGCAGCCGTGGCCCAGCCGCGCCGCGCACCACGTACTACCCGCCGCTCACGCCCTCGCAGTCGGACGACATCGCGATCCATGCGCTGGGCCTGGTCGGCACGCCCTACCGCTACGGCGGCAACACGCCCGACAGCGGCTTCGACTGCAGCGGGCTGATCGGGTATGTGTATCGCAGCCGCGCGGGCCTCGCGCCGCCGCGCACGGTGGCGCAGCTCAGCGGCTTCGGCGAACCCGTGGGCATCGACGAAATCCGTACCGGCGACCTGGTGCTCTTCGGCCGCGGCCGGCCCACGCATGCCGGCATCTACGTCGGCGAAGGGCGCTTCGTGCATGCGCCGTCGACCGGCGGCACGGTGCGTCTGGACCAGTTGGCGGGCGTGTACTGGTCGAAGCAGCCGCTGGAGGTCCGGCGGCCATGAAGGCCGCGGACGTCCCCTTCTCTGCGCTTTCTTCTTTTTTGCGAGGCCGAATCTGGAGTGAAGGGCCGCTGCGGGGCTGAACCCGGCCGGCATGGCGCGGGCGCGTCCGGTTTTACCCCTCTCCCCGCTGGGGAGAGGTGGGGTGAGGGGCACCCCGGCGCTGGATGAGGCACAGCTTTTTCAGCCGCTGCAAGCCCCCACCCCGACCCTCCCCCAGCGGGGGAGGGAGAGGGATAGGGAGAGGGGACTGGAGGGGATGCAGCGCAGCGGTTCAGGGCGGTGATCGTGGGCCTGCGGGCGCAGGCGCCATTCGCGGCGCCGTGCAGTGCCGAAAGCACGTCGATGGACAGCGAGCACGCCGCACGCACAGCAAGTCGGTCAGCGCGAGCCTGAGCCGGAGAACGCAGGCCCGCGGCCGCCGCCAGCGCCCCTGCCGGTCGTGCCGGCCGATCGGCAGCAACGACGGAGCAAGCCCCCATCAAAAGCTACACAACAGCCAACAGGAAGAAAGAAACGAACGTGACGATTTCGGCGCCAGCGCTCGCCCAGCAAGCGCCACAGCCCGATTGCACTTTCAGTATTTCTTGCCGAAATTCGCCGCGATGCGCTGCTTGAGGTAGTCGCCCGCCGTGATCGACGGGTACTTGCCCGAGGGCGACTCGATCAGCGTGTCGCGGTTGGCCTGGCAGAAGAAGGCGATGCTGTAGCGCGGCCCCATGTACTCGCCCGGCTGCGGGTTGCGCACGCGGTGGAAATTGCTGGGCAGGACGTCATCGCTCCAGCGCATGAGCATGTCGCCGATGTTGCAGGTGATCAGGTCCTCCTCGGGCGGGATGGACGTCCACTCCTGCTTCTCGAACTCGGCACCGGGGCACACCTGCAACCCGCCCTGCCCCTGGCGCTGGTACAGCAGCGTCAGGCAGTCGAAATCGGTGTGCGCGCCGGCACGCCACAAGTCGAGCTTGTCCTGCACTTCGGGCGGAATGGCGTAGTAGTGCAGCAGCCGCAGCGTGCTCTGGTAGTCGGGGCTGGACTTGTCGTGGGCGCGGGTGAAGAAGTCCTCGCCCAGGCCCATCTTGAGTGCGAAGCAGGACAGCACCTTCATGCCGATGGCCCAGCTCTGCTGCTCGAAGGCCAGCATCGCGGCCTTGAAGCCGGGCAGCTCGTCCTCGGTCGGAAACAGCGGTCCCATCAGCGGCAGCGTGATCTGGTAGCTCTCCTTCTGGTCGGCCGTGCCGGTGGAGGGTCGCACCTGCGCCTTGCTCTCCCAACCGGCGTTGTTGGCCAGCGGGTACTGGGCCTTCACCGCATCGGGCAGCGCGAAGAAACGCTCGGCTTCGGCGAAGGCGGCGCGGATGTCGGCCAGCGGCACGCCATGGTCGGCCAGCTGGAAGAAGCCGACGTCGATGGCCGCGTCCCAGAGCTGGTCGGCGATCTCGGCCTTGCGGTTCTCGAAGTCGGCCAGGCTGATGCGGCGGACTTCGCGTGTGGTGGTTTCCGAGCCCATCGCGCCCATGCGCGATTCCTTGCTCAGTTCGTGGAGGGCGTAGGTGGCCTCGGTCATGTGTGGCTGCTCCTGAAAGTCATGGGGGAAGAAAGACCTCAAGAGCAATTCCCGGCCATTGATGCATCGCGCAGGTCGCGCAAATCGCGCGACAGGGGACGCATGCAGCGGTTGAACGCTTCTACTCTTGCGTGCATTTTCACCTTGTCGCCGAGCTCAACGCCAGCTTTTCGCGAAGCCCGATGGCGGCGCGGGGGCATCCGCCCCGGCATGGAACGCAGCGCACCGCGACGGCGCGGGCAGGCACAACGCCGGTGCCGACGCACCGACGCCTGTCGCATCAGCACTGGCACGGAAGCTGCACACCCCGACGCACGGAGTAGAAGCGTTCAGCGGCCCCACAGCCGCCCGGAAATTGCTCTTGGACGCGCCGACGCGTCCGCCAGCGGCGCCGCACGGTGCGTGCCCGTTGTCCCAGGTCCTGCCCACCCGGAGAGCTTTCGCCATGTCCCGTTCCGTCCTTCCCCGCCGCGCCTTCCTGCGCGCCACCGGCGCCGCCACCCTGCTGGCCGCCACCCCCTTCGTGCGCGCGCAGGGCAGCCTGCAGAAGTTCAAGTTCAACCTCGGCTGGAAGGTCGAGGCCACGGCCGCCGGCTTCCTGCTCGCGCAGCAGCGCGGGTACTACAAGGACGCCGGCGTCGACGTCACCATCGACACCGGCAACGGCTCGGCGGCGGCGATCAGCCTGGTCGGCAGCGGCGCCTACGACTGCGCCTCGGCCGACCTCGCGACCATGATCGAGTTCAACGTCAACAACCCGCAGGCGAAGCTGGCGGCCGTCGCGATCCAGTACGACCTCAACCCCAATTCGATCCTGGTGCGCAAGGACGGGCCGATCAAGAAGCCCGCCGACCTGGCCGGCAAGACCATCCTCGGCCAGCCCTTCAACGCCTCGCGCAAGCTCTTCCCGGTGTTCGCCAAGGCGCAGGGCTTCGACCCGTCCGGCGTCAGGTGGGAGAACGTGGCGCCGGACATCGGCGACACGCGCTTCGTCAAGGGCGACTTCGACGCCTCGGCCTACTTCTACTTCACCGGCCTGCTCAACCTCAAGGCCCGCGGCATGGGGCCGGAGCAGATCACGATGTTCCGCTTCTCCGACTACGGCATGAAGTCGTACGGCAACGGCCTGGTCGCCAACGCGAAGAGCATGGAGCAGGCCGAGGCGATGAAGGCCTTCGTCAAGGCCACCACGCGCGGCTGGGTCGACGCCATCGCCGACCCCAAGGCGGGCGCTGCGGCCGTGAAGGCGCGCGAGCCGCTGGCCAACGAGGAGATCGAGTTCGAGCGCCTCAAGCTCATCGTCGACGGCAGCATGAAGACCGCCGGCACGCGCAGCCACGGCTGGGGCGCAGCCACGCCCGAGCGCCTGCAGGCCACCATCGCCGAGACGGTCGATGCCTTCGGCCTCAAGAGCACGCCCGCGGTGGCCGACATCTGGACCGACCGCTTCCTGCCCGCGGCGGCCGAGCGCAAGCTCAAGGCGTGAGCAACGGCGCACGACCCATGTCGATCCCCGTCATCGACCTGCGCGACGCGCTCGCGCCCGGCGGCGGGCGCCGCGCCGAAGCGGCTGCACAGCTGCGCGAGGCGGCCATGGCCTCGGGCTTCTTCTACGCGGCCCACCATGGCGTGCCGGCCGAACAGGTGGCGCAGCAGTTCGCCCTCGCGCGCGGGCTGCTCGACCTGCCCGCGCACACGCGCCAGGCCCTGGACATGCGCCGCTCGCCCACCATGCGCGGCTTCGAGAACCTGGGCGCGCAGACGCTGGACGCCGACGCGCGGCCGGACCTGAAGGAGAGCTTCTACTGCGGCATGGCCTGGCCCGACGACCACCCGTACGTCGTCGCCGGCTACCAGACCTACGGCCACAACCAGTGGCCCGCCGAAGTTCCCGAGGCGCCCGCGCAGTGCGAGACCTACATCCGCACCCTGCTCACGCTCTCGCGCCAGTTGATGCAGCTGCTCGCGTTGTCACTCGGCCTGCCCGAGGACTATTTCGACGCCACCAGCGACAACCCCATGGTCACGCTGCGCATGGTGCGCTACCCGCCCCATCCCGAAGGCGCCGACGAACGCACCTTCGGTGCCGGCGCCCACACCGACTGGGGCGCGCTCACGCTGCTGGCGCAGGACGGGCACGGCGGCCTGGAGGTGCAGATGCCCGACGGCAGCTGGGTGGCGGCGACGCCGATGCCCGACTGCTTCGTCGTCAACCTCGGCGACATGATCCCGCGCTGGACGAACGGCCTGTACCACTCCAACCCGCACCGCGTGCGCAACCTGCACTCGGGCGGCGCGCCGCGCTACTCGATCCCGTTCTTCTACGAGCCCGACTACTTCGCCCGCATCGAGGCCGTGCCCGGCACCGTGCCGCCCGGCGAGGCGCCGCGCTTCGCGCCGTGCACGGCCGGCGAGCATCTGCAGGAGATGTACCGCAGGACCTATGGCCTGCCCAGGAAAGACGTGGTGGCCACCGCATGAAGCTCTGGTTCAACCTGCTGTGCCGGGACGTGACGGCACAGTTCGAGTTCTACCGCACGGTGCTCGGCCTGCCCGAGGCGCAGGCCAGCCGCTCGCCGATCTACCGCGCGCTGGAGACGGCCGACTTCCAGTTCGGCTTCAACGCTGCGCCGGCCTACGGGCTGCTCGGTCTTGCCGACCGGCAGCCCGCGGCCGGTGAACGCGTGCCCGTCGTCGCCTACGCCACGCTGATGCTCGAAGGCCCGGACGCCGTGGACGCGGTGGTGACGGCCGCGCAGAAGGCCGGCGGCCGCGTCGTGAAGCCGCCCTACGCCACCTACTACGGCCAATGGCAGGCCGTGCTGGCCGACCCGGAGGACAACATCTTCCGCGTCTCGGCGATCGGCCTGCCCGCCGGCACCACGGCGCCACCGCTGCCGCCCGGCTGAGGCCGGGTTGCGCCGCTTGCGCGGCCGCCAGCGCTGCGGCCACACTGGCGCATGCCCGCCATCCACCGCCCCGCGTCGCCATGGCCCGTGCGCCGCTGGTCGACCGATTCGGCAGCGCCGGAACAGCGGCTGGACTACTGGGTGGGTGCCATCTGCGAAGGCTTTCTGGAGATGTCGGCCACCAGCGGCACGGGCGGCGCGTTCCATTCCACGCTCGAATCGGTGGCCTGGGGCCCGATCGCCGTCAACCGCGTACGGGGCAGCGCGCAGGACGTGTTCCGCACGCGCAGCGCCATCGCGCGCAGCCGCGAGAACTTCTACTACCTGCTGTGCAAAGCCGACAGTGCATGGACGGCCGGGCAGGAAAGTTGCGGCGCCCGCCTGCTGCCGGGCGACCTGGTGCTGGTCGACTCGCGTCGGTGCTATGAATTCCACTTCGCGCACAGCGCCGATACGGTGTCGCTCCAGCTGCATCCGACCTGGGTCGAAGGCTGGCTGCCGGATGCGCAAGCAGTGCTGGGCCATCGCATCGACGGGCAAAGCGGCTGGGGCGCCGCGCTCTCTGCCTTCGCGCGCCAGTTGAAGCCCGAACTGGCGGTCCGACCGCCGCTGCCCTCGCAGTTGCTCACCGACCAGCTGGGCGCGCTGATGGCCCTGGCCCTGCAACAGGCCGCGCCGGCAGCACCCGCTGCGCCCTCGCTGCGCGAACGCATCGGTACGCTCGTGCGCGAGCGGCACGCCGAAGCTGGCCTCACTGCCGCCGACGTGGCGGCAGTGCTCGACGTGTCGGAGCGCACGCTGCACCGCGCCCTGGCCGGCAGTGGCCACACCTTCGCGCAGCAGCTCATGGCCTGCCGCATGGAAGCGGCGGCGCGGTTGCTGGCCGACCCGCGCTTCGACCGCCTCACGGTGGCAGAGATCGGCCGCCGCGTGGGCTTGGCGGACGCGTCGCATTTCGTGCGCAGCTGCCGCGCGCACCTGGGCGCCACGCCGGCCGAGATGCGCCGGCGGCGCTGAAGCCCTGGCGCGCCCCGGCCATCCGGCTGGCGCACAGCGGCCATCCGCGCGAGCACGACCTTCCTAGAGTGCGGTCGTTCAATCGACAGGAGACACCGCATGTCCGACACCTACGTCCTCGTCCACGGCGCCTGGCACACCGGCACCGAACTCGAAGCCACCGCGGCGCACCTGCGCGCGGCCGGCCACACCGTGCACTGCCCCACGCTGGCCGGCAACCGGCCGGGCGACGACCGCAGCCGCATCGGCCTGTCGGACGCCGTCGACTCGCTGGTCGGCTTCCTCGAGTCGCAGTCGCTCGCCGATGTGCGGCTCGTGGGCCACAGCTACGGCGGCATGGTCATCTCGGGCGCTGCCGATCGCGCGGCGTCGCGCATTCGTCGCCTGGTGTACGTCAACGCCTTCGTGCCGCTGGACGGCCAGTGCCTCAACGACCTCGTGCCGCCGCACTATGTGGCCATGTTCGACGCCGTGGCCGCGGCCTCCCACCAGGCCGTGGTGCTGCCTTTCGAGGTCTGGCGAGAGGCCTTCATCAACGACGCCGACCTGGCCCTGGCGCGCAGCAGCTACGAGCAGCTCAACCCGCACCCGTACCGCACCTTCACCGAGCCGCTCCGACTGCAGCGCCCGCTAGCCGAGCTGCCGATCGGCAAGTCGTACGTGAACTGCCGGCAGGACACGGCCATGCCGCACGGCCTGCCCTGGCACCCGCGGTTGTCGGAGCGGCTCGGGCTGTTCCGTCTGGTCGAATGCGACGGCAGCCACGAGATGTGGTTCCGCAACCCGGCGGTGCTGGCGCACGCCATCGAGGCGGCCGGGCGCGACTGACCGACGCCCCACCCGGCGTCCAGCGGGCGACGCGCGGATGCACGCGTCGGCCGTTGTGCGCTTGACATGCAGGTTTTTGCCTGCATATCATCGCCACAACGCCCCCCGACCGAATGGATGACGACAAGGTTTTCAAGGCCCTCGCCGACCCGACACGCAGGAAGCTGCTCGACCTGCTGTGCGAGAAAAACGGCCAGACCCTGGGCGAACTTTGCGAGCACCTCGACATGGCGCGCCAGTCGACCACGCAGCACCTGGGCCTCCTGGAAACGGCGCAGCTGGTGACGACCGTGTGGCGCGGCCGCGAGAAGCTGCACTTCATCAACCCGGTGCCGCTGCACGATGTCTACGAACGCTGGGTGCGCAAGTTCGAGCGCCATCGCCTCGGCCTGCTGCACGACCTGAAGACACAACTCGAAGGAGAGTGAGGATGAGCAAGACCTGTTTCGTCTACGTGACCTACATCCGCTCGACGCCCGACAAGGTGTACGAGGCGATCATCCGGCCCGAGGTCGCGCGGCGCTACTGGGGCCACGAGAACGTCTCCGACTGGCAGCCCGGGTCGACCTGGCAGCACGTGCGCGCCAACGACACACGCACCGTGGAACTGGTGGGCGAGGTGGTCGAGGCCACCCCACCCACGCGGCTGGTCATCACCTGGGCCAACGCCTCGCAGGCCAGCGATCCGGCCAGCCGCAGCCGCGTGAGCTTCGACATCGTCGAGTACCAGGGCATGGTGCGGCTGACCGTGACCCACGACGAGCTGGAGGCCGGCAGCGGCATGGCCAACGGCATCCAGAAGGGCTGGCCGATCGTGCTGTCGAGCCTGAAGTCGCTGCTCGAGACCGGCGAAGGCATCGACGTCTTCGCCAAGCCCAAGAACGCCTGAACCGGAGACCGCCATGACCACCCCTTACACCGGCGGATGCGCATGCGGCGCGGTCCGTTACAGCACGCCGCATGCCCCCGTGTTCCAGAACCACTGCCAGTGCCGGGACTGCCAGCACCGCAGCGGCACGGGCCATGGCTCGTGGCTGACCTTCGCATCGAGCGCCGACATGGCCCTCACCGGCGAACTGCGGCACTGGGAGACGGCGGGCGACAGCGGCAACACCAAGATCCACGCCTTCTGCCCGGTGTGCGGCACGCCGGTGGCCCTGCGCTTCGCCGCCATGCCCGATCTGATCGCCGTGCCCGCCGGCAGCCTGGACGATCCGGCGCGCTTCACGCCGCAAGTGCTGACCTACCGCGTGCGCGGCCTGGCCTGGGACCGCATCGACCCGTCGCTCACGGCCTTCGAGCGCATGCCGGCCTAGGCCGTCGTGCCGTCGGCCCAGCCCGTCTCGATCTCGGTCTTCACCTCGGTCATGAGCTTGTGCACCGGGCACTTGCCGGCCACGCGCAGCAGCTCGTCGCGCTGGGCGTCGCTGAGCGCGCCGCCGACCTGCAGCTTCGCCGACAGGCGGTAGGTGCCCTGCCGCTCCTGGCTCGCGTCGCGGTCGACGTCGACCTGGATGTCCTCGACCGGGATGCCGCGGCGCTGCGCGTACAGCAGCATCGTGATCGCCTTGCAGGCGGCCAGCGCGGCGTCGTAGAGGTCGTGCGGCTCGGGGCCGGCGTCGGTGCCGCCGCCGGCGATCGAGGCGTCGACGGTGATCGCATGGCCACGGATGTGGAGCGTGTGGGCGGTGCCGGTGGGGCCATTGCGGCGGACGGTGACGGTCATGGATGTCTCCTGACAAGGGGCATGAAAAACGGGAAGGGTCTCAGCCGCCGTAGCGCTCGGTGCGGATGGCCGGCGCCGGCACGCCGGCAACGAGCAGCGCCTGCGCCACTGCCTCCACGAACGGGTTGGCGCCGCACACGAAGGCGTGGCGTGGCGACATGCCCCAGCGCTGGAGTTCGGCGCCGATCCGTGCCGCATCCCAGCGCTGGGCGATGTCTTGCGCGCGCTCGGGTGCGGCGCGGGTGATCGCGGCCATGAAGCGAAAGCGCCCGGCATGGAGTGCCTCGAGCGCCGCCAGTTCGTCCGCCCACGGCACGTCGTCCCAGGTGCGGGCGGAGGCCAGCATCAGCACCGGCACCTCGGGCGCCGTCGCCCAGGCACGGGCCATGGCCACCAGCGGCGCCAGTCCCGAGCCGCCACCGACCAGCAGCAGCGGCCCGCCGTCGGCCGGCTGCCAGACGAAGTGGCCGCCCAGCGGGCCGCGCAGCTCGATGGCGTCGCCCACCGCGGCCACGTCGTGGAAGAAGGGCGAGACCTCGCCGTCGTCGATGCGGTCGATCAGCAGTTGCAGGCTCTGGCCGGGGGCGGACGTGATCGAGTAGCTGCGCTGTGCCTGGTAACCGTCGGGCGCCGTGAGGCGCACATCGACGTGCTGGCCAGCGCGGTGCGGTGCCATGCGCGGCACATCGAACGCAAAGGCCCGCATGTGCGGCGTGACGCGATCGATGCGCACGACGGTCGCTTCCTGCCACTCCGTGGGCGCCGGCGTGTGGGGCGGCGCGCTCACGGGTCGTCCGAGTAGCGCTGCTGCCGCCACGGGTCGCCGTACATGTGGTATCCGCGCAGTTCCCAGAAGCCGGCCTCGTCTCGCTCGGTGAAGCGCAGGCCGCGCAGCCACTTGGCGCTCTTCCAGAAGTACAGGTGCGGCACCAGCAGGCGCGCCGGGCCGCCGTGTTCGGGCGCGAGCGGCGCGCCGCCGAAGTGCGTGGCGACCATGGCGCGTCCGCCCACCAGGTCGGGCACCGGCACGTTGGTGTCGTAGTCGTCGTACGAGAGCGCGAGCGCGAAGCCGGTCGGCGGCGTGAGCCCGGCGGCGGCGAGCAGGTCGTCGATCCGTACGCCCTGCCACTCGGTGTCGAACTTGCTCCACTGCGTCACGCAATGGATGTCGCCGGCCCAGCGGCTGAGTGGCAGGGCCTGCAGCTCGTCCCAGTTCCAGCGCGCAAGCGGGCGCGGCCCGTGGCTGATGGTGAAGCTCCAGTGCGCCAGGTCGATGGCAGGCGCCGGCCCCTTGCTGAGCACCGGGAAGTCGTGCGTGAGGTACTGCCCCGGGGGCAGGCGCCGGGCGCTCTCGGTGCCGATGCGCCGGCCGGTGAAGCTGCGTGTGGTGGCCATGTGTCGCTCCTGTGAAGCGGGCCGATGGTAGCGCCGCCTACCGCCGCGCGGCGGCACCCGCGGCGATGGCCCCACCTTCGTTCTCACACGCCCAACAGGGGTGTTACAGGCCGCTCATTCGGCGCTCAGCTTCGGTCTGCACAATGGCCCGCACGCGACCGGAGAGCCCTCATGTCACTCGACTACCTCGCCCGCATCGAAAAGGCCCGCTTCCCCCTGGTGGTGAGGCATTCGCACGAGGTGGACAGCGTCAGGTTGCTCAAGGCGGCGCAGCTCATCACGGCGTCGGTGCCACGCGGCAAGCTGAACCTGGCCTTCAGTGACGAAGGCGAAGCGGTGGTGTTCGGCCTGACCGAACTGGGCGAGCGGGTGCTCAAGGAATCGCACCTGCCGCCGGAAGCGCCACTGCGCCGCGGCCGGCACCCGCTGGACGACGACTGAAGCGCTGGCGGCGCCGCTGCCTCGCGTGCGGTCGGCGCGACGTCTGGCATGCGTCGTGCATCGGATGGCACCATCCTGCGCATCCGTCGCTTTCTTTCCGGTCACCGCCCGCGGGCGGTGCACGCGCACCATGCCTTTCACGCGCTCCCTTCCCCCCGAAACCCCGCTCGACGAGCGCGACGGCCGCTACCTGCGCAAGGCCATCGCCTGGTCGCATGCCGGACGTCGCCGCGGCAACCGCCCCTTCGGCGCCGTGATCGTCTCGGCCGATGGCCAGGTGCTGGCCGAGGACTACTGCAACAGCACCGAGACCGGCGACGTCACCGGCCATGCCGAGACCAACGCCGTGCGCAAGCTGGCCGGCCGCGGATTCACCCGCGAGCAACTGGCCGAGGCGACGATCTACTCCTCGGCCGAACCGTGCGTGATGTGCGCCGGCGCCATCTTCTGGGCCAACATCGGCCGGGTGGTCTTCGGCATCGACGCCGAGCGGCTGCGCGCCTTCCGCGGCGAGCGGGGCGACCAGCGCGACGCCGAGCTGTCGTGCCGCGACGTGTTCCGCGCCTCCCCGCATCCGATCGAATGCATCGGCCCCGCCCTCCTCGGCGAGGCCGGCGCCGCGCACGACGGCGCCTGGAAGACCTGAAGCGGGTTTCAGACAAAAAGTGCCTCCAGCGCCCGTCCAGCGGGCGCAAGCAGCTATCTTTTCGATAGCAACCTGCTGCGTCGCAGCAGAAAAAACCAACCTTTAGGTGGGCGCCCCTGCGCACCTGTCCCTGCTCGAATGCGCCAGCCCCGGCGCCTGGCCCGTGGCATTCGAACAAGGAGACAGACGCATGATCGAGTTGCAGGGCCGCAAGGCCCTCATCACGGGGGCGGCGCAGGGCCTGGGCAAGGCCATCGCCGAACTCTTCGTGGAGCGCGGCGCGCAGGTGATGCTCGCCGACATCGACGCCGAAGGCGCGGCCCGCACGGCCGACGCGCTCGGCCCGCAGGCGCGCTCGGTGCGCTGCAACGTCACGAACTCGGCCGAGGTCGCTGCCGCGGTGGAAGCCACGGTGGCCGCCTTCGACGGCCTCGACACGCTGGTCAACAACGCCGGCATCGAGATCGTCAAGCCGCTGTTCGACAACTCCGAGGAGGAGTACGAGCGGCTGATGGCGATCAACGTCAAGGGCGTGTTCCTGGGCATGAAGCACGCGCTGGGGCCGCTGGCGGCCTCGGGCCGCGGCTCGGTCGTCAACATCTCCTCGCTGGCGGGCACCAACGGCGTGCCGCTCTTCGGCACCTACGCGGCGTCGAAGTCGGCCGTGATCCAGCTCAGCCGCACCGCCGCGGCCGAACTGCGGCCGGCCGGCATCCGCGTCAACGCCGTGTGCCCGGGCTTCGTCGGCACCGCGATGGTCGAGCGGCTGATCCCCACCGTCGAGGCGATCGTCGGCGTGCCCTTCAGCGCCCTGGTGGCCGTCAAGCAGCTTCGGCTGGGCACGCCCCGCGAGGTGGCCGAGATGACGGCCTTCCTCGCCTCCGACGCCGCCAGCTGGACCACCGGCTCCCACTACATCCTGGACGGCGGCCTGTCCGCCGGATTGCTATGAGCAGCAGCCTCCTCCTCCAAGACAAGGTCGCGATCGTCACGGGCGCCGCGCGCGGCCTGGGCGAGGCCGTGGCGCGTGCCTACGCCGCCGAAGGCGCGAAGGTCGTGGTCTCCGACATCGACCTGGCCGGGGCGCAGGCGGTGGCCGCGTCGGTGCCGGGTGTCATCGCCGTGGCCTGCGACGTGCGCGTGCCCGCGCAGGTCGAGGCACTGGTGAAGGCGGCCGTGGACCGCCATGGCCGGCTCGACATCATGGTGCCCAACGCCGGCGTGGCGCGCGTGGCACCGCTCGTCGCCACCAGCTACGAGGAATGGCGCGAGGTGACCTCGGTCAACCTCGACGGCGTGTTCCTCTGCATCCGCTATGCGGCGCCGGCCATCATCGCGGCCGGGGGCGGGCACATCATCCCCATGGCCTCGGTCACGGCCAAGGCGGCGTGTGCGCTGATCGGCAGCTACGCGGCGGCCAAGGCGGGCGTGGTGTCGCTGGCGCAGACCGCGGCCATCGAGCTGCGCGCCCACAACGTGCAGGTCAACGCCATCCTGCCGGCCTTCATCGAGACCGACCTGGTGAAGGCGCACCGCGCCGAGTTCGAGGAGCAGCTGGGCATCCCCGACTTCAACGCCGTGATCGCGCAGCGCCAGGGGCGCTATGGCACGCCCGACGAAGTGGCGCAGCTGGCCGTCTTCCTGGCCAGCGGGCGCGCGAGCTTCTCGAACGGGAGCGGCTACGTGCTCGACGGCGGAGTCAGTTCATCGCTGCTCTAGCCCGCGCGCCATATCAGACCCTTTCACGCTTTCAGACCGTTCACGCTGAGCTTGTCGAAGCGCCGCGCGAGGCTTCGACAGGCTCAGCCCGAACGGTGTGACGCATCACATCCAAGGAGATAAACCCATGAGCAAGAAGAAACCCGTCATCGTCTACGGCGCCAGCGGCTACACCGGCCGCCTGGTCTGCGAATACCTGCGCGAGTACGGCATCCCCTTCATCGCCGCCGGCCGCAGCAAGGACAAGCTCGACGCCGCCATGAAGTCCAATGTGCCGGGCATCGAGACCGCCGACTACGAGGTGGTGGAGGTGCTGCACACCACCGAGGCGCTGACCGAGCTGTTCCGCGGCGCCTCGGTGGTGCTCAACACGGTCGGCCCCTTCGCCAGGTTCGGCCCCGAGGTGGTGCAGGCCTGCCTGGCCGCCAAGTGCCACTACACCGACACCACCGGCGAGCAGGACTGGCTCATCACGCTCGACGAGCAGTACGGCGCGAAGTTCGCCGAAGCGGGCCTGCTGCTCTCGCCCGGCCTGGCGCAGATGTACACCACGGGCGAGATCGCGGCGCAGCTGTGCCTGGAGACGCCCGGCCTGGACACGCTGGACATCGCCGTCTTCTGGGGCGGCAGCCCCACCATCGCGTCGACCCAGACCATCCTGGTGAACGCCGCCACCTCCAAGGCTTTCTACCTCGAGCAGAACCAGTACAAGGAATGGCAGCCCGACGCCGGCCTGTACACCCTGGCGATCCCCGGCCAGCACGAGACGGCGCTGGCCCTGCCCTGGGGCGGCACCTCGCACCCGGTGTGGTTCAAGCGCGACCCGCGCGTGGCCAACGTGAAAGTGCTGGGCGGCGTGTTCAACAAGCCGCTGATGCTGGGCGTCCCCCAGATCGTGGCAGCCGCCCTGGAGGCGACCAAGGACATGGACCCCGACGCGCGCTACGCCGCGCTGGCGCAGACCGCCGCCGGCGTGATGAACACCATGCCGCCGCGCGAGAACCCGCGCATCAACAAGTCCGTCGACTCGGTGCACGCGCAGGGGCCGCTGGGCCGCGCGCACTGCGTGATCTTCGGCAACTGCAACTACAAGCAGACCGGGCTGCTGCAGGCCTTCGCTGCGGCCTCGCTGCTGCAGCAGGCGCCCAGGCGGGTGGGCTTCGCCTCGGGCTGCCAGGCCTTCGGCCACCACGAGCTGCTGGGCGTGCTGCGCAGCTTCGGGCTGGTGCAGGCGCCGCTGCTCACTGTGCAGAACTGAGGGGCGAGATGCGGCTGGTCGACTACCTCGACAAGGGCGCGCAGCTGGGCGCCGACCGCCCCTGCCTCACCATGGGCGATGCGGACCTGAGCTACGGCGAGGTGCAGCGCATCAGCCACCGCGTGGGCCGGGCGCTGCAGCGCTCGGGCGTCGCGCCTGGCGAGAAGGTGGCGGTGCTGTCGAGCAACGACGCCACCGCCTTCGCCTGCGTGTTCGGCATCTCGCGCGCCGCCGGTGTGTGGTGCCCGATCAACCCGCGCAACGAGGCGATCGAGAACCAGTACGTGCTCGACGCCTTCGACTGCGCCTGCCTGATCTTCCACAGCCACTACACCGCCATGGTCGAACAGATGCGGCCCGGCCTGTCCAAGGTGCGACAGTGGGTGTGCCTGGACAAGGAAACGCCCTTCGCCCCGTCCCTGGCGCAGTGACTCGGCGGCTTGAACGATGCGCCCCTGCAGGTCGCCCCGGTGGACGACCTGGCGATGATCGCCGGCACCGGCGGCACCACGGGCCAACCCAAGGGCGTGATGCTCACCGGCGCCAACCTGGAGAGCATGTCCGCCCTCACGCTGATGGGCTACCCCTTCGACGGCCGCCCCTGCTACCTGGCGCTGGCGCCGCTCACGCACGCGGCCGGCGTGCTGTGCTTTCCGATCATGACGCTGGGCGGGCGCATCGTCGTCATGCCCAAGCCGGACCTGACGGAGTTCCTGGCCCTCATCGAGCGCCACCGCGTCACCCACACCTTCCTGCCGCCCACGCTGATCTACATGCTGCTGGCGCACGAGCAGTTGGCCACGACGAAGCGCGACTCCTTGCAGTGCTTCTGGTACGGCGCAGCACCGATCTCCGCCGCGCGGCTGGAAGAGGCGCTGGTGAAGATCGGCCCCGTCATGGCCCAGCTCTTCGGCCAGACCGAGGCGCCGATGATGATCTCGATGATGGCGCCCAGCGAGCACTTCCGCGCCGACGGCAGCGTGGCGCGCGAACGGCTGTCGTCCGCCGGACGGCCCGGCCCGCTGGTGCAGGTCGCCACCATGAATGCCGACGGCGAAGTCCTCCCCACCGGCGAGACGGGCGAGATCGTGATCCGCGGCTCGCTCGTGATGGCCGGCTACTACAGGAACCCCGCCGCCACGGCCGAGGCCGGCCTGCACGGCTGGCACCACACGGGCGACATCGGCCGCCTCGACGACGAGGGCTACCTCTACATCGTGGACCGCGCCAAGGACATGATCATCACCGGCGGCTTCAACGTCTACTCGGTCGAGGTGGAGCAGGCCCTGCTGCAGCACCCCGACGTGCAGGACGGCGCCGTGGTCGGCCTGCCCGACGACAAGTGGGGCGAGCGCGTGGTGGCCGTGCTGCAGCCGCACGCCGGCCGCACGCTGCAGGCCGAGGAGGTGCAGGCTTTCGTCAAGGCCCGCATCGGCAGCGTGAAGGCGCCCAAGCAGGTCGAGGTGTGGCCGGACCTGCCGCGCTCCAAGGTGGGCAAGGTGCTCAAGAAGGACATCCGCGCCGAGTTGTTGAGGCGCATGAAGGAACTACAAGGATGACTCACGCAGTGTGCGTCGCCGGCGTCGGCATGATCCCCTTCGCCAAGCCCGGCGCAAGCGAGCCCTACCACCGCATGGGCGCCGCCGCCGGTCGCCTGGCGCTGGAGGATGCGGGCATCGCCTACGGCGCCATCCAGCAGGCGTATGTGGGCTACGTGTACGGCGACTCCACCAGCGGACAGAAGGCGGTGTACGGCCTGGGCGTCACGGGCATTCCGGTGGTCAACGTCAACAACAACTGCTCGACCGGGTCCACCGCCCTCTTCCTCGCGCGCCAGGCCATTCAGTCGGGGGCGGCCGACTGCGTGCTGGCGCTGGGTTTCGAGCAGATGAAGCCGGGCGCGCTCGGCACCGTGTTCGACGACCGGCCCAGCCCCTTCGAGGACTTCGACCGCGAGGTCGACGCCCTGGTCGGCATGCCCGACCTGCCCATCGCGCTGCGCTACTTCGGCGGCGCGGGCCTGGCCCACATGCAGAAGTACGGCACGCCGTTGTCGACCTTCGCCAAGGTACGCGCCAAGGCCAGCCGTCACGCGGCGCGCAACCCGCTGGCGCTGCTGCGCAAGCAACTCAGCGAAGACGAGGTGATGAACGCGCCGATGCTCTGGCCCGGCGTGCTCACGCGGCTCATGGCCTGCCCGCCCACCTGCGGCGCGGCCGCGGCGGTGCTGGTGTCGGAGCGCTACGCCCGCGAGCACGGCCTGCGCACCGACGTGCGCATCGCCGCCCAGGCCATGACCACCGACAAGGCCGACAGCCTGGAGAGCCACGACATGATGCGCGTGGTGGGCTACGGCATGAGCCAGGACGCGGCGCAGCAGGTCTACGCCCAGGCCGGCATCGGCCCCGAGGACGTCGACGTGGTCGAGCTGCACGACTGCTTCGCGCAGAACGAGCTGATCAGCTACGAAGCGCTGGGCCTGTGCGCCGAGGGCGGTGCCGCCGCCTTCGTCGACGGGGGCGACAACACCTATGGCGGCCGGGTCGTGACCAACCCCTCGGGCGGGCTGCTGTCCAAGGGGCACCCGCTCGGCGCCACGGGCCTCGCGCAGTGCTACGAGCTCACCCACCAGCTGCGCGGGAGTGCGGAGCAGCGCCAGGTCGACGGCGCACGCATCGCGCTGCAGCACAACCTGGGGCTGGGTGGGGCTTGCGTGGTGACGCTCTACGAGACACATCGGGCAGATTAGAAAGTTCAACCCCCAAGCCGCTTCGCGGCTCCCCCTTCTGCTGCGCGAAGGGGGCGCACCCAGCGGCCTGGCAAAGCCAGTTCCGCGGGTGCCCTGATATGGCACCCCTCGGCAGCACGAATCCCCGATACTGAAATGGGTGTTCGCCAACTGATGCGAACACCGTTTTCCGCAGAGGATGGCCATGCAGGAGACACCCCCGCCGGGCACGGCGGCCTTGCTCATCGAATCGAAGCTGGCGCCGCCGCAGCTCGCGCCGCAGATGCTGGCACGCGCGCAACTCTCCGCGCTGCTGCATGCGGGCCTCACCAAGCGGCTGGTCAGCATCACGGCGCCGGCCGGCTACGGCAAGACCACGGCGCTCGCGCAGTTCGTCGCGCAGGTCGAGTCGCTCGGCGCGGCCTGCGCCTGGCTGAGCCTGGACGCCGAAGACAACGATCCGCTGCGCTTCATGCGCTACCTCGCGGCTGCGCTGCATCGCGCCGATGCCACCCTGGGCCGGGGCGCGCTGGCGCAGACCGAGGGCGGCACCATGGTCTCGCTCGACGCCATCGTCGCGTCGCTGCTGCACGACCTCACCGGCCACACGGGACGTCTGCTGGTGGTGCTGGACGACTTCCACCTCGTGCAGGCCGAGGGCGTGCACCGCAAGCTCGAATGGCTGATGGCGCACCTGCCGCCCACCGTCGGCCTGGTGATGGCCAGCCGGCGCCGCCTGCCCATGTCGCTGAGCCAATGGCGCCTGCGCAGCGAACTGCTGGAGCTGGACACCGCCCACTTCGGTCTCGGCCTGGACGAGGCGGCCGACTTCGTGGGCCGGGTGAGCGGTGCGGCGCTCGACCGCGCCCAGCTCGAGGCGCTGCACGAGCGCACCGAAGGCTGGATCGCCGGCCTGCAGCTCGCGTCGCTGGCCTTGCGCGAAAGCGAGGACAAGGGCGCCTTCCTGGCCGCCTTCTCGGGCAGCGACCGCGACATCACCGACTACCTGGGCGAGCAGGTGCTCGACAGCCTGCGGCCCGAGCTGCGCGCCTTCCTGCTCGACACCGCGCCGCTGGACCGCTTCTGCGCCGAGCTGTGCGACGAGGTGCTGGCGAAGGGCGACAGCCGCGCGATGCTGGCCGAGGTGCAGGCACGGCACCTGTTCCTGTCGGGCCTGGACCGCTCGCGCACCTGGTTCCGCTACCACCACCTTTTTGCCGACTACCTGCGCGGCCGCGGGCGCGAGCGTCCCGGCGACACGGCGCGCACCGTGTGCCGCCGCGCCAGCGACTGGTTCGACCGCCACGGCCTGCCGCACGAAGCGGTGCGCTACGCCTTCGACGCGCACGACCTGGAACGCGCCGCCGACCTGGTGGCGGCCTTCTCGGCCGAACTGGTGCAGCACCGCGGCGAGCACGCCACCCTGCTGGGCTGGCTCACGCGGCTGCCGCAGGCGCTGGTGCATGCGCGGCCCGGCATCCGCACGGGGCATGCGTGGTCGCTGGTGCTCACGCGCCGGCATGTAGAGGCCGACGCCGAGCTGCGTGCGCTCGAGGGCGACGGGCTGGACGGCATGGACCACGACGGCTCGGTGCGCTGCGTGGTCGAGATGATCCGCTGCGTGTACTACGCCCTGTCGGACCAGCCGCTGCGCGCGAAGGCCGCCGGCGAGGCCTGGCTGCGCTGCTGGCCGCAGGCCGAGGCCTTCCGCACCGGCGTGGTGGCCAACGTGCTGGCCGCCGGCTGCTGCGCCACCGATGCCTTCGAGCAGGGCACGCAGGCGCTGGCCATCGCGCGCCGCGCCTTCGAGGAATGCGGCGCCCACTACGGCCTGGCCTGGGCCAGCGCGCTGGCAACCATGATCGCGCTGCGCCGCGGCGACCACGGCCAGGCGCTGGAACACGCGCGCCACGGCATCGCCACGGTGGAACACAGCCTGGGCGTGGCCTCGTACGCCGGCTCCATGCTCACGCTGCTGGCGGCCGAAGCCTGCTGGGAGCAGGACGAGCCGGCGCAGGCGCAGCGCTACCTCGACCTCGGCCTGCCCTTCATCGACGAGCACGGCCTGGTCGAGATGAGCACCGCCGGCTACCTCACGCGAGCTCGGTTGCTGCGACACCGCGGCGACGCGGCCGGCGCCGACGCCTGCCTGCTGGAGGGCGAATCGCTGGGCCACCGCCTCAAGCTGCCGCGGCTGGCGCGCATCCTCGCGGCCGAGCGCTGCGCGCTGCGCCTGGCCGTGGCCTCGCTCGACGACGCGGTGCGGCTGGCGCAGTCCTATGGTTTCGTCGATGCCGGCTCGCCGCTCGCGCCCACGCGCACCGATGCGACCGACACGCCCGCGCACGAGAACAGCGTGGAACTGCTGGCCCTGCGCCTGCGCATCGCACGCGGCCAGGGCGCCGAGGCGACCGGCCCGCTGAACGCCGCCATCCGCCGCGCGCAGCACCAGGGGCACCTGGCGCACGCAGCCCGTCTGCTGGCACTCAAGGCCGCGCAGCAGCATCGCGGCCTCGACCGAGCCCAGGCCCTGCGCACGCTCGACGAGGCCCTGGCCCTGGCCGCGCGCTGCGGTCTGCTGCGCAGCCTGCTCGACCTCGACCCCCTGCTGCTCGACCTGGTCGAGGCGATCGGCAGCACGCGCGCGCCCGGCCCGGCCGACGCGCACCAGGTACCGGCCGCCTACCTCGCGCGCCTGCTGCAGGCCGCGGGCCGCAGCGCCGCGCCCGCCGTGGCGGCCCCTGTCGCCACCGAGGAGCTGACCGAGCGCGAGCTCAAGATCCTGCGCCTGCTCAAGGCCGGCCTGGGCAACCGCGAACTCGCGCAGAGCCTGTTCCTGTCGGAAGCGACGGTGAAATGGCACCTGCACAACATCTTCGCCAAGCTGGGCGTGAAGAACCGCACCGGTGCGCTGGCGCGGGCGCAGCAGATTTCGCTGCTGTGACGGGTGACCCCATTCGGGAGTTGAGGCCAAAACGGCCCGCAGCGCCCGTGCAGCCCGCGCGAGCAGCTATCGAATCCATAGCGCGACGCCGGACGGCCTGCGCGCTTCAGTGCGACGCGGCGCCCAGCCCCAGCGGCGCCGGGATCTTGTTGACGATTTGGGTGAACAGCGCGCGGTAGGCGGCGTCGGGCACCTGGCCCGGCGGCGCGGGTTCGGCGAAGGCGGCGTCGAGGTCGGCCCAGTCCTCGGCCGTCAGCACGCGCTCGGCCAGCGGCAGGATGTCGCACTCCTCCATCGCCATGTGCTGGAGGTAGAAGTCGACGTAGCGCTCGACCGCCTGCTCGAAGCCCTGGCGACGCGGCTCGCCGAGCAGTTCGAAGGCGGTCAGCTCGTGCTGCACCTGGCGGATCATGCGTTCGCCGCGGCCATGCTCGCTGTCGAGCTGGTCCAGCTGGTCGCGCGACAGCGGCGTGCGCGCCCGCAGACGGGTGAAGAGCAGCTCGGTTTCCTTGCGATGGTGCTCGCGCGCGGGAAATTCGTCGGCATAGAACAGCATCGCGCGCAGTGCGTCGAAGCGCGGCAGCGTCGCCTCGCGCCGGTGTTGCGCGAGCAGCAGCAGCACGGTGCGGAGCATGGCCGCGATGGCGGCATGCTCTTCGCGGATGACCTGGGCGGCGCGGTGTGTCATGGCGATCTCCGGAGTGGCTGCCGACTGTCGCACCCGCGCGGCCAGCCGGCCTTGCGCCCGGTCAACCTGTGTGCGCCGCGCACTTAGACTCCCGCGATGCCCTGGCACGCCCGACTCGACATCGCCTACCACCATGACCACGGCCGCAGCCTGGCGCGCTTTCGCCATGATGGCCCGCTACGCATCTTGCAAAGCCTCTACCCCGAGGGCGACGCCATCTGCCACAACGTGCTGGTGCACCCGCCCGGAGGCCTGGTGGGGGGCGACACGCTCGACATCGCGGTCGATGCGGCAGCGGGCAGCCACGGGCTGATCACCACGCCGGGCGCGTCGCGCTTCTACCGCTCCGACGGCGAGCTGGCCTTGCAGCGCACGCGGCTGAACGTCGCGGCCGGCGCGCGGCTGGAGTGGCTGCCGCTCGAGGCGCTGTGCTACAGCGGCTGCCTGGCCGAGAACCGGCTGCAGATGCAGGTGGCGCCGGGCGGCGAACTGATCGGCTGGGACATCACGGCGCTGGGCCTGCCGCTGTCGGGCCAGCCGTTCGTGGCCGGGCGCTACCAGCAGCACATCGAGCTGCCCGGCGTCTGGCTGGAGCGCGGGCGCATCGATGCCCACGACAGGCGTCTGCTCGAATCGCCTCTCGGGCTGGCCGGGCGACAGTGCCTGGCTTCGCTCTTCCACGTCGTCGGGGAGCCGATGCCGCGCCCGCGCCGGGAGCGCCTGCTGGACATTGCGCGCGAAGCGCTGGGCGAGCACGCCCTGGCCGATACCGCCGGCGCCACCGCACCCAATGCACAGGTCGTGGTGCTGCGGGTGCTGGCACCGCTGGTCGAACCGGCCGTGCAACTGCTGCGCACGGTGTGGGCCGGCTGGCGGCGCGAGATGTGGGGGCTGCCCGCCACGCCGCCGCGGATCTGGTCGACTTGAAGCAAGGCGCTCCGGCTCGGCCGCGTCAGGTGCTCAACTGACCGGGAATTGGTCGGGCAATGGCTCCGGCGGTGGCGAAGGCGGCACCGGCGGTGCCGGCTGGGTGCCCGGTGGCGCCTCCTGAGGGGGAGCCCCGGCGGCCGGGCGCGGAAGCGGAACGGATCGAAACGACATGCTCAGTCCTCCGCCTGTTTCTGCCGCCGCTCGCGGCCCAGTTGGTCCATCAGGCGCTCGCCCTCGGTGTCGCGGCGGTCCACAGGCACCGATTCCTCCTGCGTGATCTCGGGTTCGTCCGGCGGGTGCGGTGCCGGGGCCGGGGTGTGGGGGTCGGGCGTTCGGGGTGGGCTGCTCATGGTGCGTGATCTCCGTCGTGCGTCTATGGGCTCACCGTGGCGCCCGCGACCATCCAGCAGCCTCGGCCGAGCGCGACAGCAGGTGTCGGCCCAGACCGACGACGCCGGCCCGCGTGCTCGGCTAAGGTGACCGCCTCGCGTCGCCCGCACGGCGCACGATCCGCATGTCCATCCCCTCCCACCCCGCCTCCCACGCGTCGACCGCGCTGCGCACCGACATCCCCGCACGCCTGGACCGCCTGCCCTGGTCGCGCTGGCACTGGCGGGTGGTGATCGCGCTGGGCATCGCGTGGGTGCTCGACGGGCTGGAGGTGACGCTGGTCGGCTCCATCGGCGGCGTGCTGGAACGTGGCGACACGCTGGCGCTCACGGCCACGCAGGTCGGGTTGGCCGGCTCGGTGTACGTGGCCGGCGCGGT